>JAFQFS010000038.1 GCA_017398585.1 Clostridia bacterium
CCACGGACAGTCGAGATCGTGCAAAGCAATAAGCCTGTCCTGACAATTCGTGCCTGCGCCCATCTTTGAGGTACTGCCAAGAAGAACGCGTACCTGTCCGCTCCGGACTTTTGCGAACAGCTCTTTTTTCTTTACTTCCGTGTCAGCATCATGGATGAAAGCAATTTCACTCGCCGGAACTCCGCGGGCAATCAGCTTGTCCCGGATATCCTCATACACTGTGAAGGGTTTCTCATCGGGAAGGTCATTGTCAATCGTTCCAACAATTCCGTGAACCTCTGTATCCACCGCTTTTCCGGAAACTTTGTCCGCTGTCTTTCCTTTGGGTGTCGAGATATCGCAGAACACAAGCTGAGTCAGTTTCTCCGTCTGAGTATCTGTCCAAATTTGATGGATGTTGTCGATGCACAGGTTCACCTTACTCATGGGATCGTCCGGCAGATTGGGGTTGATGATCCGCTGATCCAGCCCGAGTTTTCGTCCGTCCGACGTAATCTTGAGCATATTATCGACCGACGGGTCAATCGTTCCGGAGTGAACCTTGGTTGCACGTTCCGATAATTCCGTCATCATCGCCTGCTGAACTTCTGTCGGCTGCGCCACAACATTGTGATAGACCGGCGTGGGGGTGGGCAGGTGAAGCTGATCGGCAGTCTTGATGTCAGCCGCTTCCTTGAACAGATTCATGAGTTCCGGAAGATTGAAGAATTTCGCAAACCTCGTTCTCGCACGATAGCCGGTTCCTTCCGGTGCCAGTTCAATGGCGGTGGTCGTTTCACCGAAGGTAGATGCCCATGCGTCAAAGTGATTCAGGTGCTTTTTCTCTAAAGTATCATGCTGAAGATATCTCATCATAACAAACAATTCCGTCATGGAATTCGATACTGGCGTACCCGTAGCGAAAACTACGCCTTTATTACCCGTGATTTCATCAAGATACCGGCATTTCATAAGCATATCAGAAGATTTCTGTGAATCCGAGGTTGAAAGTCCGGCGACATTCCGCATTTTTGTGTAGAGGAAGCAGTTCTTAAAACTATGTGCTTCGTCTACATACAATCTATCAACGCCAAGCTGCTCAAACGTAATCACATCATCCTTGCGGGTATCATCCTGCAATTTAGCAAGCCGCGATTCCAGACTTTTCTTTGTACGTTCAAGCTGCTTGATGGTAAATCGTTCTGCATTGCTGGCTTTTGAAATTGATACGCAGTAAGCAATGAAAAAGCGGAATGACTATAGGTTAAACCGATAGTCATTCTGTGTAGGAGAGAAAAGCTAAAGGAGTGACTGTTTCGGTCACTCTGAGGCATTTGCACAGGTGATTGGTCATCAGGAGATATTGAATAATTCGCCGTTTTGTGGCATAATTGTTTTTGATATAAGCGGGAAAATTATTGATAAATATTTTTCCTTCTATCCAACCTTTTTTAAAATTCCTATAACATATAGGTGAACTCACCAAACAACAGAGGCTTGACTGATTCATGATAAGGTTAAGCAGATGTTCATTTGAAGATTAAGTTATGAAGGAAGGGGGATTTTTTGCCTATGTACAAGGATGAATGTGACAAACGCTTGGTAGAGTTGACTCTTTGCGGAGATAGCGGTGCATTTGAACAACTGGTCGTGAGGCATAAGAGAGCTGTATTAGGAACTGCCTATAAAATAACCAGAAACCATTACAGCGCAGAGGATGCTGCTCAGGAAGCGTTTGTGGCGGCATGGCTGCAGCTGAAATCCCTGACAGTGCAGGATAAGTTTGGTTCTTATGTTTGTGCCATTGCGAAAAATTACGCAAAAAAGACAGTGATGCGTGACAGTCGGTTTGGACCAATGTTCAGCCTGACCAACTACGAAAATCAGGAGTTTGATTTTGACGATCAAGGCGGGGGCTTGGAGGATATATTTGAAGATGTTATCTTCGAGCAGCTCCATGCTGAAGTGGAACTACTGAGCGATGCCGTCAGGGAAACAATCAAGCTTCACTATTTCACAGGGCTCTCTGTAAAAGAAATATCCGCTCGTCTTGGTGTTCCTGAAGGAACGGTCAAATGGCGTTTGAGTGAGGGAAGAAAACAATTACAGAAAGGATTTGGTGTTGTGAATAAGAAGAATAAAGCTGCTGATGATAACATGCTTGTGGCTCGCGTGATGAAGCAGATACAGGAGCTGGAATTGTGTCAGATGAAAAACAACCACCAAGGCTTACAGGAAGCATATCAGTTGGCGCTGGAAGCTGTTGAGGGATTGCAGGATGAGCGGAAGAATTACCTGCTCGCATCGATCCTCAACATAGGAGTTCAGTTGGAGCGCAGTGAAGCGCGGATGTCCCGTTGGAAGCAAGCCATCCTGGATGGGCACAATGATATGATGATGTGTCATTTCACCAGCTGGGAAAACTACCATCTGGATGGTCAGGAGAAGATCGACTTTATGCGTGAGGTACAAATACCGTATTTACAGAAACACAATTTCTCTTTAAGTGTAGGCTATGTCTATTTAATGATGGCATTTGAATACTTTTGGGAGGGACGGTATGAGGAGGCTTTAGAGACAGTCAAACAGGCAAAGGAACTTCTTGAGCCTGCCAGTGACTATTATGCCAATGCAGTGTCGGCTGTTTCGGCTTGGAATAAGATGCTTGCCACACCGGGCAGTATACCGACCACCAGAGGAGAACACATCAAGAATATCAATGGTTCACTTTATTATTGCGAGAATCCGGGCATAATTTTTGAGGATACTCGTTTGCGTGATTTCAGCAGATGTGATAGTTGTATTCTTGATACAGAACTTGCACTTGGGGAATCGAAAGTTTCCTCTTGCGGACATGTAACATACACATTCAAAGAGGATCAAGCGACTGCTGAAACTCCGGCGGGAGTATTTGGTAATTGTCGTGTGTATGAAGTTCGCGGAGAATATCCCGGTCGCGGTTCCTGGCCGCCGTTTTCCTATTACAGTACGATTTATTTTTGTGAGGGAATCGGCCTGGTTTGTCAAAAAGTTGTAACAAACGGACAAAAAGGAAGAGAGAGTCGGTGTTACCTGCTGTCAGATTATGAAATCCGTGGTGGTGAAGGATGGTTCCCGCTTTGTAGGGGCAACCGCTGGGAATACACCGATGTCTGGAACGACTCCCATACCACCAAATACGATGCATATTATGAAGTAACATCGTGGAATGGTACGGATGCCATGCTGGCGGCAGAGGAGATTACCTATACGCCGGAAAACGGAGAAGTTTCCTCATAAGTCAGTTTGAAAGTACGAATCTATCCAAAATATAAAAAAGCTTTAAATATGAAAAAACGGAGAAATCTCACGAAATCTCCGTTTTCTCGTTTTTCTGTGACCGTATTCAAAACAGACACACATCAATCATCGGAGTGACAGGAATCGAACCTGCGCGATCTTGGTCCCAAACCAAGCGCCTTACCATTAGGCAACACCCCGAAAAACATATTCAATTGTGGTCAAAACTGTGGTCAGCTTTCCTTTTCCACGTTCAACCTGCCCGAAAACGGGAGAAAAAACGAGAATAACAGCGAAAACTCAACCTTCCCCGGAGACTGCGGCACAGCGGTGATTTGCTCCCAAACCAAGTGCGCTACCAACTGCGCTACACCCCGATCGTCGTACAATTATACATCATCCGGTTTGTTTTGTCAAGTCTGTCAGGGAAGATTGACGTTTTCTTTTGAGCAGTGTTGCGTGGCATCCCTCTCTCACTTCTGGAAGATCCGCAGATACGGCGTGCCGCACAAAAATTATATTTTCCTGAATAATCTTCCGCTGGCTGGCAAAACTAATGATGACCACGAAGATACCGGGGGATATTCCGAGGTCTTCCAAGCATCACGTGATACACGAAAGGATCAGAATCTTGAACACTACCATCAAAAAACAGAACCGTATTCTTCTTGCCGCACTTATCGTTCTTCTTACTGCCGCGGCCATTCTTATAGCCGTGACGGGAGGCGCGAACAGGAAAAACGGAAACGAACTCCCTCCGATGGAAACCGAATCACTTACAGAGGAAAAAAACGGTGCCGAAACGTCCTCTGCACCGACGGAAAAGACTGCATCCGGCAAAACGGACGAAACAGAAAAGGAGTCTCTGAACGGTTCGAAGAAAAACGAAACCGAAAAAAAGGAAGAGGTACAGCAGGAATCCGCGGCGCCTGAACAGGACGGAAAAGAAGTTTCCGCAATGCAGAGCCCCGGTGATACTCTTCCGGAATTCAGTGCGCCGGTGGACAACTTCGTTATCAAGGGGTACAGCGCGGAGGTTCCCGTTTTCTCCTATACCATGAACGACTACCGGATCCATCGAGGGGTTGACATCGCCTGCTCCGCGGGTACACCGGTTCTTGCGGCGGCGGACGGTATGGTCTGTGAAGTGTACAGCGATCCGATGATGGGAGTGACGGTCGGGGTACAGCATTCCGGCGGTGCGGTCACCCGGTACAAGGGTCTGTCCGAGGATTCGATGAATCTTGTGAAGAACGGGGATGAAGTGAAGAGAGGTCAGGTTATCGGTGCATCCGGAGAAACCGCGCTGATTGAGAGTGCGGAGGAGGCGCATGTGCATTTCGAACTCACGATCAACAGTGAAAGCGCGGATCCGGGAGAATATATGAAACTGAAGCATCTGGCGGAGATTTATGAGGGATAGAGCCGGAAGCACAGGGGGATCCCTGCAGGAAACTGCAGGGATTTTTTACGCCGTTTTTATGAAACTGTATATTTTCGGTTTTCGGTAAAATATAATAATAGAGTAAATCGTGAACATTGACGTCACCCGCTTGATTCCGTTTCATGTTTGTGGTACAATACAAAATAGAGAATTGTCGGAATACCCCGAAAGGATGTACGAATGATAAAAAGAAAGTGTTTCATTCTTGCAGCACTGGCAGTGATGGTTCTGCTCATCTTTGCCTCCTGCGGTCTGAAAGAGGATTACACCATGACTGTTGCTCCGATGCGCTATGACTACGGAAACCGTCCTACCACACACATCATAAACCCCGATTCCGAAGTGCGGGGCGTGTGGATCGCTTCTGTGTACAATATTGATTATCCCTCGAAAACCGATCTCTCTGCGGGGGAACTGCAGGCGGAGATCGACGCCATTCTGGATACCTGTACGGAAAACAACCTGAATACCATCTTTTTTCAGGTGCGCCCGACCTGTGATGCTCTGTACAAAAGCGAGATGTTCCCGGTCTCAAAGAATATTTCCACCACCGGCACGCTTGTCTTTGACCCTCTTGAATATATTGTGGATGCGGCACACCGTCGGAATATTTTCGTTCACGCATGGGTCAATCCTCTCCGTGTGACGATGAGTTCGCATGACATTTCCGCACTCCCGGAAGGCAGTCCCGCAAAGGAACATCCGGGCTGGACGGTACCCTATGCGGACGGCAAACTCTATCTCAATGCCGGAATTCCCGATGTACGGCAGTATGTTGCGGACGGGGTGAAGGAGATTGTCGCGAACTATGACGTCGATGGAATTGTGTTCGACGACTATTTCTATCCCTATCCGGTGAACAATTCCTTCGGCAGACAGGAAGAATTTGACGACGACGATGAGTTCCGGCTCTACGGAGACGGCTACGACAACATCGGAGACTGGCGCCGTGCCAATATCAATCAGCTGGTCGAGTTGTGCTACCGTGCAGTACACGACACCGATCCGGAATGTGTGTTCGGTATTTCGCCGTTCGCGGTATGGCAGAACAACAACGGCAAAAACGGCGGCAGCAATACCACCAGTCTTGAAGCCTATCATTCCCTCTACTGTGACGCTCTTGCGTGGATCCACGGCGGATATATCGACTACATATCCCCTCAGATCTACTGGACATTCGATACCAAGTCTGCGCCGTATGACGTCGTGACCCGCTGGTGGAACGCACAGCTTGACGGCAGCGACGTGAAACTGTACGTTTCCCATGCATCCTACCGTTATGAGGACGGTGAATGGACGGATCCGCAGGGGGAACTGACCGAACAGGTCACCTTCGCGCGGAGCGAGAAATATTACCGCGGAAGCATTTTCTACGGTTACGATGAAATCAACCGCAACGCGAACGGCGCGTCCGATGACGTGAAGAAAGCATTTGAAAATGAAATCATCTACACACCGATTCAGTCGAACGGTCACGGAGTGACCTTCTCGTCGCCGGAAAACAATTCCTCGACCACGGAAGGCTCCACTTATATCATCGGCATGTCCGACCCGTATTATCTCCTGACGATGAACGGTCAGCGCGTCGGACGGACGAAGAGCGGTTATTTCAGTGTTTACGTGACGCTGGAGCCGGGAGAGAACGAGTTTGTCTTTGAGCAGAATGGTATCCGGTATACCTACAGGATCACCCGCGGGATAATCACCGGACAGGTGACGGAACCGCCGGCGAAAGAACCGGAGACACCCGACCGCATCATCGATACGCTGTCCGTTACGGGGACATACCCGTCTCAGAAGGTCACAACCTCCGGAAACGAATTGTGGGTATCGTGCGTTGCGGCATATGACAGCGAAGTATCTGTGGACATCGGCGGAGAAGTGACCGAACTGGTTCCGCTGGAAAAACCTAAAAACGAAACATCCGAAGACGGTTATATTGCCGTGATTTACGGTGCAAACGCAAAGCTTCCTGAGGCGATGCCGGGGGAGCTGCTTGACGCCGGCGCGGTACGGTATACTGCCAGGCATGCATCGGGTACGGTAACAGCGGACGGGACGAATGTCCGCATCCTCGGGGAAGACGCGAAACTGGCGGTTCGCACGCTGGCGGACTACACGCATCTGAAAATCACGGAATCCAGTTCTTATTACAACGACTATACCGTTCAGTCGGCGGGAATGACCGACTATGTCGTCTCTCAGCGGAACGGGTTCTATCACCTCCGTATGGGCGGCTATGTTTCGGAAGACGATGTGGAAGAAACGGACGATTATCCGGCGGCGGAGCTGTCCGTGATCGAAGCGGCGGAAGTGGAAAACATGGGCAGAACGACGGAATTCCGGCTGACCTGCGCGGATAAACCGGCGTACAACGGCTGCATCGAGGAAGACGGCCGCTTCGTCGTGACGTTTTACAACATGGACGCGGCATTGGCACCGGAACCGGAGATCGGGGAAAATCCGCTGATCCGGTCCTGCGAGGTGGTACGGCTCGATGAAAAAGTACGCTATGCCTTTACGCTGTACGATCCCCTCAACTTTTACGGATTTGACCTCCGGTATGAAACCGGTCGTGTGATCGTCTGCCTGCGCAATCCCCTGAAGGTTGATCTGTCGGCAGAAAAGCCGCTTGAGGGAGTATCTATTGTTCTTGATGCCGGTCACGGCGGATACGAACCGGGAGCGCCCGGAGCGTATATCAGCGGCACTCAGCAGATCCGCGAGAAGGATCTGAATCTGTCAATCACGATCGAGACGGCGTTTCTGTTGGATGAACTCGGTGCGGAGATCGAGTTCACCCGCGAAGCCGACGTCACAATGTCCCTCTACGAACGTATGGATTTCCTTGAAGAACGGGAACCCGACCTCTGCATTTCAATCCATCAGAATTCGATCGGTTATACGACCGACGCGACCCGTGTGCGCGGTACGCTTGCGCTCTGGTGCATGGACAGCGGTCATCTTCTTGCTGACTGCATCGGACCGGCAGTGGCGAAATCCCTCGGACGGAATTTCCGCAGCTCGGATTATCAGGCGCTTGCCATGTGCCGCAATCCGAAATTTCCGCAGGCTCTTATTGAAGTCGGCTTCATCACTTCGGTAGAGGAATACGAAAAAATGGTGAACGGCGACGGCATCCGCAAGGCGGCGGAAGGGATCCGTGACGGCGTTCTGGCATATTTCGCAAAACAGGCGGAGTTTTTGGGGGGATAAATTTCTCGGGGAAGGAACTTTTTGAAAAAAGTTCCTTCCCCGAACCCCATCTTCAAAAACTTTTATACTAAAAAACAAGACAAAGAAACTGCATGCTTGAAGTGACAAAACGGCTGTATGCTTTGCAGCAATTCCGCAACTTCAAATCTGCACTCTCTCTGTCTTGTTTTTTTGTTGAAAAGTTTTTGAAAAAGGGGTCCGGGGGAAAAACTTTTTTCAAAAAGTTTTTCCCCCGGGAACTACATTTTTTTCACTCATGCTTCGCCTGGCGGTATTTGTTGGGAGTGACACCGGTGGCGCTTTTGAAGGAACTGGAAAAATGCTGGGTGTTGGAGTAACGGAGCAGGGCGGCGATCTCCTTGATGGGCATGACCGTGCCGCAGAGAAGACTTTTGGCGACGCTGATTTTCTTGTCGATCAGGTACTGCATCGGAGTGATGCTGAACTTCCGCTTGAAGACGCGGATAATGTGCATTTTGGTTATGCCGAAATGTTCGGCCATGATATCGAGAGAGATATCGGCGTAGAGATTGGAATCGATGTAGGCACGGATGCGCTCGTCAAGGGAATTTTTGTCCTGCGTGTCAGGGAAGAATTCTGTCCTGCGGACCTCCATCAGCAGTTCGTAGAGCAGGCAGGAAATCTGCTTGCAGGTCTCCGAGGAGTTGCCGGGAGTCATGTGTTCCAGCCGGTCGTGGATTTCGAGAAACTGCCGCATGACGTTCACTTCTGCCGTGTACACTTCGCCGAGCAGGAACAGATCCGTCATCCGGTCGACAAGAAGTCCGTCGATGTTGATCCAGATTTTTTCAAAAGGGTTTTCGGGATCCGCATAGTAGACCACGTTCGCTCCCTTCCGGATGTAGTAGAACATTCCCGCATGGACGTCGATCACTTCGCCGCTGTATTCGATGTGCCCCGTACCCGAGATCACGTACTCGAATACATATTCGCTTGACGGATGGCGCGGGATACGGTATTCCGGGTTGGGATACGTAACTCCGGCAAGCGTGCAGTCCAGCATTCCGTTCGGATCGCTGTTCTGCGCAAAGATCATTTTTTCATTGCTGTCTGTAAAGTACATGTCAGTTTGCCTCTGTATGTGTGATGGGATTTATTATATCGTATCAAATCGCAAAAATCAAGTTTATTTTTTATTATTTAACGGATTTTATTAAAAATATTTTTGCCTTTTATCAAATGATCGGAAACTCCTTGACAGTCACGTGAACGTATGATATAATATAGCCATAAAGAATATATCATCACGGAAAGGAGGGAACCGGAGTGAACCTGAAAAATATTCCCGGCACGATTCTCGAAAAAGAGAAAATGGACAACGCTACCGGGATGAATTTTCTGAACAAGGTTTTCTACATTACGAACGGCATCATGCTCGGGCAGATCCGTGAGATCTCCGGCATCGACGGCACAACCCTGCAGAACTGGGTCAAGCGCGGCTGGGTCGGAAATCCCACCAAAAAGACCTACGACAAGGAACAGCTCGCACGCATCCTCATCATCAATATGATGCGCGATACCATGCAGCTTTCCCGTGTCATTTTCCTGCTGACCTATGTCAACGGCGAGGATGAGCGCGACCGCATCGTGACGGAAAGCCAGTTCTACGATTACATCTGCAAAACACTGGAACGTGTTGCATCCCCGGATTCCGCCGGACTCAACGATCTGGAACCTATGATCGAAAATGTCCTTGCGGATTACGAAGAAGTCTCCGCAGGTGCGAAACGCCGTCTTGCGGCGGGAATCCGGATCGTGGTCATCACGTATTATGCCGCACTCGTCAAATCCGTTGCCGACGATACGCTCGACGCGCTCGGCGCGGATCCGAAACGAAAACGCTGAGGTTACCCGAATTTGATTCATACGACCGCTGGATTTTTGAACAATAATATTTATTGAGGAATTGTGTAATATGAACAGCGACCGGACTCTCTCCGAACTGAACCGTGAAGCAGCTTTTTCCGTCGTCCGTTCCTGGACGGAATTTCTTGTGACCCTCGTCCTACTTATCGCTGCGGCGCTGCTGCTGTACAAATCGCTGAAGTACATACGTGCGGTGTTCAAGCGTATGACATTTGCTGCGAAGCTGAAGAAAATCTGCCGCGAAAACGGTCACCGCCTGACCGTGACCGCACCGCTGTACCGCTCGGTTTTCTTCCGGACGACCCGTCCCGAACTCCTCGTCGAAACCGGCACGGACGTCTACAGCGTCAAGCTGTTCGCATGCGTCAACCGGAAGGAAACGTACGTCTTTGACGGACTTACCCGCTTCACGACCCGTTCGAATTTCAATCCCATCTACCTGAATACCCGCTATCCCACCAAGGGAGCCCACTGGTGGAACGAGAAGGTGCGCAAATCTCTCGTTCCGAAAATCTACCGGGCGGACGATCATTTTGAGACTTCCGACGTTACGACAAAGCCCATCGAATTTCCCGAGGACGGCGGTATCCGCCGGATCCTCTGCATCAACCCCATTTCCGTGGAGATGCTCCGCGTGAACAAAAGCCAGACCGAACTTATCGCCGACGGCGACTTCTACGAAGGCTGTCACATCTACAGCGCCGCAGGCTTCTGCAGACTGCTTGGCGCGGAAGGGTAAAAAAGTTATGAAAGTTGATAAACTCTGGAAACCGATCCTCCATGTCGCGCTTGCCGTGGGAATTACATGGCTCGTTGTTCTCTTCACGGCGATCTTCGGCGCGGCTGCGCTGAGTTCCGCAGAGGACGAATCGAAAGGCATCGGAGCGATCGTCCTGTTCTCAATCTACCATCTGGTGTTTTACATCGCGCTTCTCTGGGTGCGCCACTTCCAGAACGACGAACTGGAAACGGAATTCATCCGGAAGCACCGCGAAACGCCGTATCAGGGCATGAAAGCCGACATGACGGAAGCCATTACGACGGACATCGTCGTTTATATCCTCGTTTATTTCTCCCTCGGTCTGTCGATGATTCTGACTCTTGCCGGAGTCGGAAACGAAATCTGCTTCGCGCTGATCCCGATCAACGTGTTTGTGATTCTGGTACATCCGATCCTCGGATTTGTGATCCATCTGATCCTGTTCTCGGTCATCTACACGTACGCGATCTGCGTGATCCGCAGACGGTGGGCAGCCGGAGGATTCGGTGCGGGCGGAAGCGGCGTTGTATCCCAGCAGCACCTCAACGCCATGCGCTGGTCGCGCCAGAACCGCCGATGAACGTAAAAAACATACGATTTAAACCGAACTTTGTCAAAACAACAGCCTGAAAGTTTTTGAAAAGGGGTCCGGGGAAAAACTTTTTTCAAAAAGTTTTTCCCCGGGAAACTCCATTTATTAAAAGGAGTGACATTTATGATTGAATGGTGGAATAATATGGACTTAGTTGGTCAGATCTTTGCACTGATCGCTGTTCCTTCCACTCTCGTGCTGGTCGTTCAGACCATCCTGCTGCTCTGCGGGATCGGCGGGGACGACATCGACGCGGACGGTGTAGACATCACCGGAAACGGTGTCGGCGATACGCCCGGTGACGGCGGCGGGGACGGACTTGCGCTGTTTTCGCTCCGCGGCATCATGGCGATGGCGGCCGTCGGCGGATGGAGCGGACTCGTCATGTACGAATCCGGTATCAACATCACCGTGACCGTGATCCTTGCGGCGGCGTTCGGCTTTATGGCGCTCGTCGGTATCGCATATCTCATGAAGCTCGCCATGAAGCTCCAGCAGAACGGTACGCTCGATCTCGGTTATGCCATCGGCAAGGTCGGCACCGTGTACATTCCGATTCCTGCGGACATGAAGGGGAACGGCAAGATCAACCTCACCATGCAGGAACGCTTCATCGAAGTCGATGCCATGACCACTTCCGGACGCAAGCTCGCCACCGGCGAATCCGTCCGTGTCGTTTCGACCAACGAAAACGGTATGGTCGTCGTGGAGCCGCTGGTGAAATAAAAGTCCGTTTATGAAATCCTAACAAAAAATACGGAATTATTTTTACGCTATACCCAAAGAAAAGATAGAAAAAACCGATGCAATTTGTCGGGAAATATGCTATAATATACAAAAAGGAGTTAAGCTATGAAACTATTTCTGACTGCAGCAACCATGGGAATGAATCCCGCAGTCCTTCTTCTGACCTGCGTCGTTGTGCTTCTCGTCCTCACGACTCTGATTGTGATCCTGTCGCGCTACCGCAAGTGCCCGTCCGATAAGGTTCTCGTTATCTACGGTAAAGTCGGCACCGCTCAGGACGGTTCCCAGCGTTCCGCCAAGTGTATCCACGGCGGTGCGGCGTTCATCTGGCCCGTCATTCAGGCGTACGAATACCTCGATCTGACCCCGATGTCCATCCAGGTAGACCTCCGTAATGCGCTGTCCAAGCAGAACATCCGTGTTGACGTTCCCTCCCGTTTCACTGTCGGTATTTCCACGGAAAACGGCGTGATGCAGAACGCAGCCGAACGTCTCCTCGGTATCAAGATTGACGAGATCAAGCAGATCGCGGAAGATATCATCTTCGGTCAGATGCGTCTGATCATCGCGACAATGGATATCGAAGAAATCAACTCCGACCGTGACAAGTTCCTTGAAGCGGTCTCCTCCAATGTCGAAACCGAACTCAAGAAGATCGGTCTCCGTCTCATCAACGTCAATGTCACCGACATTACCGACGAATCCGGCTACATCGTAGCGCTTGGTCAGGAAGCAGCTGCAAAGGCGATCAACGATGCGAAGATCTCCGTCGCAGAAGCGGAACGCGTCGGTGCGATCGGTTCTGCGGAAGCGGAACGTGACAGACGTATCTCCGTTTCGAAGTCCAATTCCGAAGCGATCACCGGTGAAAACGAAGCAAAAGCTCTGATCGCGGAATCCGACGCCCTCAGACGTGAAAAGGAAGCGGAAGCCCAGAAGCGTGCGGTCGCTGCCGAAAACATCGCGAAGGCAAGAGCGGAAGAAGAATCCTACGAAGCAAAGAGAGCAGCCGAAGAAGCGCGTGCGCACTTCGAACAGGCGAAGCTCGAAGCGGACGTCATCATCAAGACCGAAATCGAAAAGAAGAAGCTCGAACTCGAAGCCGAAGCAAAAGCCGAACAGGTACGCCGTATGGCAAAGGGTGAAGCGGACGCAACGCTCCTCAAGATGCAGGCGGAAGCAAACGGTGCGAAGGAAATCCTCATGAAGCAGGCGGAAGGTTTCCGCGAACTCGTCCAGTCTGCGGGCGGCGAAGCGAACGACGCGATCCGTCTCATGATCGCCGACAAGCTCGAAGAAGTTACCCGTATCCAGGTCGAAGCGATCAAGAATCTCCAGATCGACAAGATCACTGTCTGGGACAGCGGTGCAAAGTCCGACGGCGGCAAGGGTACGACGGCAGACTTCATCTCCGGTCTCTACAAGAGCGTTCCCCCGCTTACGGAACTCTTTGACATGGCAGGCATGCAGCTTCCCGAGTATCTCGGTACTCCGAAGACGGACGCGAATGCCATCGAAGCTCCTTCCGACGGCGGAACCAAATAAAATTTTATTCGGAATTCTTGCGGAATGCCCCGTTCTGGGGTATTCCGCTGAAGTTCTATAACACCACATTTCAAGAAAGGATGCCTGTAATACACGGGCAGGGTAAACGGTATGGCAAAAGAAAAAAGCAATGCGCCGGCTGACATGAACGCAACGTTCAAGAACGGAATGTATAAGGAGCGCACCAAACAGGCGGCGATTCAGGGACTGCTTCTGTTCGTGTTCCTCTGTGTCCTCGGCGTAATGTCGTATATCATCAGCATGATTCCGGCCGGTATTTTCGGTGTGGCGATCGCAAAAAGCTCTACCGGCAGCCAGGTCGTGTATGACGCGCAGAACCTTATCAATACCGCGATCGGTCTCGCAACCCTCTGTATCGGCGGCGTGATCTTCGCAAAGAAGGCCGGCGAAAACGACGCGATGATCGCGTTCCAGAACGGCTACGACCGCAAGCTCGACATGCGTTATCTCGCAGTTTCCGTTGCGGTTGCCGTGTTCGTCTACATTTTTGTCGGCGTTGTCATGAACATCGACTTCATCATCGGCCCTGCTAAGTATCTCGGTATTTTCCTCTGCCGTGCGGAACGCAGCATCAACGAAGGCATCAAGGTCGCGTTCGGCTGGCGTATGCTTGCGATGGTCATCTGCATGATCCTCACCACTCCCTGCCTCATCAAGGGCGTACGTGCGGGTTTCACCGAAAAGATGGACTATCAGGAATCCGAAGAAGAAGAAAACAAGGCGCGCAACGAACTTCTTGACCAGCTCGAAGCGGAACGCCATCAGGAACGTCAGCAGAGAAAGTATTAAGAGAAGCGCATCTTTTAATTAATTTTCCCGGAATGAATATCACCCCTGTCTTGCGTCAAACCATAACAGGGGTGATTTTTATGATAAGAAAAGCGGAGTACATCTGCATGTTTCTCGCCGGAGGTGTGATCTACGGGCTGATCGAGATGATGTGGCGCGGTTTTACCCACTGGAGCATGACTCTTGCGGGCGGGATCTGTGTTCTGGCCATCCATCTGCTCAACCATCGCCTGCGGGACCGCAGCATGGCGTTCCGCTGTGCGCTCGGATGTGCCGTCATCACCGGGGTGGAATTTGCCGTCGGGGTAATCGTCAACCTTCTGCTTGGCTGGAACGTCTGGGACTATTCCGGAATGTACGGAAACATCCTCGGACAGGTTTGTCCGGCATTCTCGTGCATGTGGTTTTTGATCTCCTGGCCGGCATGCGGATTCAGCAGCCTTGCGCGGCTGTTCTTCGAACGCATCGAAGAAAACGAAAAAAGGGCACTGACAGCATAACGCTGTCCGCCCGTCTACATATACATACTGGAGAACAATATGGCGAAAAGCAAGAAGAAATCTTCCAAAAAACTTACTCTGACCGAGATCATCCTCGCGCTGATCATCTTTATCCTCGGGCTGATTTTCGGCGATCAGGTGACCGGACCGACGGAAAACACCGCGACGACCGGCGGTCTGGTCGACGGAAAGCCGGCGATGCATTTTGTGGACGTCGGACAGGGCGACTGTACGCTCATCACTTACAACGGGGATGCCGTCCTGATCGACGCGGGTCCGGTTTCGGCAGGGGACAGTGCCGCCGAATACGTGATGAGCCAGGTGGACGCGATCGACTACTTCATCATTACGCATCCTCACGAAGACCACATGGGCGGTGCGGCGGACATTCTTGAAAACATCAAAGTCAAAAATGTTATCATGCCGGATCATGAGGTGGAAACGAAATTCTACCAGAATGCGATGAAGCAGATCGCCGATCACAAGGTCAACGTGATTTATTCCGAGGCACATGCCGTCTACGATACCGGAAACATCAAGATCACCATCATCGACTCCGTGATCCCCGATGAGGAAAATCTGAATAACATCAGCATCATTGCGCGCATCGATGTCGGTTCGACCTCGATTATGACGACCGGCGATGCGGAAGTCGAGGAAGAAATGCAGGTTGTGGAAAACTATACCTCCATTCTCGGGTCCTCCCTGTACGATCCGGCGATCCTTGACTGTGACATCCTTCAGGTCGGTCACCACGGCTCTTCGACCTCCTCCACCAGCGAATTCCTTGATCTTGTCACACCCGGCGTGGCGGTCATTTCCTGCGGTGTGGACAATTCCTACGGCCATCCCCATCAGGAAACGCTCGATCTGTTCGCAGACTACGGCTTCGAAGTCTATCGTACCGACCTCAGCGGCACAATTGTCCTGAGCGGTGAGCCGTAAGGGGAACGTCGGGGGGACTTTTTGAAAAAAGTCCCCCGAACCCCTTCAAAAACTTTCAAACGGATGCAGAAACAAGGTCGGGTGCAGATTGCCCGCTGTGAAATTATACTGCTGTTCCGAAATGTTCTTGAAATGTCAACCAACCTTTGCTTGAAATCTGCAGATACTTGTGTTATTATTTATTTGAAAGTTTTTGAAAAAGGGGTTCGGGGGAAAAACTTTTTTCAAAAAGTTTTTCCCCCGATCACTTTATTTGATCTTATACTTCAGCCGCAGATTGTCGGCGATCATGGCGATGAATTCGCTGTTGGTCGGCTTGCCGCGGCTGTTCTGGATGGTGTAGCCGAAGTAAGAGTTCAGCGTGTCCACATCGCCGCGGTCCCATGCGACTTCGATCGCATGGCGAATGGCGCGTTCAACGCGGGACGTGGTCGTCTGGTACTTCTTCGCGACCGACGGGTAGAGGACCTTGGTGACGGAATTGATGATATCGTTGTCGGAGATCGTCATGAGGATCGCGGTGCGCAGGTACTGGTATCCCTTGATGTGCGCCGGAACGCCGATCTGGTGGATGATCCGCGTGACTTGTGTTTCGAGATCGTACGGGACAGCGGAGTCGTCCTTTCCGTAAATATCGCGTCCGGACGATGTTCCGGATGTGCCGCGGTTCCTGAGGATCGTTTCCGCACCGGTGCAGAGCGATTCGTAATCCACCGGCTTCGGCAGACACAGCGACGCGCCCGAACGGTTCGCTTCCATCAGGACACTCGGGGTCGTGACCTGTGTCAGAATGATAAACGAAGGGACCGGACGAAGCTCCGCAGCTTTCTTCATCAGTGCGGAACCATCCGCACCGGACAGCCACAGATCCGCGATCACAAGATCGTACTTCTGACGGTTCATCATGCGGAGCGCTTCCTCACCGTTTGCGGTCTCGTCCGTCATGTATCCGCGCTCTGTGAAAATTTCACGGCAGCGGCGGCGCACCTCGCTGTTTTCGTCCGCGACCAGAATTCTTATATCTTTCTCCATCTTTTCCATTTCCAAGTTACCCATGCCTTTCCTGTGTGTTCTTATCCTGCCGGATGTTGTTTTGGTATTATTTGTCAGTGACTGTATTTTACCATAAATTTCCTGATAATTCAAGTGCCGCACTCAATAAAATGTTTACAAAAATTACCATAAATAATTGGTAAAAACTAACATAAATCGGAATCTGGCGAAAAAAGCGGGGCAAACGGACCGTTTTTTGACCGATTCCGGAGAGAAGATACCCGAAAATTTCAGAGAAAAGAGGATTTTATGAGCTATCCGTCGTTTTTATGGAAAAAGACGCTCCGCGAATGTGCGGATACGGAGGAGAAAATCCCCGAAAATGTTCTTGCCGACCTGATGCTGGCGGGGGACATGAAGAACGATACCATGAATTATTTCCGGAAGCCCTGCAGCGCGGAGGAGATTCCGCAGAGACAGGGGCTGTTCCGCATCCTTCTGTCGGATGACGGATTCCGTGAAAAGCTGAAGAACATTGCGGAGCAGCTTTCCGAACTGCACCGGATTACCGGAGCTTTTGAACGCTCGGAACATCCGACTGAGCAGGTTATGCTGTTCCTGCCGTCTCTCGGACACTACCTCACCCTTGCGCGAATGTTCGCGGAACTGAAGGAATACGAAGGACGTGCCGGAGAAGTCGGGCGGTATTTTGCGGAATTGTGCGAAGAAGAAACGTTCCGGAAAGCGGAAGAAGACTGCGGACAGATGATGAAGAACCGCCGTTCCGAACTGTTGTATACTGTCCGCGGAAACGAAGTCACGGCATCCGAAGGGGGCGAAATGCTCCGGGACAAACTGGAACGTTTCTTCGGCGAAATGGGAATTCCGGAAGCGATCCCGAACCGGAAGGCGCTTCTCCGCTCGAACGATTCCACTGCCGCCGCGTATGCGGGTGTCTACTACGGATTCCACGCCGCGACCGAGCAGTTTTATCACAAATATGTCGGCATATTCCTGGAAGGTGAACGGGATTTTCGTCTCACCTCTTCCTATTCCGGCGAGATCGGCTTCCTGCTCGACGCGTCCGACTACTTTATCCGTCTGCGTGAGGCAGGTTTCCCGCTGACCTATCCCGCCGTATCGTCAAATCGTGAAGTTGTACTGAACGGTATCGTCGATGCATCGCTAGCCAAACGTGAACTGCGCGGGGAGGATGTTGTCCCGAACGATCTGCTGATGGCGTCCGAGTACCGGGAAGAAAAACTTGCTTTTTATATTGTCACCGGCGCGAACGGCGGCGGCAAGACCACGTTCATCCGTGCCTGCGGCCTTGCGGTTCTGTTTTTCCTCGCGGGCTGTCCGGTCACGGCGGTGTCCGCGCGCATCTGGCCGTTTGAAGCGATATACACCCATTTCCCGGCAAACGAGAGCTTCGAAAACAGCGGACGGTTTGTCAACGAAGCGAACCGCGCCGAGGAGATTATCGAAAAAACGAACGAAAATACCTTTGTCCTCTTTAACGAAACCTATTCCGGGACCGACGAGCAGAAGAGCGAACATTACTCACGCCGTCTCGCCGATACGATGTACGAACGCGGTGTGTTCGGCATGTTCGTCACGCACATCCACTCGCTGACCGGAAGCCGGATCCCGACCCTCGCCGCCGTCATCGACGAGACCGACGAAAACCGCCGTACGTATAAGATCAAACGCGTCGGTGCGACGACTTCGTCGTTCGCGGAGGACATCCTTGAAAAATACCGTCTTGACCGGAATTCCCTGAAAAAACGACTGGAAGGAGAACGCCATGCCGGAACGTAAACTGAGCATACTCTGGGAGAACGACCGCGGTGTCGTGACCCGCGACGTCCGTGACGCCGGAAAAAAGGTCATCATTGACCTGCAGATCGACCGCGCGTTCCGCACTATCTGCCCGGACACGGTGATCCGTGAGGCGTTTCTGAACGTCCTGCTGACACCGTGCAGCGAAATTTCCGAAATCCGAAAACGCATCGCCGTCCTGAACGAATGCATGCGCGTGCCGCAGATGCTTGACAAGCTCATCGAGCTGGTCCGCCGCATCATCATGGTGAAAAATACATGGGATTCCGAACGTTCCCGCATGTATTCGACCCGCCGCGTCAATCCGCAGGACAAAAGCTCCGTTCTGTGGGCGGCGAGAGAAGGACTGGTACTGAACGCTCACTTCATCCGCGCGGCAAACGTCCACGTTCATACCATCTGTGAAACGCTGAACATGTTCGGCTGCATCGACGGCTGGCTCGGCGAGGTGCGTGAGGCGGCATATGCGCTGTCGCAGAGCAGCCAGGCCAAAGAGATCGGCGCGCTTGCGGAACGGATCGAAAAGGGGCTGCCGAGCGCACATACCTACGACGTGGAATTCCGGTTTGACGCGGAAATGCGCTCGGATCCGTATTTCCTGCGGGACTTCCGTTACATCAATTCCTACGAACGTCCGCAGAAAAAGCAGAAAACAACCCTGTTCTCGTCTCTGTTCGAGCGTGCCGAACGGGAGAAAAAGTCCGCGCAGCCGGAAAAAACGGCAGAACTGCCCGAAATTCCGAAACCGACAACCCGTGTGGAAGGCGTGGATTCCGACTGGGCGTTCGAAACGGCGGCAAAGGCGGTGCAGGAAACCGACCGGTACCTGACCGGATTCCTCCGCGCGGTGATCGAGAAATTTTCTGCGCTCGAGAACGAGCTGTACTTCTACAAAGCCGCACTCCAGTATGTCCAGAGATTCGATGAGCGGAATGTGAAGTATACCTTCCCGGAATTCCGCGATGCGTCGGAAAACCTCATCGACATCAAAAATCTCTCCGATGTTCTCCTGCTCACGGAAAGCATGAGCGTGCTGTCCGTTATCCCGAACGATGTCTATTTCCGGAGCGGGAACGGCGAAACGTCCGGAATTCTCGTGACGGGGAAGAACAACAGCGGCAAGACGGTCTACCTCCGCTCGGTCGGAACGGCGGTGCTTCTGGCACAGTGCGGTCTGCCAATACCGTGCGCATCGGCGGTCATCAGTGTCCGCAGACGGATCTTCACCACGTTCGCGGCAGCGGAAGGGGAACTGATCCCGCTGTCCTCCGCCGGAAGGTTTGAAGAGGAAGTTGCGGCGATCTCGCAGATCATCGATGCCGTCGAGCCGTCTTCGCTCCTGCTGATGAACGAAACGTTCCAGACTACGGCATATGACGAGGGTGCGGAAGGAATGTTCCACATCCTGAACTACATCGCGGCAATCGGATGCGGGTTCATTTTTGTCACGCATCTGCTGAAGCTGAAGGAACTCTACGGCGATAACAGCAGCGTGGAAATCCTGAAAACGAGCGATTCCCCGCAGACGCGGTACAAGATCGGAAAACTGGAAGCATAAATGGAAAAACGACAGGCGTCTGACCTGTCGTTTTTTTCGTGAACCTGCATTATACATTATATATGTCCCGTGACGGTTTCGCCATCGTGTCCATCAAGCCGTACCGCGAGGATATCGCCCGCTTCCGCCGAACAGTCCGGTACACGAACTTCAAAATAATGCTCGCTGTGTCCGACCGCCATGCCGCCGTCCGACTTTTCCACAAGAACATACACGGGAGTTTCGCGGTGTTTTTCTACATAATCGTCGAGAATTTCACGCTTGACCTCCCGGCCGATCGTTTCCAGCCGTACGAGCCGGTCGTGCTTGATGTTTTCAGGCACCTGATCCTTCCGTTCCGCCGCGACCGTTCCGGCACGCTTCGAATAAGGGAAAATGTGCATGTGCAGAAACCGCGCTTCCCGGCAGAATTCCAGCGTTTCCGCGAAATCCTCCTCCGTCTCGCCGGGGAAACCGACGATCACGTCGCACGAGAAGGTGACATCCGGCATTGCCGTGCGCATCCGGCGGATCGCCGTCCGTGCCATGTCTGCATTGTAGCGGCGCTTCATTTCCGCAAGCGTCCGGCTGCATCCGCTCTGGATGGACAGATGGAAATGCGGCAGGATCTTCGGCGTGGACGCGAGTTTTCCGACGAAATAATCGCTCATGACGGTCGGTTCCAGCGAACCGAGACCGATCCGTTCGATCCCGTCGACGCTGGCGATCTCTCCGATCAGTTCCGCGAGACGGTGCCCGTAGGGCTGACGTCCCTCGAAATCCATACCATACGACGCCGTTTCGATCCCCGTGAGGATGACTTCGCGGCATCCGGCCGCGGCGAGCGCTTTCGCTTCTTCAAGCACGGTTTCCGGCTTCTTCGAGCGGACCGGGCCGCGTGCCTTCGGAATGATGCAGTACGCGCAGCGGTTTTCGCAGCCGTCTTCGATCTTGATGTACGAGCGGGTACGTTCCGGCTGTGAGGTCGTCATTTCCACCGCATCGTAACCATCGGGGGCACCGACGTTGTTTTTGTCCCCGCCGTATGTTCCCGTGAGGATGGCGTAAACGGTGTCCGCAAGGGAAGCCTTGCCGCCGTTGCCGCAGACGTAGGTGACCTTGTCGATCGCGGAGGCGGTGTCGGCGGAAATCTGCGCGAAGCAGCCGGTCACGATTACATGATCCGCATACGATGCCGCACGGCGGATCATCTGGCGCGATTTGCGGTCGCTTTCTGCAGTGACGGTGCAGGTGTTGACGATGGCGGCGTTGCAGGATTCGCCGGGCCGCACGACATCGATGCCGTATGCTTTCAGCCCTTCCGTGAAGGAGAGGGATTCGTACTGGTTGACGCGGCAGCCGAGGGTGGTGACGGAGATGGTATAGCGCTTGTTTTCCATTTATATGATCCTTGTATCAGTACAGAATAAATGCTTTCGGAATGCTTTCGTATTATTGTATCATTCCGCGGCGGTATTGTAAAGAATTTTACCGCAAATTCGGCCGAAAAATAAAAAAATCGGCGGTACGTACTTGAAATGATGCACAAAATGGGATATAATAAGAAAAAAAGTACGCTGAATTTTCAGGAAATGAAAGGAAGCTGAACGTATGAATCTGGAAAAATTTCATGTAGTGGATCACCCGCTGATCAAGCATAAGCTGAGCATCATGAGAGATAAGGACACCGGCTCAAAGGATTTCCGCGCGCTCCTGTCCGAGATCACCATTCTGATGGGCTACGAAGTTACCCGTGACCTCCCGGTGGAAGACGTTGAAATTGAAACTCCCGTTTCGAAGATGACCGCTAAGAAAATTGAGGGAAAAAAGATGGCGATCATCCCGATCCTGCGCGCAGGTCTCGGCATGGTGGACGGTCTTCTCAGTCTCGTTCCCGTTGCGAAGGTGGGTCACATCGGTCTGTACCGCGACCCCGAGACGCACGATCCCGTGGAATATTACTGCAAGCTCCCGTTTGACATCGAAGATCGTTACATCATCGTCTGCGACCCGATGCTGGCGACCGGCGGTTCTGCGTCCGACGCACTCACCATGCTGAAGAAGCGCGGCTGCAAGCAGCTCAAGCTGCTCTGTCTCGTAGCGGCACCCGAAGGGGTTGAACGTGTACAGGCGGATCATCCCGATGTGGAGATCTACACCGCTGCACTTGACGACTATCTCAACGATCACGCGTATATCGTGCCCGGTCTCGGCGACGCCGGCGACCGTCTGTTCGGTACAAAATAAGGTTTTTCGGGGAGGAACTTTTTGAAAAAAGTCCCTCCCCGAACCCAACCTCAAAAACGTTTCGGCAAAGGAACGGATGAGGGGCAGTGCAAGGCTGACAAAAAATTGCACACTTTTGGAACCTTATTTCGTTTGAAGTTTTTTGAAAGGGGTTCGGAGAAAACTTTTTTTCAAAAAAGTTTTCCCCGATTCTTTTTTTCTCTATTTCAGATATAAAGAAGGTAACTATGCGAAGTTTTACCATTAACCAGAACGACGCCGGACAGCGGCTGGACAAGTTCATTTCAAAGTCCACACAGGGTATGCCGAAGTCGCTGATGTACAAATTCATCCGTACCAAGCGTATCAAGGTAAACGGCGGACGTGCGCACGAGAACGACATGCTGTCGGCGGGAGATCTTGTGGAAATGTACATCCCCGATGAATTTTTCGGTGATGCCGCGAACGCCGCACCGGATTACAGCAAAGTCAAAACCGTACCGGACATCATTTACGAGGATGAGAACATCCTCCTGTGCAACAAAAAGCCGGGGATCCTCGTTCATACGGGCGACGAGGGCGACAAAAACCGCGCCGACGCTGACGAAAGGGAGACCCTTATCTACGCACTGACCGCATACCTCGTCAACAAGGGCGAATATCAGCCGGAGAACGAAGCGTCGTTCGCGCCCGCGCTGTGCAACCGCATCGACCGCAACACCGGCGGGATCGTCATTCTCGCGAAGAACGCCGCCGCACTTCGCGCGGTCAACGAAGCCATCCGCGAAAACCGTGTACACAAGAAGTACTTCTGTGCCGTTCACGGAAAGCTGGCGGGCGAAAAAACGCTCCGCGCATTTCACCGCAAGGACTATAAAACCAACACCGTCCGCATCACCGCCGACCAGAAACCCGGCTCGAAAGAGATCATCACGAAGTACAAGGCCCTTGCATACAACCGCGACCACGATCTCACACTCCTCGAGATTTCCCTTATTACCGGACGGACACATCAGATCCGTGCCCACATGGAATTTATCGGACATCCGCTGCTCGGGGAAGGAAAGTACGGCGTCAACCGGGACGACCGGAAACTCGGCTACACCGCTCAGGCCCTGTATTCTTATGCGGTCGAATTCGAGTTCACCGAGCCGGAACTGACCTATCTGAACGGAAAAGTATACAAAGTTCCGGACAAATGCGTCCGATTTATGGAACTTTTCAAAAAATAAACTCTTCTTAAAAAAAGTGTGAAAAAATCAGGAAAATGTGAAAAACACTTGAAAAACACTTGTAAATATACGTTCCATCATGTATAATTATCTTTAGCGATTATGGAAGAAATAAGCCTGTACAAATATTGTGAGGTGATTGATTTTGGCATATACCTTCCGCGGCGGTATCCACGTCGAAGAATATAAAAATACCAGACGCTGCCGCATTGAAGCTCTCCCCGCACCGGAAGTCGTTTCGATCCCGCTGTCCCAGCACATCGGTTCACCGGCGACCGCCATTGTTAAAAAGGGAGACACTGTCACCGTCGGACAGAAGATCGGCGAAGTGAGCGGCGGACTCGGCTGTCCCGTTCACTCCAGTATCTCAGGTACGGTTACCGAAATTGTTAAGAAAACGGCTCAGAACGGTTTTAATGTTGAGTACGTTGTGATTCAGAACGATTTCAAGGACACCGTCTGTCCGGATATCCGTCCCGTTTCCAAGAAACTGACCGAGGTCACGACGGAAGAAGTGATTGAGATTATCCGCGAAGCAGGAATCTCCGGTATGGGCGGCGCGTCATTCCCCACCTATGCGAAGATCCAGTCCGCGCTCGGAAAAGTAGATAAGATCATTGTAAACTGTGCGGAATGCGAACCGTTTATCACGGCAAACCACCGTCTCCTTCTCGAACATCCGGCATCCGTTATCAACGGCGTCAAGATCCTTCTGAAGGCACTCGGCGTCCGCACCGCCTATCTCGCGGTTGAGGACAACAAAATGGACGCAATCGAAAAGCTCGAGGAGCTGACCGAAGACAGCAAAATGATCTCCGTCAAGATCATGAAGACAAAGTACCCGCAGGGCGACGAACGCCAGCTCGTGTATGCTCTTACCGGAGTGGAAATTCCGTCCGGCAAGCTCCCGGCGGACGTCGGCTGCGTGATCTTCAACGCTGAAACCTGTGCGGCAGTCTACCGTGCGTTCGCGTTCGGAACCCCGCTCATCTCCCGTATCGTGACCGTGGACGGCGACTGTGTCAAGCGGCCGCGCAATATCCTTGCTCCCATCGGTACGAAAGTCGGTGATCTCATCGACTTCTGCGGCGGACTCGTACGTACTCCGACCCGTATCATCAACGGCGGCCCCATGATGGGTGCGGCTCAGTGGGATACCGAAATGTCCGTGACCAAGTCCACCAGCGCCGTGCTTCTGTTCTCGGAAAACTTCGGGAAAAAGAACGTTCCGACGCAGTCGTGCATCCGCTGCGGGAAATGCATCCGTAACTGCCCGATGCACCTGATGCCCATGTACATCGCCCAGTTCTCGAAGATCCACGATCTGACCCGTGCAGAGGAATACGGTGCAATGAACTGCGTGGAATGCGGTTCCTGCTCGTACAACTGTCCCGGCGGTGTTGAGATTGTTCAGCACATCCGCGTTGCAAAAGCTGCCATCAAGGCGGAAAAGACCAGACTTGCGGCTCTCAGCAAGCCCGAGACCTGAGGCATACGCAGATTAGTTTGAGGTGAAATATGGATAAGAAAACAGATACCCCGTCCGTGCCGGTTACGGAACCGGTTCCGGAAGGTTCCGCCGGAACAGTGCCGGCTGCCGGTACCGGACGAAAAATATTGATGCCGGACATTCTGACGGTCACGCCCTCCCCGCATATCAAGTCGCCGGAAACCACTGCGACGGTCATGCTCGACGTGATTCTCGCTCTGCTCCCTGCATTTATCTGGGGAACGTATGTGTTCGGCAGCCGCGCCGCTGCCGTAATGGCGATCTCCGTTGCTGCGTGTGTGGGCTTTGAAGCGGCAGCACAGTTCCTGCTGCATCGTCCCGTGACCATCAGCGACCTGTCTGCTGTTGTCACCGGTCTTCTTCTCGCGATGAATCTGCCCGTTTCCGTTCCGCTGTGGATGCCGGTCATCGGTGCGTTTTTCGCGATCGTTGTCGTCAAGCAGCTGTTCGGCGGCATCGGAAGCAATTTTGTCAACCCTGCTCTGGCTGCCCGTGTGTTCCTGTTCTCGTGGGCGTCGGAGATGACTGCGTTTTCCGCGGACGGTGAGAAAGTGACCAGCTTTGCGACCACACTGGCGGAAGGCGATTTCGTTGCAAGTGCAACTCCCCTTGCGTCCCTCAAGACCGGTACGCTTCCTCCCGAAACCATTTTTGACATGTTCCTCGGCAACCATGCGGGCTGTATCGGGGAAGTGTCGTCCCTGCTTCTGCTGGCAGGCGGTATTTTCCTGCTCGTCCAGCGCGTTATTACATGGCATATTCCCGCAGCATATATCGGTACAGTCGCTCTTCTGACGTTTCTGTTCCCGCAGAACGACGGTATACCGGTCGAATTTATGCTGTATGAAATTCTGGCCGGCGGTCTCATGCTCGGTGCTTTCTTTATGGCGACCGACTATGCGACTTCTCCGGTCACACCGGCCGGCCGTCTGATCTTCGGCGTGGGCTGCGGTCTGATCACGGTGCTGATCCGCTATTTCGGCACCTATCCCGAAGGTGTATCGTTCTCGATCCTTGTTATGAACCTGCTTGTCTGGTACATCGATAAGGCAACGATGCCCAGACGTTTCGGAGGTAAGAACAATGGCAAATAATAATAAAATACCGCTGGATCCGGTTTCTTCCGCTGAGGAAGTACAGAAGGCCGGCACCACGGAAGACTTCATGCAGGATACGCTGATCGAGGAAGTGGAACTTCCCGAAGCGGAGGAGACGGAAGAATCCGTTTCCGACCCCGCGGAGGATCCCGCGGAAGAGCCTGCGCCGGAGAAAAAGCGCGGCAGTTCTGCGAATGCACATTTGATCAAGATGGTCGCTGTTCTTACGGTGATCTCCATGGCGATCGCTCTCCTTCTCTCGGTGGTCAACGCCATGACGAAGGATGTTATCGCGGCGAACGTGGAAAATGAGAAAAAAGAAGCGGTACTTGCTGTATTTCCGGAAGGCACGGACATGAAGACCGTGCAGACGGAAGACGGCGGTGAAATTTATGTTGTACTGAAGGACAGCATGATTCTCGGTTACTGCGTCAATGCGGTTGAGAGCGGCTACGGCGGAGATGTCAGCATGATGATCGGCGTAAACAGCGCACGTGAAATCTGCGGCATCCAGATCGTTTCCATGTCCGAAACTCCCGGTGTCGGTACAAAAATCAGAGGCGCCTCGTTCCTTGAACAGTTCTTCGGTGTAAGTGAGCCGGTGGAATTCGGAGTAAACGCGGACGCCATCTCCGGTGCGACGTACAGTTCACGCGCCGTTGCGGCCGGTGTCAACACGGCTCTCACGGCGGATGTGGATCTGACGGCTCTTGCCGAATCCATCGGTGCGGATGTGGCAGCGGAAGATTATGATCCGGAAGATCATGTCAACGCGAACGAATCGAACGGCGACGAAGAACTGAACATCGGACTCGCCGGTGAATCCGGAGCCGAAGACAAGCCCCTTGAAGTACCCGAGCCGGAACCGGAAGTAACGCCGGAACCTGTTCCTGAACCCGAACCGGAACCTGCTCCTGTAGTTGTTCCTGAACCTGCACCTCAGCCGGAACCGGAACCCGCTCCTGTAGTTGTTCCCGAACCTGCACCTCAGCCGGAGCCGGAACCCGCTCCTGTAGTTGTTCCCGAACCGGTACCTCAGCCGGAGCCGGAACCCGCTCCTGTAGTTGTTCCTGAACCTGCACCTCAGCCGGAACCGGAACCCGCTCCTGTGGTTGTTCCCGAACCGGTACCTCAGCCGGAACCGGAACCCGCTCCTGTAGTTGTTCCTGAACCTGCACCTCAGCCGGAACCGGAACCCGTCTGGACGCCCGAACCCGAACCGGAATATGTACCCGAGCCGGAACCCGTCTGGACCCCGGAACCTGAGCCGGAACCGGTCGTAACACCGGAACCCGAACAGGAAGTTCCGTCCGAGCCCGAAGTTCCCTCGGAAGAAGTGACCGAAGAAGAACCGGAACCGGAACCCGAGCCGGAACCTGAACCGGAAACTGAACCGGAAGAAGAGAAACCCGAAAAACCGAAGAAGCCCATCGGCGGCAGCTTCATCAAGCCGTAACGAACAGGGAGGTACATACAAATGAAAAAATCAATACCGACGCTGTTCAAGGAAGGGATCCTCATCAACAACCCGGTTTTTGTACAGCTTCTCGGCATGTGTCCGACTCTCGCGACTACCACGTCTGTCATGAACGCACTCGGCATGGGTGCGGCCGTTATCGTGGTACTCGCGTTCTCGAATCTGTTTATCTCGCTCCTGCGCAAGATTATTCCCGGTGAAGTGCGTATCGCATCGTATATCGTCATCATCTCCGGTTTTGTCACCGCAGTCGAGCTGATTATCAAAGCATATTTCCCCGCCATCGACGCGGCGCTCGGTCTGTTTATCCCGCTGATCGTCGTAAACTGTATTATCCTTGCACGCGCGGAAGCGTTTGCGTCCAAGAACGGTCCTCTGGCATCGTTCATCGACGGTATTGCGACAGGGATCGGCTTCATGCTGGCGCTCGTCTGCATTGCAGCGGTACGTGAGCTTCTCGGAAGCGGCGCACTGTTCGCAGCTTCCGACGGTTCGGGCGGTGTTCAGATCTTCGGCGACTGGTTCTCACCGGCGACGATTTTCCTGCTCCCGTCCGGCGCATTCCTGACCCTCGGCTTCCTCATCGCATGTGTTCAGAAGATCCGCAACACTTCCGAAGAACGTGCGCGTATCAAGTCTCTTGAAATGGATGCGATCGAGGGCGGCTACCACGCAACCCTTATGAAAGACCCCGCGACCGGCAAGATCATCCGCCGCAGTTCGTACCGCGAACCGGTACCGGCGGAAGGCGAACCCACTGCGGAAGAACTCGAACTTCTGGATGATCCGGAAATTCCTGAAACTTCTGCGGAAAATAACGAGAAAGGAGCGGAATAATCCGGTATGGAAAATATTTTCATGATTATGTTCACGGCGATCCTGACCGAGAACTTCATCTTCTCGCGTTTCTACGGATGCTGTCCGTTCCTCGGCGTATCGGACAAACCGTCGACCGCGCTCGGCATGGGTATGGCGGTAACGTTCGTTATGACGCTCTCATCGGCGGCAACCTGGGCGGTTTACCACTATCTCCTCGTTCCGTTCGGACTTGAATATCTCAAGACCATCGCGTTCATCCTGCTGATCGCGACGCTCGTACAGTTCATCGAGATGTTTCTGCGGAAGTTCATCCCCGCGCTCTACGGCGCGCTCGGGATTTATCTCCCGCTGATCACGACGAACTGCGCCGTTCTTGGCGCGGCGCTCGTGAACATCGAAGAAGGATACAGCTTCATCGAAAGCGTCGTCTTCGGTTTCTCCGCGGCGATCGGTTTCACGCTGGCTATCGTTGTTTTCGCTGGTGTGCGTGAACGTCTCAATTTTGCCAACCCGCCCAAAGCGTTCCGCGGCTTCCCGATCCTGCTGATCTCCGCGAGCCTTGCGGCGATGGCGTTCTCCGGCTTCTCCGGAATGAAATTCTAAGGAGGGATCGGAAGTATGTTAGAACAAATTCTTATTCCTGTCGGTATTTTCATCGGTCTCGGCGCCGTAATGGGGCTGCTCCTCGCGGTTGCCAGCCGGATCTTTGCCGTTGAAAAAGACGAACGTGCGGAAGAAATCAATGCCTGCCTTCCCGGCGCGAACTGCGGCGGCTGCGGTTACACCGGCTGTGCGGCTCTTGCGGAAGCGATTTCGAAGGGCGAAGCGAAGGTCAACCAGTGTTCGGTCGGCGGCGCGGAAACGGCGAATAAGATCGCTGCGATCATGGGAGTTGAAGCGGGGCACACCGTCCGTATGCGTGCCCAGGTCATGTGTTCCGGGACATCCGAATACGCGAAGAAAAAATACATTTATGAAGGCATCGACAGTTGCGAAGCAGCGGCCAAGATCGGCGGCGGCGACAAGCTCTGCCCGAACGGCTGCATCGGTCTCGGAAGCTGCGTGAAGGCGTGTCCGTTCGGCGCGATCCACGTCGAACAGGGCGTTGCCGCGATTGACTATGCGAAGTGCCGCGGCTGCGGCGTCTGCCTCTCCGCCTGCCCGAAGGGGATCATCAACCTCATCCCGTTCGACAGCAAACACTGGGTCGGCTGCATGTCTCTCGAGGACGGCAAGACGACGCGCAAGGTCTGCGACGTCGGCTGTATCGCCTGCAAGCTCTGTGAGAAGAACTGTCCGGAAGGCGCGATCTCCGTCAAGCGTTCCATCGCTTCCATCAACTATTCTCTCTGTACCGGATGCGACAAGTGCGTGGACAAATGCCCCCGCCACATCATCTGGTCCGGTAAGACACAGGGCGAACTCGGTCTCGTCATCACCCGCCTGAAGCCGGAAGATATCGCAAAATAATATGAGGATTGTTCGGGGAAAACTTTTTTGAAAAAAGTTTTCCCCGAAC
>JAFQFS010000039.1 GCA_017398585.1 Clostridia bacterium
ATATCGACTTCTTTTTTTCTTCATTTTTGGTTTGAGCCACCTAAGCAGCGGTTATGCAGGAATGCCGCGGGGGATTCCTGTATAGTGTCAGGTTACCTTAGCCGTGAGCATTCCTGCCGTGTTCGTTGGTTCGAGCCCAACTGGGGGAGTTGAAAAACCTGTGATGAGATCCGTAGGATCTCGTCACAGGTTTTTTCTTTTCCTCAACTGCCTTCGACTACCTATGCCGCGGTTCAGTAAAAAAACTTTCATTTCAAAGGAATATTCATTCTTGTGGGCAAAACAAAATACATAAACCTTTTTTCTTCCTCATATTCATCGTATGGATCGATCCGCATTCCCATTAGCGGGGAATTCAGCCGAAGCCGGAGCCATTCACAGTCTGCCGGGCAAGCTTTCAGTGTATCAAGCAGATTGCGGGATTCGAATCCGATTGCAAGGTCTGGACCGTTAACCGCTGCCCTCAGCGTTTCGTCGATTGCACCGCCGGAAGAGACCGAAGATACCACCACGGTATTATTCATGAATTCCAGCTTGATGTATGTTCCTGTACCTCCGCCGACTTTCGCGTCGGCAATAATCGATGCACGTTCGACTGCTTCGAGAAGTTCCGTGCGGGAAAGAAAGGCTTCTGTTGTATAAGCAGAAGGAAGCATTTTTTCGTAATCCGGATACCCGGTTTCCAGTATACGTGTGAAAAAATAAATTGGACCGAGATGGAAAATTGCATGTTTCCTACCAAGGATCATAATGATTTCGTCCTCCGTATCGCTCAGAAGACGGTGCAGTTCGCTGAGAAATTTTCCGGGGATGAGGATTTCCGTGTCTTCCGACTCAACGTCGGACGGAGAAACGGTACAGCAGGATGCCGCCAGTTTATGATTATCACACCCGACGATGATCAGTTCATTTCCTTTTATTCGCAGCAATCCGCCGTTGAAGCCCATCCGAAGCAGATCGTTCTGTGCTACCGCAAACACGGTCTCACTGAGAACACGGCGAAGTCTGTACTGTGCGATCCGGAAGCTCTTCGTTCCGATGAACATCGGCATGGTCGGAAACGTTTCACCGGGACCTGCGGATATCCGGACGTTCACTTTTCCGCCGGAGAGAACAGCGCCGCCGTTTGCATCGATATCCATTGTAATTTCACCGTCCGGAAGTGCGCGTACGATCTGCAGGATGGACTGCGTATGAATAACGCACATCCCTTTTTCGTGGACTGTGCACTCAATCGTTGTACGGAGCCCTTTTTCAAAGTCAAACACCGAGATCCGGCAGAGATCTGGGTTTCCCAGGTCGTAATCGCCGAAGCGTTTGTCCGGCGGACATTCGAACAGAAGTCCGTCACAGGAAGCATAGGTGTTTTTCGTCTGGGAAATGCCTGCCGCAGGTGTAAGGGCTGCCATCAGTTTCTTTTTGCTGAATGTTACCTTCATAAATACAATCTCCTTTTTATACACACAATAAAACATTCATCCGGGAAAGAAACACACGGATTTGCGCTTATAGTATAGCATGTATTCAATAAAATGTCAACAAAGATTCGTGAACTTTCGGGTGTGTTTTACTTTCACGCAAAACTGCACTTGACAAACCGGGCGGAACATTGTATAATATTCCTGCATTCGCCGGACAGTTCGTGACCATCCTGTCCTTAAACAAAACTACGGGCAATAATTTATCGCGCTGTAGGGCGCCTTTTTTATTGTCGGAAAGGGAATTCTTCAAAAAAATATGTCCAACGAACTTCTTTTGATCGGTTCGGTGATCGTGGTCTACGGAACCGTTCTTCTGGCTTACCGATTTTTCGGGAAAAACGGCATGTTTGCCATGACCGTTCTTTCCACCGTTCTCGCGAACATTGAAGTTCTTCTGATGATCGACGCTTTCGGGATGGAGCAGACCCTCGGCAACGTCATGTTTGCATCGACCTACCTGATTACCGATATCCTCAGCGAAAACGAAGGAGAAAAGCACGCGTCACGCTCCGTATGGCTCGGTGTTTTTGCTTCGGTCGTCATGCTGGTGTTCACGCAGTACTGGCTTCTCTACACGCCCGCCGCATCCGACTGGGCAGGGGAGCACATCCGTGCAGTCTTTTCAACCACACCGCGCCTGCTTCTCGCAAGCTTCCTCGGTTATGTGATCTCCCAGCGGTTTGACGTCTGGCTCTATCACCGTTTCTGGAAGTTCACATCGGCAAAAAGCGGGAACAGCCGCCGTTTTCTCTGGCTGCGCAACAACTGCGCGACCCTGATCGCTCAGATCATCAATACCGTCCTCTTCACCTTTATTGCGTTTGCCGGATGGTACGATGCCCGCACGCTCATTTCCGTCATGCTGGCAAGTTATGTGATCTTCATTTTTACCAGCATGCTCGATACGCCCTGCGTTTACCTTGCGCGGTGGATGAAGGACAAAGGCTGGATCACCGGCGACTGAATCCCTGAACAAACAGAAGACCTCCCGCGTTTTTGCAGGAGGTCTTTTAATTTGCCGGATCAGCCTTCTTCGTAGAACTTGTCGATCACTTTCTGGTAATATTTGTTGGCTGCCTTTTCCTTGGACTTGTAGTAGGAAGTGATGTCCTGGAAGGTTTCGGAGCGGAGGAGTTCCTGGAAGTAGAACGCAACGCCGTTCCAGTTGTCGTAAACGTAGCCGAAGTCAAAGACACGCGCGTTGACGCAGAGGTCCATCATTTCCGCGTCCTTCTGGGAGGAGGCGTAGCGCTGCTTCAGACAGACGTCGTAGTAGGTCGGGAGGACTTCCTTGTAGGATTCCGCGCAGAGAACTTCCGTCATGATACCGATGAATTCGAGGTCGGTCGCACTCTTGCCGACCGCCATCGCTTCGTGGCTGCCGTCGACCATGGACTTGTATTCCGCCTGATTTTCATCGTACTTCGGGTAGGGGATGATGCCGTAGTCGTGTTCGAAGTCGGCAAGGTAGGTCAGCGCTCCGCTGAGGACGGCGTTGCAGGTCAGTGTGCCGTACTTGGAGAAGAGGTCCATGCCGGAGCCGTGATCCATCTTGGAATAAACGCCGGTGGTGTTGTTCAGCAGTTCGTAGCAGGAGTTGTAGACGTCAACGAGGTGTTCGCTGTAGTAAACGAACTGGTGTTCGCCGTTCGTGTCCTTGACGAAGATCGGGTTGTCGCACGCCCAGAGGTAGGTGTTGTAGTTGGACTGCTGGTCGGAGGCGAGACCGAAGTAGTCGAGTTCGTCTTCTGCGCCGTCACCGTTGGTGTCGGTGTAGACGGTTTCGCACATGTTTTTCAGGAAATCGAGCGTCCAGCGTCCGGACTTGACCACGTCGTAGAGATCTTCGATCTGGTAGTTGACCATGGCGTCCTTGTCGTAGAACATGCAGTAGGTCTGCGCGATGGTGGAGAGCGCGAAGTCGCCCATGGCAAGGTAGCAGCGGCCGTTAATGGTCAGGTCGTCCACGGTCGAGTCGGACCACCACGGACGGGAGAAGTCGACGTAGGGAACTTCGCCCCAGCTGCGGTAGAAGCCCTTCAGCACGTTGCCGCTGTTGGAAACGACGTGGTACTGGATGAGGTCGAAGGAGGTGTCACCCGCCTGGATCTCGTTCGCGATGGTGGTGGTGCAGGTGCGGTGGTCGGAACCGTCGATGTATGCAACCTTCGCGTTGTAGCGTTCCTCAACGGCGAGATTGCGGGCATAAACGGCGTCGTTCACGCCTTCGCCGGTCTGTTCTTCCACGTGGATGTACTTTTCGAAGGCGGTGGAGCTGGTGCCGATGACGGTGAAATTGCGTCCGCCGAAGTCCTTGTCGGGGAGGTTGTCCGCTTCGGCTTTGCGTGCTTCGAGGGCGGTGGTTTCCGCCTCCGGTTCGGCGGTGTCTTCCGGAGTGACGGCGGTGTCGGATGCGGTGGGAGTGCCTGCGGTACCGTCGTCGGCGGGGGCGTCGCTGCACGCGAGCATGGACGAGCCGAGAAGAGCGGCGGTCAGCAGAAGGGTGAGAAGTCTGCGTTTCATGAGGATACTCCTTTATCGTATTTTTTTGATCTCTGTATTGTATTATAGCGGATTTCATGATAAAATTCAAGCAGGAGGGCGGATTTGATGCGGTTATGTGAGAGAATTTTTCGGAAAACGGGAACAAATCCGCGCGGGATTTCGTCCAAAGAAAAAACGGCATCGGAGGGCATCATGAAATACGAACGGTTCGGGTTATACGATCTGGAATTGTGGCTGCGGAAGCACTGGAAACTGTCTCTGGTGATCGCGGCTGCCGTCATTGCCGCTGTGATTGTCTGCACACAGCCGCTGACAACGGAATATCACCGGACCTTTTCCGGATATGAGCTGCATTATGAACCGGAAACGGCGTTTGGTGCTCCTTCTGCGGCGGAACCTGCGGAGGTACGGCTGGACGGGACGGTCAAGCGGTATCTGTTCCAGCCGGATGTGTTCGAAGGGGAACTGTTCATCAGCGGGTTCGAACGTGTGCAGGACGACTGGGCGGTCGAGTATCTGGAACGGTGGCCGGACAGCAATCTCAGTATCCGCATCGAATCGGATGGGAAAGTGACCGAGCAGGTTCTTCGTCATACCGGGCTTGGCGGAGATTTCACACGCGGAGAAGACGAAAAGATCATGCGCGTGTGGGCATGTCTCGACCGGGAGAAGGAGTTCTTCTGCCTTGAAATCATGCGTCCCGGAAGAATGACGTTCGGAGATTATGACTGCATCGTCGTACCGGCGGAATACGAAACGGAAGCCGACCGATTGTTCCGCACCTGGGTACTCGATGATCTTATGACATTCTGGGAATCCGTATGGGCGACGAAACCGGAAGAATGAAAGGAGGAACGCACATGAACGACAACCATCCCGCATGGGAACGCAGGCTGGACAGGGCTTTTGTTTGGAAAAAAGTGTGGATTGCCCTCGGCATTCTCGCGCTCGCCGGGATCGTGGTGCTGCTTCTGTACCATATCCCGCTTGTCACGGACTACAACAAAACTTTCACCGGCTATGAGCTGCACTATGATCGCGAAACCGATCCGACGTTTGAACATCCCGAAGCCGTGAAGGAAGCCACGGTGCGCTTTGAAGGAACGTTGTACCGCTATCTCTGGCAGGACGATTATTTCGACGGTATGGTGTATTTCGATGATTTCACAACCACGCCGAATACCCGATATGTTATCAGCGATACAACGCAGATTTATTATGATTCCATGAAAGTATGGCTTTCGCAGGTGGTCAATCCCCTGTGGGGAGCGGTGATCGAACGCGGTGAAAACGAACGGATATACTGGGCTTTTGTAAATTTCGATCCGGACAACGAAGTATTTGCTTTTGATATCAGCACCGGAGCGGAGCACGAAACAGGCACCGGCTGGGGCATGACCGACAACTACATTGTTGTTCCCGCAGATTCTCCTGAAGAAGCGGCGGAACTATATCACGACCGCATCTGGCAGATGATGCAGGACGACATCGCGGAAGCCGAAAAAGAACTTGCAAAAACCAAACCGGAGGCATGATGCCTCCGGTTTTCGTTATTTTTTTGCAGTCTTCTTTTCGTTTTCTTCCCGCAGCTTCTTCAGGTACTTCCGGATTTCCTCGTCCACGGCTAGGACTTCCTCGCGGAATTCCCGTGCCGACAGACGCAGCACGCCCGAGCCGATCGCCTGAAGCTGGATCAGCCCGTCCGACGTGACGATTTTCACCGTGAAGTCCCGTCCGATCTCCTTGACCATCTTCGAAATATAAACGTCGCCGAGCTCGCCTTCCTTCGTGTAGACGACGTGCAGTCCGTGGTAATCGAACTTCCGCTCGACGGAGCCTTTGACGTTGTACGCGTCGAACACGAGCACAATGTCCCGTCCCGTGTATGCCTGATAGTTCGCGAGGATGTCGCAGAGGTTCTGACGTGCGCCTTCGAGGTCGGTCTGTGCCAGCTCCGACAGCTCGTCCCACGCGAAAATGACGTTGTAGCCGTCCACGATGTACAGCGATTTCTTGAACTTCTGCGGGCTGACGTTGACCATCTTCGGATTCTTCGGATCGCTGTAGACCCGCCGCTTGATCGGTCCGAACTCGCGCTCCATGATCGCTTCCAGCTCTTTTTCGTCGATGTCCAGATTCTGCCGGATCACCTGCGGCTCGATCACCTGCAGTTCCTCCTCGGAACGCAGATCCAGTCCCTCGAGGTGCATGTACTCCGGTACACGGTCCCACGGGACGACAAATCCCGCGCCGTGCGAGCAGAAGACGGAGTCCGGCGTGTTGTCCACGTCGGCGGTCGGATCGTACGCGAACTGCGCGAGGACTTCATCCGTGTTGTGGCAGGGGAAATACCCCTCCACGCGGCAGGAGAATTTCCCTCTGCCGTGCGTGTACGACGCCACATCTCTGGCATATCCGCCGATCGTCGCTACCGGTGCGCGTCCGCTGAGGACGGACGTGCCGGGCTCAGCTTCGTGTTCGTCGAAGGTGCCGTCGCGGGCGAGGATGTCCGAGATCGCTCGTCCGACGCATTCGCCGGGGATTTCCAGACGGAACGCGTAGTACGGCTCGAGCAGGACGGTCTTTTTCTTCGCCAGTGCCGTCATGAGTCCCTGACGGACCGCGCGGTAGGTCGATTCGCGGAAGTCGCCGCCGACCGTGTGCTTGAGATGCGCACGTCCGGAGGTGAGCGTGATCTTCATGTCTGTGATCGCCGAACCGGTCATCACGCCGAGGTGCTGTTTTTCTTCGAGATGCGTCAGGATGAGCCGCTGCCAGTTCCGCTCGAGGAAGTTTTCGCTGCAGACTGTGTCAAACACCAGTCCGCTGCCGGGTTCGAGCGGTTCGAGCAGGAGGTGGACTTCCGCATAATGCCGAAGGGGTTCAAAATGTCCGACCCCTTCGACAGCTTCCGTGATGGTTTCGCGGTACATGATGCGTCCGTCGTCGAACCGCACGTCCACGCCGTAGCGCTCGGAAATCAGGCTGATGAGAACTTCCGTCTGCACCTGTCCCATGATCTGCGCGTGGATCTCGCCGTAGCGCTCGTTCCAGACGATGTGCAGGAGCGGTTCCTCCTCCTCGAGCTGCTGCAGCTTCGGAAGGACGGTGCGCGCGTCCACATCCATCGGAAGGGCAATGCGGTAACTGAGGACGGGTTCGAGGTACGGGTGCCCTGCGCTTTCCTCGGTGCCGAGTCCCTGACCGGCGTAGGTTCCGGACAGTCCCGCGACGGCGCAGACATCGCCCGCGTCGGCACGGTCGAGATTTTCGAACTTCGCGCCGGAATAGAGGCGGATGCCGGTGATTTTTTCTTCGACGGGTTCCGCCGCACCGAGGGGAAGATACGTCAGCGGCTGACGGACGTTCAGCGAACCGCCCGTGATCTTGAGATAGGTCAGACGGACGCCGCTTTTGTCGTGCGCGATTTTATAAACTTTTGCCCCGAAAGGTTCGGCGGGGTACTGTTTTTCGAGGGTGTACTGTTCCAGCGCGGCGAGCAGCGCATCTACGCCGTCGAGCCTGAGACCGCTTCCGAAGAAACACGGGAACAGCTTCCGTTCGGCGATGAGCCGGGTGATGTCGTCGTCCGTGACGGTACCGGAGTCGAGGTAGGCTTCCAGTACGTCCTCGTCCGCCATCGCGATGTGTTCGGCGCGGGCGTCACGGTCGGGATCGGTGAAATCGACGCATCCGGCGCCGAGGTCGGCGTTCAGTCCGCGCATAATGTCCGCCGCACCTGCTGCGGAGAGGTCCATTTTTGTGACAAAGACGAACGTCGGGACATGATACCGTTCAAGCAGGTGCCAGAGAGTTTCCGTGTGTGCCTGCACGCCTTCCGAGCCGCTGATGACGAGGATGGCGCAGTCGAGGACGGACAGCGTCCGCTCGGTTTCGGCAGAAAAGTCGACGTGACCGGGGGTATCGAGAAGGGTGATGTGCAGACGGTCCGATTCGATGACTGCCTGTTTCGAGAAAATGGTGATCCCGCGTTCGCGTTCGAGCTCGTGCGTGTCGAGGTAGGTATTGCGCCAGTCGACGCGGCCGAGCTTTTTGATCTTGCCGGTGGTGTATAATAAGGCTTCGGACAGCGTGGTTTTTCCCGCGTCCACGTGAGCCAGAATTCCGATGACTTGTTTTTTCATAAATCTGCCTTAAAAGAAAATATCGTTTTTATTATACCATAAAATCATGTGCAGTGCCAGTGAATCGGATAAGATTTTGTGAAAATAAGGCTGCACGCACATAAGAGCTGTCAACCTAAGGAGAAACGAGGTTTTCTTGAAGGCTCCCTCCGGGAGGGAGCTGTCACGAAGTGACTGAGGGAGACCGCGTCATGAGCGATTTCAGCTCTCTGCCGAAGGCATGCGGCTGTGGTTTCTGCTTTGATAACAAAATATAGCGACTCAAACCGATTGTGCCGCGGTCTCCTTCCACCACTTCGTGGTCCCCCTTCCTCCCGGAGGAAGGCTTTTTACGTGCCCCCAAACTCCTTTTTCCACTCACCGCCGTGCGGGTGAACGGTCAGTGCCTCCAAAATACGCGTATTTCGCGTATCCGCGTATCCGTGACGGTTTTCTTGCAAAATGCCGCCGGACATGATATAATACAGAAAAACGATCTTTATCCAAAAGTAAAAGGAGGCACTATGATCTACTACATTGACCCGATGCACGGCAGTCTGTGCGCCGACGGTCTGTCCCCGGAGAACGCACGCCGGGAGTACACCGACCTCACTCTGCAGCCCGGTGACTGCGTCTTGTTCAAACGCGGTACGTTCGTGCGCGGATGTCTCGAACGCAAGCCCGGTACGCCTGACGCACCGGTCACCTACGGTGCATACGGAGAGGGCGAAAATCCCGTTTTCTGCGGATCGATCGACGTGAGCGATCCCGCAAAATGGACGGAAATCCGGAAGAATGTCTGGAAATATACGGAATCCCTGCCCAGCGAAGCCTGCAACTTCATCTATGACGGCGGCAGAATCGGCGCGACGCTCCGATGGGAAGAAAACCTTCTCTCCGCGCAGGGTGACTGGTACGACAGCCGCATGGGTTCCCGCGAACAGAAAACCGCCGTCGACGAGGAAAAAGTCCTGCTGTATTCCGAAGGCAACCCCGGCGAGGTTTATTCCCACATCGAATGCGCGGTGTGGGGACGACGGAATCTGTCACCGAACGTGGAATGCACCGTCTGCGAGGACCTGTGCTTCTTCGGAAGCGGCGTTCACGCGATGGCGGGCGGCTCGCACCATATCACGGTGAGACGCTGCACGTTCAGCTTCATCGGCGGCGCGGTCTGGAACCGTCAGCTCCGCATCCGTTTCGGCAATGCGATCGAATTCTGGGAACGCGGCGACGATATCCTCATTGAGGACTGCTATTTCAACAACATCTACGACTCCTGCATCACCCATCAGGGCACGACCAGGTGCAAACCGGCGGAAAACTTCGTCATGCGCCGCAACCTGTTTGTGAATTACGGCATGGGCGCGTACGAAGGACGCGACAAAATGGCGGTGAGCATGGAATTTTCGGACAACCTCTGCCTGATGGCGGGCGGCGGATTCTCCGGCTTCGGAGATACCAAACCGAGAAATTCCGAAATCTATCCCCAGCCGATGGGGCATCATCTGTTCATGTGGCGCATTCCCGAAGCAACCGAAAACGGACGCTTTGACGTGGTGCGCAACCGGTTCTACGATGCGTCGGGCGCGGCGATGTACGCAATTGTGTCCCCCGAAGCGGATGCGCAGATGCACATGAGCGGGAACAAATACTGGACGACCAACAAAATTCTGATGAACCTCGTCGGCGGAACGAGCTACCGTCCGGACGAATTTGAGAAATATCTCTCCGAATACGGCGAAGAGGGGGCGGACTATGTCGCGCCTGATCTCGACGCGGAAGTGGACGCATGGTTTGCGGAAACCGGATGCGGACGGTACGGCGCAAAAGTCTTCACCGACCGTCTGCCGGAACCGCAGTATTTCATCGGTTCGACGGACAAGGACGCGCTGTCCTACGAAGTCGGCGAGGAAATGGTGTTCCGTCTCACCACGGTTCCGGAAGGAGCCGCGAAATTCCGGTACATCCGCCGCGGGGACGACGGCAGAACCGAGTCCGGCATGGTGGGCGCCGTGAACGGTGCCTTCGAATACCGGACATCCTCCGGTCGTGCGGGGTATGTTCATCTCCATGTGACCGCATGTGACGAAAACGGCGATCCGCTCAAGGGATACGATGTGTTCGAAGGCGGAGCGTGCGCGGGATTCGACGACATCCGTCAGACCGGAAAAATTCCGGACGACTTCGACGCCTTCTGGAGCCGTGTGATCGCGGAGGAACTGGATCCCGTGGCACCCGTGGAAATCGAAAAGAAGGAATTCCACTGCGGCGACCCGGGCGACATCGTGTATGACGTGAAGATCGCCTGCCCGGGAACGGCTCCGGTGTCCGGTTACCTCCGTCTGCCGCGGGATGCCGCTGAAAAGTCCCTGCCGATCCGTGTGGGATTCATCGGCTACGGCGTGTGCGGCGCGCCGATTCCGACGAAGGGACGTGCGATCCAGCTGAACATCAACCAGCACGGCATCGAAAACGGACATCCGGTCGAATATTATCAGCAGCTCGCGGCGGAAAAATTCGCGGGATTCGGCTTCAATGAAGAAGAAAATAAAAATCCCGACACCGTTTACTTCAAATATATGATTCTCCGCGCCCTGCAGGCGGTCCGGTACTGCCGCACACTCCCGCAGTGGGACGGCGTGAACGTCACCGTGTCCGGCGGAAGCATGGGCGCGTTCCAGGCGACCTCTGCGGCGGCGCTCGACCGCGGCGTGACGAAACTGGAAATCAACGTGCCGTGGATGTGTGACCTGCGCGGCATCGAGGACGGACGTCTTGGCGGATGGAGACCGGCGATCGCAGCGGGACTCGACTACTACGACACCGTTTCAATGGCGTCCCGCGTCACGGCAGACACCGTCATCACCGCAGGGCTCGGCGACTACGTCTGCCCGCCGTCCGGCGTGACCGCACTTTTCCACAGCTTCACCTGCACGAAGACCCTGACAATGCTCCAGAACAAAACCCACCCGTACACCGCACCTGAGTACGAGGAGTATATGAGATAAAGAAATCGGGGAGGAACTTTTTGGAAAAAGTTCCTCCCCGAACCCTTCTTCAAAAACTTTTAAACTAATAAAAAAACAAAGCAAGTGCAAATCGAAGAAAAAATCTGCACAAACTTTGTCAATCCACCCAGATTAAAGCTTTTTGAAAGGGGTCCGGGGAAAACTTTTTCTCGAAAAAGTTTTCCCCGGTAAATTTTTATTTACATAAATCAAGAACATCGTCCAGATCGGCGGTTGCGAGGCGGAGGATGGCGTCGCCGGCGCTGTGGTAGATGCGCAGTTTGCCGGATTCGTCGATCAGGGCGGCGCACGGGAAGAGGGCGTTTGTGCGCATGCCTTCCTCGACTTCCCAGTATCCTTCCGGAACCATCAGGGGTTCCTTCATCATGCCGGCGATCTTCCACGGCTGTTCGAGGTCGAGGAGCATCGCGCCGATGGTGTAGCGCTTTTTCCATGCCGGTTCCCAGCCGTTCTTGCCGCGCGACGGGTCGAGGTCGACCGCGTGATAGATCACGAGCCAGCCGCGGTCAGTCTTGATCGGCGGTGCGCCGGGACCGATTTTGTCGTTGGCGAAGGGGACGTCCTCCACGCCGAGGACGAAGCGGGATTTTCCCCAGTATACACAGTCGGGGGAGTCCGACATCCAGATGTCGAAGCGGTCGCGTCCGCGGGAATACACGGGCATCGGGCGTTCCAGACGGACGAAATTACCGTTAATCTTTTCGGGGAAGAGCACCATGTTCCGGTTGTCCGGAACGACGATGGAGAGCGGTTCGTAGTGATGGAAATCGTCCGTCACCGCAAAGCCGCCGCAGACGCCGTGGCGCGTGTCGATGGCGAAACTGACGTAGAATCGTCCGTCCATCGGGGTGATGCGCGGGTCGTAGAGACGGAGTACTTCGCCGGGGGCAAACTGATCGCCGAACGACTTTCCGTCAAGCACCGGCTCCGGCTCGACGTTCCATTTGATGCCGTCGTCACTGAACGCCAGCCCGATGTTGGTGCCGTCGAGGCGCTGTTCCTCGTAGGAGCCGTAGTCGTTGCGGAACAGCATGATGTATCTGCCTTCGTGCCGGATGATCCCCGCGTTGAACGTCAGCGCGGACGGATACGGCACGTCGTGACGGCTGAGAATCGTTTCCGGATACCGCGTAATCACCGGACTCGTCTTTATATTTTGTACTAATTCCATAATAACTCCTTAGCTATTCCATGTATTCCTTTGCCGTGTCGATGAGGGCGATAAGGTTTTCGTAGGGGACGTCGGGCATGATTTCCTGGGACGGTGCGGTGATGTAGCCGCCGCCGTTTTTGCTCATCAGCTCGACGACGCGGCGGGTCTCACGGCGTACTTCGTCCGGCGTGCCGTTCGGGAGGATCTGCTGGGTGCTGATGCCGCCGAAATAGGTGAGGGTATCGCCGTATTTTTCCTTGAGTTCCGCGAGATCCATGCATTCCGGCTGAACGGGATTGAGACCGTCCACACCGATCTCGCACAGGTCGGGCAGGATCGCGTCGATCTTGCCGCACGAATGCACGAAAACGTCCTTCTTCATGCGATGGACAAGTTCGTATTCCATGCGTTCGCCTTCGCGGATGAGGTTCGTCCACGACTGCGGGGACATGAGCAGACCGCGCTGGGTGCCCCAGTCGGAGCCGAGCAGAACGCCGTCGATGTCGGGCGAAACGAGGAAGTTTTCGAGCATGACCATATTCTTGCGGATAATCATGTTTAAGAGCCGCGCCGCGAATTCCGGTTCCCCCGCGATGTCCGCGAGGAAGTTTTCAAGCCCTCTGGCGAAATACGCCTTTTCGAAGTGGCTGCCCCAGATCGTGACGAGCTGGTACGCGTCAAAGGTTTCGCGGAGGTACTTCCAGTGGTTGAAGGAGTCGCTGTAGGAACCGTAGCCGACCGTGTACGGCAGGAGGGTCGGGGCTTCTTCGGTCGAGTAATCTTCCGGATAGGAGTGCCAGCCCCACCACGGCGCGTTCACGTAGAGCATGCAGTTTCCGATGGCGAGGGAATAGGCTTCGACCAGACTGAGCCGTCCGGCTTCGAATTCCTTTTTGACGAGATCGTTCCCGTAGCGTTCGATCAGCTTCGGACCGTAGAGCGCGTTGCTTTCGGGCGCGAGAATGATGGTGTACGGCACCTGTCCGGTACCCTTGTGGGCGAGGGTCTGCTTGATGAGTTCACGTCTTGTCATGATAATCTCCTTGGGTTTGCGAAACTTGCGGTGCTGTAAGAGGATGAAGGAGGAACGTAATAGCCTTCCTCCGGGAGGAAGGGGGACCACGAAGTGGTGGAAGGAGAATGCGGCACTGAAAATTTGAGTCGCTATATTTTGTAACCAAAGCAGAACTTACAGCCGTATGCCTTCGGCAGAAAGCTGAAATTGTTCGTGACGCGGTCTCCCTCAGTCACTTCGTGACAGCTCCCATGAAGACCGTTCCGGTCTTCGGAGGGAGCCTCTTACGTTCCCCTTGTATTTGAAGTTCCTCTCACCGCCGTGTGAACAGCCGGTGACTCCAAAATACGCGTATTTCGCGTATTCGTGTAATTTTTACTTGCGAAGTCCTTCCTTGTAATTTTCAATGTACTTCGCGAATCCCGCCTTTCCTTCTTCGGTCGGGGCGAGTGTTGTGACTTCCATGCCGCCGAACACGCAGCCGTCGAGGAAGTCGGGCAGGGACTTGCCGTTTTTCTTCATCATATAAGCCGCGAGAAGTGCCATGCCCCACGCGCCGCCTTCACCGGCGGTCTTCATGACGGAAATCGGCGTGTCGAACGCGTCCGCGAGGATCTGCTGTGCCACGCCTTCGCACTTGAACAGACCGCCGTGACCGAGGAGCTTGTCCGCCGTGATGTGTTCGTTTTCGAACAGGAGGTCGTTGCCGATCTTCAGTGCCGCGATGGCGGTATAAATCTGTGCGCGGAAGAAGTTCGCGAGGTTCATGCTGCCGCCCAGCTTGCGGAAGTACATCGGAACGCTTTCGTTCACGCCGATGACCGGTTCCGCGGAGAGGAAGTTGTACGAAACCACGCCGCCGCAGTCCGCATCCCCCTTCAGGGCATTGCTGTAGAGCGCCGCGTAAACGTCGGATTTGTCCATCGGATGTCCGGACAGTGCCGCAAATTCGCCGAAGACCTTTGCCCATGCGTCGATTTCCGCGCAGCAGTTGTTGCAGTGAACCATCGCGACGGGTGCGCCGTCGGGGGTGGTGACCATGTCGATTTCCGGATACGCCGCGGAGAGGGACTTTTCGAGGACGAGCATGGAGAAAATCGAGGTTCCGGCGGAAACATTGCCCGTGCGCGGACGGACGCTGTTCGTCGCGGTCATGCCGGTACCCGCGTCGCCTTCCGGAGGACAGAGCGGGATGCCCGCCTTGAGGGTTCCGGTGGGGTCGAGGAGCTTCGCACCCGCTTCGGTCAGGACAGCGCCGGTGTCGCCCGCGTTGCGTACGGCGGGGAGAACGGTGAGAATGTCCTTCGTGAATCCGTGTTCGCGGAGCTTTCCGGAGAGTTTGCCGATCATTGCCGCGTCGTACGTACCGGTGAGGGAGTCGATCGGGAAGATGCCGGACGCTTCGCCGACGCCGACTTCGCGGCGTCCGGTGAGGAGAGAGTGGATGTAGCCCGCGAGGGTGGTGATGTGGTCGACGTCGCCGACGTGGTCTTCGCCGGAGAGGATCGCCTGATAAAGGTGGGAGATGCTCCATCTCTGGGGGATGTTGAAGTTCAGGAGAGCGGAAAGTTCGTCCGCCGCTTCGCCGGTGGTGGTGTTCCGCCAGGTGCGGAAGGGAACGAGGAGACGGTCGTCCTTGTCGAACGCGAGGTAGCCGTGCATCATGCCGGAGATGCCGATGGCAGCCACGGTGTCGAGAGGTTTTCCGGTCTTTTCGAGAACGTCGGCGGCGAGGGACGCGAAGCAGCCCTGCATACCGGCGAGGAAGTCGTCGGCGGAGTAGGTCCAGTAGCCGTTTTCGAAGCGGTTTTCCCAGTCGTACGCGCCGGACGCGACGGGATTGAAGCGGTCGTCGATGAGGACGCCCTTGATGCGGGTCGAGCCGAACTCGATGCCGAGGTAAGCGGAGGAGAGGTTGATATCGGTCATAGGATGCTCCTTTTTTTTGTGAGGGAGAGCGGCACGCCGGTCTCCGTTTTGTATAAAGTGGATGGATTTATTTTACCAGAGAACGCGTACTTTGTCAAGGATTACGCGAATACGCGAAATACGCGTATTTTGGAGTTGCCGGCTGTTCCCCCGCACCCCCGTAAGACGCCAAAGACGCCAAAGACGCGTCTTTCCGGGGTCGGTGACGTTTCACGGATTCTTCTGTACTTCACTCTTTTTATTGACATCCCGGGAGGAATCATGTATACTGAAGATATCCTAATATATACCATAACCTAAAGGAGAGTCTTATGAAAACCATTCGTTTCGGTATCATCGGTGCGGGGAACATCGCGAACAAGTTCTGTGAAGCGGCGAAGCTCACGGAAAATGCGGAAGTGACCGCCGTCGCCAGCAAGTCCATGGAACGTGCGCAGGCGTTCGCGGAGAGAAACGGTGTTCCTTCGGCTTACGATTCCTATGAGGACATGCTGAAGAACGCGGACATTGACGCCGTTTATATCGCGACCACCCACAATTTCCATATGGAGAACATCCGCCTCTGTTTTGAGTATAACAAGCATGTTCTCTGTGAAAAGGCAATGGTTCTGACCGCGGAGGATGCCCGTGAGGTCTTCCGCCTGGCGAAGGAAAAGAATCTCTTCTGCATGGAAGCCATGTGGTCGAACTTCCTCCCCCAGACGAAACAGGCGAAGGAATGGATCACCTCCGGTGCGATCGGGGAGATTCAGGCGGTCAGCGCGGTCATCGGCTTCAACGGCGGCGGAAATCCCGAAAGCCGCCTGTACAATCCCGACCTTGCGGGCGGTGCGATGTACGACATCGGGGTTTATCCGGCGGAGATCGTGTCCTACCTTGTCGGAGAACCCATTGAGGACTGCATCGGTGTGTGGAGACCGCATCCCGTGACCGGTGTGGACGAACGTGCGACCTTCATCGTCCGCTATACCACCTGCGATGCCGCCATCCAGTGCCTTCTTACCTCCAATGCAAGAGAATATATGATTATTAACGGATCCAAGGGATGTATAGAACTTCCGTGGGGAAGCAGCGGCTATACCGTGAAGCGGTACGACGGCCGCCGTCAGCTTGCGGAGACCTATGAGGAACGCTTCCCGAACGGCTTTGTCTACGAGATCGAGGAAGTCGTCCGCTGCATCAACGAGGGGAAGATCACGTCCGATGTGATGCCCCCCGAAGCAACGATCCGGTGCGCGGAACTTTATGATAAGATATTGAGAGGATAACGATAAGATCAGGTTTTTCTTAATATGGCTCCCTCCGAAGACCGGAACGGTCTTCATGGGAGCTGTCACCGTAGGTGACTGAGGGAGAATGCGGTACTGACAATTTGGTATTCTGCCGAAGGCATGCGGCTGTAGTTTTTGCGTTGATTACAAAATACAGCGACTCAAATTTTTAGTGCCGCGGTCTCCTTCCGACGGCTTCGCCGCCACCTTCCTCTGAAGACCGGAACGGTCTTCCAAGGAAGGCTCACTATGGATATCCAAATTTTTTCTTCCCCCGCACCGCCGGGTGTGTGAACAGTCAGCAACTCAAAAATACGCGTATTTCGCGTATTCGTGTACTCCGTCGTTTCCGTGAAACGTCACCGACCCCGAAAATACGCGTCTTTGGCGTCTTTGGCGTCTGAATCAGCTTCCATTGAGGTATTATTATGAAAAATTTCGAACTTTCCTTCTCCTTTTTAACCGGTACCGCATCCCTCGGTACGGCAATCACCGTCTCCTGTGACAAAACCGTCACCGTGACCCTCGCGTACGATTTCCGTGACCGTCCCCTGACCCTCACTGCGGATGCAAACCCCGGCGACGCCGTTTCGCTGACCGTCCGTCCGCACCGGATCGAACTCCGCGTGAACGGTGCGCTCCTCGACGAGGAATGGCCCTGCGGCAGACTCGACGTCACTCCGGACACCCCCGTGAGCGGCGGTTTCCCGATGACCGTCACCGAAATTGCACCGGAATGCCCCGCCGATCTCCCGTTTGTGACCCGCGCGGGCATCCGGACGGCGGACATCCGCCTGCCCGGCGTCAACATCGGCGACTGCATCCCCTTCTCCGACGACACGTCCGTCTCCGACAATCGCTACCACCTCTTCTACCTCTACGACCGTCACCACCACGGCAGCAAATGGGGGCTCGGCGCACATCAGTGGGCGCACGTCTCCACGGCGGACTTCGTGACCTGGGACGAACACCCGATGGCAGTCGCCGTCACCGAACCGTGGGAAGGTTCCATCTGCACCGGCTCCGTCGTCCGTGCGGGTGACAAATTCTACGCGTGGTATGCGGTGCGCATGTCCGACGGCTCCCCGGCACGCATGACCTGCGCGGTCTCCGAAGACAACGCGCATTTTGTGAAATCCGGCAGATACTTCACCCTTCCTGACGCCTACGAGCCGTCCAGCGCCCGTGACCCGAAGGTGGTCGAGCTCGACGGAAAATTCCACATGTTCGTGACGACGACGCGCCTCGAGAGCGGCAACGGCTGCCTCGCGCATCTTGTCTCCGACACAGCGGATTTCGCGGAGTTTGAAGACTGCGGCACGATCCTCGAATGGGACGACGGCAATCAGCCGGAATGCCCCGACTGGTTCGCGATGGGCGGGTACTACTACCTGATTTATTCCATCCACGGAACCGCACGCTACCTCTATTCGAAATCCCCGTTTGACGGATGGATCAAGCCCGAAGAGGATAAAATCCCCTGCGGACGCGTTCCGAAGGCGGCATGCCTCGGGGACAAACGGATTTTCGCGGGCTTCGTCACCGACCGCGGCTATGCGGGTGACGTGATTTTTGTCGACACGATTCAGAACGGGGACGGAACGCTCGGTTTTGTCCCGTTTGAGGCATAACCATGGGAAAATACAGCGGAATTCTGCTCGCGAGCGACTACGACGGTACCCTTGCGGCGTCCGACGGGACGATTCCCGGGAGGGTACGGCAGGCGATCCGCGCGTTCATCGCGGAAGGGGGACGGTTCACCGTGTCGACCGGACGGACTCTTCCCGGATTCCACGCATACGATCCCGACCTCATCAACGCGCCCGTTCTTCTCGCCAACGGCGGCATGATCTACGATTACGCCGCCGGAACGGTCACGGAACTGCTCGGACTTGACGACGGGTGCATCCCCGATCTGCGGAAGGTGTGTGACCGGTTTCCGGAACTTGCGGTCGAGATGTACGGCTGGAATCCGGACAGGGTTCCTCATGCCGACACGTGCTGCATTCATCTGAACGACCGTTCTCGCCGTCATTTTGCGGGGCACCGGATCGTTCCCCGGGAGATCTGCGATCCGTCGGAGGCGTCGTTTCCGTGTGCGAAGGTGATGTTTGCCGGCAGGGAAGAGGACATTGCGGCGGCGCAGGAATTTCTTACGGCGCGTGCGGCGCGTGCGGACGGTCCGACGCTCGGCTTTGTCCCGACGAAGGGGACGCTGCTCGAGGTACTCCGCCCCGGCGTGAACAAGGGGACGACCCTTCTGCGGCTCGCGGAACATCTCGGAATCGCGCGGGAGAACGTGTACGTCATCGGGGACGGCGACAACGACATTGATATGCTGAAGATCGCGGCAGCGGCGTTTGTGCCGGCGAACGGTGATCCTGCGGCGAAAAAACACGCGTCGTACCTCGTCTGCTCGAACGACGACGGTGCGGTCGCCGATGCGATTGAAAGGATCGGAATCCTGCGGTGACGCGAATACGCGAAATACGCGTATTTTGGAGTTGTTGAACGTTCACTCACACGGCGGTGTGGGAAATGTTGAGCTGCTGATTAAGGCTCCCTCCGGGAGGGAGCTGTCACGAAGTGACTGAGGGAGAACGCGTCACGAACAATTTCAGCTCTCTGCCGAAGGCGTGCGGCTGTGGTTTCTGCTTTGATTACAAAATATAGCGACTCAAACCGATTGTGCCGCGGTCTCCTTCCGACGGCTTCGCCGCCACCTTCCTCTGAAGACCGGAACGGTCTTCCAAGGAAGGCATATTAAGTTCCCCCTTGGCTTATCATTTTCCGCATCCATAAGATTTCGTAAGAAATTTGCCGGATTTGAATTATTTTTTAGTGTTGTTTGCGAAAAAACTTGCAAAGCCCCGGAGTATATGGTATAATGTCCTAAATTCACTACAGCAGATCGGGAGATTTTTATGCTTTTTAATTCCATTGAGTTCCTGATTTTCTTCCCCATCGTCATCGCCGGATTCTTCCTGCTTCCGCATAAGTTCCGGCGGTACTTCCTCCTCGCCGCAAGCTGTTACTTCTACATGTCCTTCATCCCGAAGTACATTCTGATCCTTCTCTTTACAACGCTTGTGGACTACTTCGGAGCGCTCGGGGTCGAAAAGGCTCGCGAAGCCGGAAACCGGAAACTGAGCAAAGCCTGTTTCCTTACGGCCGTCCTTCTGAATGTTGGGCTGCTCGTTTTCTTCAAGTACCTCGGACTCCTTGAAGACACCATCAATTTCTTCGGTCATATGATCGACATGAAGACCGTTGTCCTCCCGGACGTCGTTCTTCCCATCGGTATTTCGTTCCACACGTTCCAGAGCATGGGCTACCTCATCGACGTGTTCATGGGCAAGGAAAAGGCGGAAAAGAGCTTCATCGACTTCGCGCTCTTCCTGATGTTCTTCCCGCAGCTCGTTGCCGGTCCGATCGAACGAAGCTCCAACCTGTTCTCCCAGCTCAAGGCGGAACATTTCATCCATTACGAAAACTTCTCCTACGGCGGTAAAATGATGCTGTGGGGCATGTTCAAGAAAGTCGTCGTTGCCGACAACCTCGCGATGTTCGCGGATGCCGTGTTCAACAACGTCCACGAATACTCCGGCGGCGGTCTGATTCTCGGGATCCTCGCGTTCACGATCCAGATCTACTGCGACTTCTCCGGCTACTCCGACATCGCGATCGGTGCGGCACGCTGCATGGACATCCGCCTCATGAAGAACTTCGACACCCCGTATTTCTCCAAAAACGTTCCCGAATTCTGGCGCCGCTGGCACATCTCGCTGTCCACGTGGTTCAAGGACTACGTCTACATCCCGATGGGCGGCAACCGCGTGTCCAAGCCCCGCTGGATTTTCAACCAGATGGTCACGTTCACCGTTTCCGGTATCTGGCACGGTGCGGCGTTCACCTTCGTCGTATGGGGTATGCTCAACGGCGTATACATTGTAATTTCGAGATTTGTAAAGCCGATCCGCGAAAAGATCAAGGAAGTGATCGGTCTCGCGAAGGCGAAGTGGCTCGGCGACGGCATCGACATGCTGATCACGTTCTGCCTGATCTCCGTGACGTGGGTCTTCTTCCGTGCGAACAGCTTCGCGGACGCGTTCTACGTCTTCGGACACCTGTTCTCGGAAACGGTCTGTGAATTCCCGCACATCGCGGAATTCCGTTCGTACATCGCGCTCGGCGCACCGGTGATCCTTCTTGCGGTCGACGCACTGACGAAGTCGCAGAAGGTCGTCGCATGGTACACAAAGCGCTCGATCCCGATGCAGGTGGTGCGCATCGCGTCCTACGCGGTCATGCTCTTCATCATCGTCATCTTCGGCGCCTACGACAACAAGTCCTTCATCTACTTCCAGTTCTGAGAAAAGGGGGGTTTTTCGGGGAACCCTTTTTTAAGGAAAAAGGGTTCCCCGAACCCCTCCGAAAAACCTTTTCGGACTGGAAACAGGACGGAGTATGTGCAGATTTATTGTTGATTTAACCTTTGAAATTCTATGGAGGTAAAGTACCCCTATGACGGAAAAACATGAATTACGCGCTTTGCCGGTGATTTTCATCAAAGGTCTGATCGTGGTCGGGATTGCGTTCCTGATGGCGTTCGGGCTGAACAGCGCGATGCAGTCCTTCCTTGACGATGAAGTCGCGGTCGTACAGGCGGCGGCGGAACGTGCGGCGAAGATCGAGGCGGCTCTTGCGGCTGCCGAAAACGAAGCGGCCGCAAAGCGTCTGGAAGCGGAACTGGCGGTCAAAAAGGCGGAGCAGTACGAGGAATTCTATCAGAAGTACAAGACCCGTCACTGCTACCACTACTACGGTCAGTTCTACGAAATGTTTGACAATATGTACAACGCGGATACGATCTTCATCGGTACGTCCCACGCGGCGCACGGCGTCAATCCGCTGTACATGGAAGAAGTGATGCCCGAAAAATCGTGGTTCAACTTCGCCCTGAACGGCTCCAACCCGAAATACTACCTCGACTGGTGGAAGGTCTTCATCGAATCGGGCTATCCGATTCCGGAAACCATCGTCTACTGCGTCGACTGGTTCATGTGCGACGACGGCTGGCTCTGGCGCCGTATCGACTTTGACACCAACCCGGACTGCCCGGTCGACATCATGAGAAAGATCAAGACGGCGGAAAAGCGCAAGGCAGCGGTCGAAAGCCACAACGCGAAGGTGGAAGGCGAAACCGTGACCGAAGAGGTGGAAGAAGCCCCGAAGACGGAAACGCCGGAAAAGATCAACTGGCTCGACCTCGACGAAGCGACCACCTATCTCTTCAGCCGGATTCCGATCATCTATTCCCGTGACCGCATTCCGGAAATGATCCAGTACTACAGAGACGGCGGCAAATTCGACATGCCGGAAGATGAGCTCGACCTCGACGCTCTCGCGGCAGCGGGCGACGACGAACCGCTTCCGGAAGTTCCGGTCTACAAGCACGAACATCAGGCAGACCAGGACAACAACATCACCAGCTCCTACTATAAGGGCTATATTCCGTGGGAACGCGGCTTCTCCGGCGGCGTCGTCCATCAGGGCTGCAACGACCGTGAAAGCCAGTGGAAGGCGTTCGAGGAACTCCTCGACATCTTCGTCAACAACGACATCCACGTCATTTTCGTGGAAGCGCCCGAATTCATCCGCGGCCGCAAGACGGACAAGATGGAACCGAACAACGACCGCATCGAAGAAGTTGCAGAACGCTACGGCATCACCTTCTATAACTACAACGAAGAACTCGCCGGCGACATCAACGCAGACTACAAGAACTTCTCCGACTGGGGTCACATGAACACCCAGGGAAGCACCGCCTTCTCCAAACTCCTCGCATCCGACCTCAAGGAATATTTTGATAATTTAGAAGAATGATTTTTCTCGGGGAAACCTATTTTGAAAAAAAGGTTTCCCCGAACCCCTTCCAAAAAACTTCAATATATGAAAAAATACAAAGTGACTGCAAATCGGAAGAAAAAAAACGGCTGTATGCCTGACAAAATTCTATTTCTTCAAA
>JAFQFS010000040.1 GCA_017398585.1 Clostridia bacterium
AAAGCTTTTCCCCGCACCCCTTTCAAAAAACTTTATACAGAAAAATGATTTTTGATGAAATCGGCTGCTTACGCTTTCTTCATGCCGTATTTTACGAACGCGTAACTCGGGACGTAGCCTCTGCATTCGCGTCCGCGCCATTCCTTTTCAAAGGAGAAGGTGCCGGGGCCGACGCCGTACGGTTCGGGATCGTGACGGTGGTGCGGACCCATGGTGTTGCGCATGGAGTTGGAGAGAATGACGGTGATTTCGTTGTCGCCTTCGGTGAGCAGCGGTGCCAGATCGAGCGTACGTTCAAAGAGCATCGTGCCGGCTTTCTGCCCGTTGACAGCAATTTCCGCCGTTGCGAAGCGTCCGTCGAGTTTCAGAACCGTGGGCTTGCCTGCGGTGTAGCTGTAGGTGAATGCGGTTTCGATTCTGCCGCAGAAGAACGGGAAGCCGCCGCGGACGATATTTTCCGCAGGAACGACGGAAGGCTGTGCGGTGAGGGTGAAGGTACCGTCGAAGACATCCGCATTGCGTTCGCGTTCGGTGAAGCTGCCGTCACAGCGGACGCTGAAGTCGCCGATGAGGTACATATTTTCGATTTCGGTATCGAAAACGAGGCAGTTGCGGAGCGATTCGGAAACGCCGCTGTAGAGGACGTAGTAAACGTAGTCGCGCTGGTAGTGGTTGACCTGTACGATGATTTCGTTCACGCCTTCATGCGTGAGATGGCTGATCTCGGCGGAGGCGAAGGATTTGTCGAACCACCAGTCGTTCTTGTCGGGCGTGATTTCGGTGCCGTTGACGGTGACACGTTCGTACATGGGTTCGAGAACGGCTTTGAGCGTCTTCGGCTGATATTCGAGCGTGAAGGTGAATTTCAGGAAGACCTTGCCGCTGTACTGTTCGCGGAGCAGATTGTCCTTGATGCCCATGACGGACAGCGGTTCGTCGTAGGTGATACCGTCGTTTGAACGGGAGGCTGTGTCGAGGGTGAGAACATTGGTCGGGTGTGCGGCGAGCTTGACAGTCTTCGGAACCGGGATGAAGGTGCGGGGCAGGGCGGGCTTTTCGGTCAGGGGCGCGCAGTCGATGTCCTGTCCGCTGACGAGAACAAAGGATGCGGAGTCCGTGAAGGAGAGAACAGCGGTGCCGTCCGCGATGTATACCGGTTCAAGTTCCATGGTGTAAAGATTCAGCTTTGCCCACGGGAATCCGGTTTCGGGAAGCTGTACGTGCACGTCTTCAAGGGTGTTCGGCGTAATGTTCGTGATGTAAACGAGGATACCGTCGTCTGTCAGGCGGGTCATGTGGCGCAGCTGGGGTACGCCCTTGCCGTTTTTGGTGATGACGGTTCTGCGCACGCCGAAGAGTTCTTCGCGGGTCATGTTCGCTTCAAGCCAGCTGCAGTCCGCGGGAACACCGTCGATGCAGTCGGGCTTTCTGTCGAACAGCCAGATCTTGCCGCCCTGTGCGATGAAGTCCTTCAGGAGCGCGGCGGTGGATGCATCGAGGGAGTAGGTGAACGGGATGATGACGGTGTCGTACGTGCACTGACCGACGGTGATTTTTCCGTTTTCCACGGATGCCATGCGCTGCATCATCCATTCGTCGCCGTAGTGGTAGGGAATCTGGTTGTGTCCGAGGAGACGGGACAGCTCGAAGAACTTGCCTTCGATTTCGGAGAGGGAACGGTGGTCGTCCTTCTTGTACTTGCAGTATGCGCCGTGGATCGGATGGATCACGAGGACGGGCGCGTATTCCTGTCCCTGTGCGAGTGCGGCGCCGAGATTGTTGAAATAGAGGTTGAATTCCGTTGTGTACGCATCCCACGGATTGTGTTCGGAATAGTGCTGGGGATAGTCGCGCTTTCTCTGACCGCGTTCGGAGTACGGGTAGAGGTGCTGGCACATAACATTGACGCCGCCCGCGTACTGTACTTCCGCGATTCTCTTCAGTTCGGCGGGAGAAACGTCCCAGCCGCAGCAGGCGAACATTTCGGACAGAGCTTTTTTCTTGCCGAGCTGTGCGCACGCGGAACCGAGCTGCTTGAACGAGATGTCGTCCTGTATGCCGCGTCCGAGGTAGTCAACGCCGGGGATGGTTTCGTATTCATAGAAGGGCATACATCCGCCCACACACATCATCTGTCCGCCGAGGGAGGATTCTTCGACCGCGTGTCCGGTGATGCCGCAGCCGTTTTCGTTGCACCAGTCGTAGATTTTCTTGATGAAATTGTTAATGAACAGCTTGTGGATGAGGTAGTAGTAGCGGTAGCGGAAAGTGTCTGCACCGTCGAAATCAAAGAAAATGGCGGGCAGGTGCTCGAAGATGGAGCAGCCGTATGCCTTTTCAAATTCAGCGGGGAGCGTGTTCGAGTAGGGATGACCCCAGCGGTAGTACTGCGGTTCGTCGGTGAAGAAGCCGGGCATGGCGGTGCCGAAGTCGTCTGCGGACAGTCTGCGCTTGTATTCCGCGTGGGTAGCTTCAATGAACTTGTCGGTGATTGCACTGTCGAGGGTATCGACATAGCTTTCGTCAAAGCGTCTGTAGAGGATGAGGTAGTTTTCCTCGCCGCAGTCTTCGGTGATAAGCGTGAAGGATCCGTCCGCGTTCTTTTTGTAAACGGCGATCACGGAACCGGTTTCGTAGATGTCTTCGCCGATTTCGGGGAACGCGCCGTCCTTGTGTTCAATGGAGAGGGCGAAATTCTTCTTGTCCTTGAGCAGTTCGCCGCCTGCAAATCCGCTCGGCCAGCCGTTTTCGTCGTAGGACCATGCTTCCATGCCGAGTTTGCGGGCTTCGTCCACGCAGGCACGGATGCAGTCGAACCATTCGTCCGAGAGATAGTCCGTGACAAGACCGCTTCT
>JAFQFS010000007.1 GCA_017398585.1 Clostridia bacterium
CGACCCTTCTGATCGGCTGTAACCTGGATTCCGTTGTCCTGGCAAAACTGGACGGCGATTCCGACGACGCCCTGGACGAAGACGTCGACTTCACTTTCGAAGACTTCGACATTCTGACCCCGTTCACGAAGATTTAACGACACACTTCAAAGGAGGATAAAAACATGGGTAAACTTCAGGAATTCCTTATGGCAAATGAGGAAAACGCACAGGCAACAGCGGAAGTCGCAGTCAGCGGCTTCCCTGTGCCTTTCACGATTAAGGCAATCACCGAAGGCGAAAACAAGGCCATTCGAAAGTCCTGTCAGAAGGTGATCTTCGACAAGAAGACCCACCAGAAGACCACTGACACCGATCAGGACCTTTACAATAACCGCCTGGTTATCGCTTGCACCGTCGACCCCAACTTCAAGGACGCGGACCTTCAGGCGAAATATGGCGTCATGGGCGCCGAAGCGCTGATCGACGTCCTTCTGAAGCCTGGTCAGTTTGTCGACCTTCTTCTGGGCGTCCAGGAGATTAACGGGTTCGCGGACGACGTGAACGACCTTCGTGAAGAAGCAAAAAACTGATAACCGGTGGGGGTGATGATAGCCAGGCGGACGGTGAATCCGTCTACGCACATTACGCCCTTCACCGGTTGAAAATCCTTCCCAGTACGCTTATGGCCCTTCCCCTTCGGGAACGGGCCTTTATCTATGCTTCGATCGACCTTCAGATCGAGAAGGAAAAGAAAGAAGCCAAAAAGGCGAACCGGAAAGGAAAGAAAGGAAGGTGATGAACCGTGGCCGGAATAGCTACACAAATGGCCATTCGCGACGGTATGACTTCCAAACTTCGGAAGATCACGACCGCATTTTCGCGCGCAAACCGCGAAATCAGGGTCACAGGCGCCCTTTCCGATCAGGTTCAGCCTGGGTCTGGGTTCGACCGCGCAAAACCCAAAATCGACAAGACGTCCGAATCTATCCGTCAATTCAATAACAGAATGGACGAAGCCAGAGAAAAGACCCTTGAAGTCGAATCTGGGTGGTCTGGCGTAAAAAGCGCAGTCGTCGCGGCCATATCCGCGATCGGCGTCGCGAAGGTTATCGACCTGGCCGACACCATGACCACCACAAGCGCAAGAATCGACATGATCAACAACGGCCTACAAGATACGGCGGAACTTCAGTCGCAGATTATGGCGTCCGCGAATCGTTCGCGCGCGGCATACCAGACAACCGCTGACGCCGTAACAAAAATGGGTATTATGGCAAAGGACGCCTTCACAACGAACGGCGTCCTGAATACCGACGAACTGATCGCGTTTACCGAACTGATTAACAAACAGTTCACGATCGCCGGCACATCTGCCGCCGGCGTGGACGCGGCTATGTTACAGCTTACCCAGGCCATGTCTTCCGGTGTCCTTCGCGGTGAAGAACTGAACAGCATTTTCGAACAGGCGCCCACGATTATTCAGTCGATCGCCGACTATCTGGACGTACCTATCGGAAAAATTCGTTCAATGGCCCAAGAAGGCCAGATCACAGCGACGATCGTGAAGAACGCCATGTTTGATTCTGCTACGCAGATCAACGAAAAGTTTAACAGTATGCCTATGACCTTCGCCCAGGTCGGAAACATTGTCAAGAACGTCCTTCTTGACGCGTTCGGACCGGCTATTCAGGTTATAGGTTCCGGCGCCCAGTGGATATATGACAACTGGTCGAGAATCGAACCTGTCGTTTCCGGTGTGGCGACTGCCGTCGGAATTCTGGTGGCGGCGTATGTTCTTTACAATGCCGTTCAGGGAATCACGAACACATTACAGGCAATTTCGACAGCGCGCGCGGCTATGCAAGCCGGAATGACTATCGCCCAGGCGGCCGCCACAAAAACGGCCACGGGCGCCCAGGTCGGCCTGAACGCGGCAATGTTGGCGAATCCTATGACGTGGGTGATCCTGGTTATCGCGGCCCTTGTGGGCGCGATTATCTTCCTGATCCAGAAGGTCGGCGGACTGAAGAACGCCTGGGAAATCTGCAAGGCGGCCCTTGTGGTGGCCTGGACTGCCCTGAAGGTGGCCTTCTTTGCGGTTTACAACTGGATCGCGAACCTGATCGACAAATTAAAGCTATGTTGGCAAAAGGCCGGAACGGCCA
>JAFQFS010000041.1 GCA_017398585.1 Clostridia bacterium
ATGCTCGTCGGACTTCTCCTCCCGGCAGTCCAGCAGGCCCGCGAAGCAGCGCGTCAGATGCAATGTTCCAATCACCTGAAACAGTTCGGGCTGGCCGCGTTGAATCACGAAGCAGCGATCCAATTCTACCCCGGCAGCGGCTGGGACTGCTACACGACCGGCGACTGCGATTTCGGCATGGGCTGGAAACAGCCTGGCGGATGGGGATACCAGCTGCTGCCGTTTCTGGAACAGCAGGCCCTCTACTCCATTATGGGAGACGGCGACATGTCGACGATGAACAAGGCGGCGGCAACGGAAATGATCCAGACGCCGATCGGGATCTTCCACTGTCCGTCACGCCGTACGCCGAAGCTCTACACCGGCTCAACCTCCTACGCCTACAACTACAATTCGACGAATCAGCGCGCGAAAGGCGACTACGCGGCCAGCATAGGAGACTATTTGGACCCGCTGGACAACCGCACGCGAAACAATCCGACGCCGTCGTATGCGAATGTCGCGAACGGGACTCACAAGCCGAAAGATCTCTCCAAAGTCACCGGCATCATCTTCAGCTGCAGTCAAACAAAGATAGGGGAAGTCCGTGACGGCACCTCCAATACCTACATGATCGGCGAAAAGTACGTCCAGCCGGAAAAATACGAAGAATCCGGCGACGGTGACGACATGGGAGCCTTTACCGGTGCAGATGATGATGTGACCCGCACATGCAGTACGTCCAACTTCTACCTTTCCCAGGACCGTTCAGGATACGGGACCCCCTCATCCTATGCTTTCGGCAGTGCGCACGCAGGAGCATTCGGCATGGTGATGGGTGACGGCTCCGTACACCGGATCAGCTACTCCATCGACAAGGAAACGCACGCTTACCTCGCCAACCGCAAGGACGGCCAAGCCGTCATGATCCCGTAAACGGTCTGCCGCGGTATCGGCGTAATTGACTTTCCGCCACCGTTTAGGTCATCTCCGGCTGCATGGTAGAAATTATACTTACCCGAAATGCCGCTAGAGTCACCATCGACCGCCTTGGAGGTCGGATAGTTGGCACTCACAGTCTTTGCCGCGGTCGGTTTTTCCTGCGCGATGTTCCGGACGTACAGATCGTACCGCTGACTTCCGACCGTTCCGGCCCCCCGGACTGTAGATGTCAGCCGCGTTATTCGTGTCGGCGTTTCCGAGGCCGTCGTCTTCCGCGACATCCGCACACGCTGTCCCGGCAAGTGCCCGCAAAGCAAAATTTTACGTTTTATCGCGTTTCCTTAAAAGTGAATGAACGTTTTTTCATGAACTAAAACTCAATAGACTGAATTTTGTGTCAAAATCTTGAAGACGCAGACAAAAACGACAAGAAAAAAACGAAAATCGCCAAAATTCGCGAGAAACTTTGGCGATTTTAGCTTCTTTAAGTTGGCAGTCCCAAAAACTCAAACGACGGCCAGTTCCCACTCACGTTTCAGGAACTCGATCGATTTTGGTATCTCGATCTCCCTATCTCCGCGAATGCCGCACTCAAAAGAGCAAAATCGGTCGTACCCAATGTACTTCAGGCCGCGGAAACCCTCGACGAATCGGCTTTGATTCTGTCCTGGAATGGAGCGGCGCGGGTCGGAAAGCCCTCCGGCAAGATGAACGTGCGTGAGATACCGTCCTCCGGAGATCACCGCCCCCATCATGTCGGTCTCCTCGACGCTCATGTGGTAAAAATCGGCCATGACTTTCATCCCGTCCGAATCCACGTCGCGCGCGATCGCCGCTCCG
>JAFQFS010000042.1 GCA_017398585.1 Clostridia bacterium
ATTTGAACTATGAAATGAACGCTATTGTTTATGGACAGGACGATGTGAAAAAAATGGGCGCAATCTATGAGGAGGATTTGAGAGAGTGTAAAGAACTGACATGGCAGGAATATACTTCCAGAAGCCTTGGAATACGCATAAAAGAGCAGATTTCACGCCTACTGTCACCCTTGCTATAAACAGATAAATGTGATATAACAGAATAGTTATTAGGAGGAGATTTATGAAGAAATTTTTGATGATCGGACTGATTTTCTGCATGATCGGCGGACTGCTTGCGGGATGCGGAAAAGAGGAAGTGCCGGAACATCGGACGATGGTGTACCGGCAGGCGTTTGAGCATCTGTCAGACGGTGAGTTAGAAAGAAGTAAAATCGGCAATGCAATGAAGACGGAGAAAGGCTATCGGTATGCCTATGGGTACGACTACCGCGACGATGATGGGGAATACCGTGCCGGGATTGTTCTTGTAGAATCGGACGCGGACGGCAATATCACAAAGGAAATGCCGCTGACGGAATACGGGAACAATGGTGGAGATACAATTGTACTCGGTGAACGCGGGATCTATGTTATCGGACTATATTACGACGAAGCGGCGGAAGATAATTTCCGCAGGCTGTTCCGCTTCTCCTACGACGGGCAGTGCGAAGCCTTCGCGGACATTCCGACACTTCGCGGAAAGGGCGGTGTCAATGATTATCCGAAAATCGGGCGGTACATTCTCGAAACGGAAGACGGAATTATCCTCATCTGGGACAGAGACTGTATTGTTGCGGACGATACGTTCACGCGGGTTTCGGAATTCAAACTTCCGGGGGATGTGTACGCCGCATTCATGATCGACGGGGAACTGTGGGCGGAATACAGCGAGGACGGGCGTCTGAAATTCGGCTGTTTTGCGGATGACGGAATGCTCACGGAATCGTACGTCCTGCCGGGAATGTTCGAAAAAGCACCGACGGACTATTATCCCGCGCGGCTTCTCGGATATGAGGACGGATATCTCTACGCATATGACAACACGGGAGTTTTCCGCTGGAAGGTGACGGCGGAGGAAGAAAAGGAACCGGTGTTCGACACGATCATGAATTTCGTGGATTCGGGTATTTCGGGGGAATACCTTCAGGTACTCACATGGTTCCCGGGAGAATATGACGGGGAATTCATGGCGGCGGAACGGAAAGCGATGCATAATATCGACTGCGATATACGGCTGTACCGTCCCGATCCGACGATTGATCTGTCCGCGATGGAAACGCTCACTCTGGCGTGCGTTTCGCCGGAATCCGATCTGACAAAGGCTGTAGTGGATTTCAATAAGAACCGGACGGATGTGCGGATTGAAGTGATTGATTACAGCAGATACAATAGCGAAGATGAGTGGGATGCGGGAATCAATCGGCTGATGCTCGATCTCACGACGGGAATACTGGAGCCGGATATTCTGTTTGTGAATACCAATTCCTACACGGAATTGTCGGAAATTCCGGGATATTTTATCGATCTGTACACTCTGATGGACGGTGAGGTTACGCCGGAAACGATCTATGGAAGTGTGAAGAATACGCTGGAAGCCGAAAACGGAGAACTGTACGGCGTTGCGGCGGAATTCTTTTTGAACACACTGATCGGACGGCGGGACACGCTCGGAACCCGGACAAAATGGACACTGACGGAATTCCTTGATTTTTATGATACGCTCGGCGAGGGTGAATATCTCATGGAAGAAGTCACGGGAGAAGATGCGGATTATCAGTTTTTCGGTTTTATGGCATACGCACCTTTCATACGTGACGGAAAAGCGGATTTTTTGAATCCGGAATTCACCCGTCTGCTGGAATTCATGAAGTCCCTGCCGACGGAGCCGCAGCTGTACATGGATCACGGTTCGAACAATCTGGCAGCCATGTATGCGGGCGAGATCACCCCGGATCAGGTCGAGATTGTCGAAGGCGGCGAAAATCTGTATCACAATGGGAAGATCAAACTGGACAAGTATCAGGCGATACAGTCTCCGCAGAATATCCTGCGGGCAGCATATACCTTCGGTGTGAAAAGTCCGGCGGAACTGAACTGCATCGGTTATCCGGTGGATGACCGATGTACGAGCGGTGTGGAAGTGATCATCAGTGGAGGTGTTTATACGATTCCGTCGTGCGGCAGCTATCCGGAAACGGCATGGGAATTCATCGAATCGCGCCTGACGGCGGAAAGTTATCTGGATTATGTGGAAAATTCCTATTCCGGAGAGGTGAGCTACGGGTATTTCTTCAAGGCATACAAACCGGATTACGACGCCTATCTGGATGCACTGGAGGGATATCAGGCACTCAATCTGCAGAACGGAAGCCGTCTCGCAGGATTTGATCTTGCATCCGAACTGGATGCGGAAGGACGGTATAAGGGACAGCCGGGAATTCTCTGCGTCTTTGACCGTGCGGCGGTCGAGGCGATGAAGCAGCTTCTCGACACGGCGGGAATTCCGCTGTATTACGACAATCGGGGCGGCAGGATTCCGGAAGAAGAAGTCAGCCGCTACCTTTCCGGCAACGCCACCGCCGAAGCCACGGCGGACGCGATTCAGTCGCGCGTGAGTATCTGGCTGAGCGAACACGAGTGACACATTCCCGCACTCCCGCATATCCTGTGAATGAATCCATCAAACGGGAGTGCAGCTTATGAAAGTAGTCGTCTGGAAAAGCCCGAAATACGCCGTGCCTTTTCTGAAACGGTTTTTTAAGTTTAAGAAATAAGAACTCGGGGGAACTTTTTTAAGGAAAAAGTTCCCCCGAACCCCTTCAAAAACCTTTTCGGACTGGGGATAAAATATAGTATTTTTTATATGGTACGGGGGAAACTATGTTCATCCGAATTTATTCATGAGGTGAACCATATGAAAATCTCCCACACGACCGAAAATACAAACGAACTGCTCGGGCATATGTACCGCAACGTGCAGATGGGGAACGAAAACCTGTGTGACGTTCTCCCGAAGATCACGGACAAGTTCCTCGTCACCAGCGTGACGTCGCAGATGGAACATTATGCCGGCTACGCATCCCGCACGGCGGCGGAACTGCGCAAGCGTTCCATCCGTCCGCAGGAGCTGTCCGCGATGAAAAAGGCGATGGCGAAGTCCGGCATTGCGATGAACACGATGTTCAATTCGTCCGACCGTCACATCGCCGAGATGATCGAAAAGGGGACGCGCATGGGCGTGGAAGACCTCGAAGGGCAGATGGTACGTCTGACAAAAGAGGGCTGCGACCGGGAAGTCACAGCCCTGTGCAGGGAAATCGTTGCCTACGAACGCGCCGAAGCGGACAAAATGAAGGATTTTGAGTGAAAAATATGACAAAGTAACTGCAAATTGGAAGTAATAAAACGGCTGTACCCTTTACAGAGATTTTATTTCTCCAAATTTGCTCGTTCTTTGTCTGCCCATCTAGTATAAAGTTTTTTGGAAGGGGTGCGGGGAACCCTTTTTTGAAAAAAGGTTTCCCCGCATAACCCTATTTCTTCCACACCGTCTTCCGCATCCGGTTGACCACCATTTTGACGTCGCATTTGCGAGGCAGGTCGATGAAGCGGTCAACGGTCGTGAAGAAGGAGGAGAAAATGCTGTCCACGCCGTCGGTTTCGATTTTTCGGTAGATGCGGTCGAGCTCCGCGTCGAGGTCGACGGTCGGTGTTTTCAGCTGGAGAGTCATCTGGCGGAGAATAAACGCGATACCGTTGCGCTGGGCATCGGAGGCGATGTTGTACAGCCCGCGGATGTCGATCTGTTCGTCACCGATGAGGAGGAATCCCATGTCGGATACTTCGAGTTTTTCCGTTCCCATGCCTTCCGGATAGGACGAAAAATGTTCCGCGGAGAGAGTACGTTCCTGCGACCACTGAACCTCCGGCGGAGGTATCACGATTTCGTCGGGATTCCGCTCGGTCTGCCAGATTTCAACCGCGCGGGACGTCACGTCGGAGATGAGGTAATCTTCCATCAGATACACGCGGTCGCATACACCGAGGTATTCGCCGCTTCCGCCGATGACCAGAATCGTCGACACGCCGTGACGGGACAGTTCCTGCACGCGGTCGGTGAACGGAGTGATCGGCTCTTTTTTGATGAGAGATTTCATCTTGTTGTCGCGGATCATGAAGTTGGTTGCGCTGCGGTCCTCATCGATCAGCAGGAGCGTCGCGCCGATATCGACGGCTTCCATGATGTTCGCCGCCTGCGAGGTTGAACCGGAGGCGTGCGCAGTCGAGAAATCAGTCGTATCGCCGCCGGGGAGCCACTTGATGAACGGGGAGATGTTCGTGTTTTTGACGCTTCGTCCGTCCTCGGCGGCGATGCTGACGGCGGAAGGATCGGTCAGGACGAGTTCTCGGCCGTCGCCGATGGTGTGGTTGTAGATGCCGGACGCGATGGCGTCGAGAAGGGTGGATTTTCCGGAATAACCGCCGCCCGTAAGGATGGTGACGCCGCGGCGGATGCCCATGCCGGTGACGCCGCAGACAGTAATCTCGTCCTCCGGCGTAGAGCGGAACGGTACGGCATCAAGCATCGGAGATACGCCGTCGGACAGGCGGGGAAGAATGCTGCCGTTGGCGATGAACGCGGTGTACGCGCTGTCGCGGAGATATTCGCGAATCTTCTGCTGGCGGTACGCGAGTTCGCACGCTTCGGCGAGGCGTTTCCGGTTGAGTCCGGCGGCGAACATATCGACGGCTTCGGGGAGATCCTTGCACATCATCCTCTGGGCGCGTTCGAGTTTTTTGAACGGAAGCTGGATCTGCATCCGGATGCACAGGCAGAGCTGCGGCGGACGTTCCACACCGTCTTCCAGGAGCTGCACGCGGATGCCGCCGAGGTTTTCGTAGTCCTTCTGCGGACATATCGCGAAAAAGGCGGCGTTGTTCGTATGAATCTCGCCGGATGGGCGGTGGAGGTAATATTTTCCGTTTTCTTTGTCGGGACGGCTGCGGTTGTACAGTTCCGCGTTGAGCGCGTCGATGTACGGGGCGAATTCGCGGAGGCAGAAGTCGGCGGCGGCATCGCGGATGGCGGCAAATTCTCCGATGGTCAGTGGTTCACCGGCGTAGGAGAGCGGTTCGATCTTCGGGACGAGGGTGCTGTTCCGACCGGTGATGTGGATTTTGAGCCGGGCATTTTCTTCCTCCTGACGGAGATATTCGGCGGCAGCTTCGGAGGTCTGTATGGCGCCGGGAACGGTGATCCCCGCGCTTTTCCACAAGTCAAGCAGACGCGGATCGATCTCATCCGCCGGGACGGCGATGGTGACGGTTGGTTTATCTTTCGCCATTTTGTTGGACATTTCGACGGTGTAGGAGTGGCTGTCGTCGTAGTAGGTGGAGTCGTGGACGGTTTCGGGTTCGCGGTCGTCGGTCGGGTCGTCGTGCTCGGGGTAGAAGAGGAGCATATCTCCGTCGTAGAGGGAATGCTGGCGGTTGTCCTCGCCGCGGTAGTTGTAGGTCGCGGTATCGCGTTCCATGAGTTTGAAGTAATATTTCAGGCGTTTCATGAGATCACTCTCCTTTATACATGCATCGTTGATGAGGGTTTCCACAGGAAGTTTGAAGACCACGCTCGGGATGCTCGCGTCGCGCTTTCCGGGACGTTCGAGTTCGAAGGCGATGCCGTTATGGAAATAGATGGCATCGGTGTCGCCGTAACTGAGATCGGGTGCGCTCGGGATCACGACGAAGATCGGACCTTCGTAAATGGAGCCGTAGGTGGTCGTGGTGTTGGGTAATCCTTCAAATAATACATTCAGTCGTTTCATAGGGACATCACTCCTTTGTGTGAAAACTTGGGAGGGTGGTGAAAACCAATAAAAAAACACACCCGGCTGAACGGATGTGTGATGATCGGATTATGAGAAGATATCAGCTCACAAAGCAGGCACAGTTCCGCAGCGTTTTTTTGTTTTTCATGGAAACCACCTGCTTTCATTGGAATGATCTTACGATTCGATTATAACACGGCGGTATGAGCGTGTCAAGGGAAAGAACGGTTATAACTGTTTTTTCTTCTTTTGGTTTTTTCCGTCCCGATTCCGGAAAATCTATTGACGAACGGGGAATTTATTGATATAATGAAGTGAAAAATAATATTCTCACAACAAAGGAGAACTGACATGGCTGATTTTTCCGAACTCATTAAAATGGTCGAAACCGGTAAGGTTAAGATGGTAAAGGAACTTGTAAACGCTGCTCTCGCTGACGGCGTTGAACCCAAGGTGATTCTTGACGAAGGTCTTCTTCCCGGTATGAGCAACATCGGTGAAAAGTTCAAGAACAACGAAGTATACGTTCCCGAAGTTCTCATCGCTGCACGTGCAATGAACGCAGGTGTTACCATCCTGAAGCCCCTTATGGCATCCGGCGAAATCGCTGACGCGGGCACCGCTGTCATCGGCACCGTAAAGGGCGACCTCCACGACATCGGCAAGAACCTCGTTAAGATGATGCTGGAAGGCAAGGGCATTAACGTAGTTGACCTCGGCGTTGACGTATCCGCTGAAAAGTTCGTAGAAGAAGCGATCGCAAACAACGCGCAGATCATCTGCTGCTCCGCACTTCTCACCACTACCATGAACGAAATGGAAAATGTAGTCAAGGTTGCTACCGAAAAGGGCATCCGTGAAAACGTATTCATCATGGTCGGCGGCGCTCCGATCACCCAGGAATACTGCGACAAGATCGGTGCAGACTGCTATACCACCGACGCAGCTTCCGCATCCGACGCTGCTATTGAATATCTGAAGAAGTAATTTTTTCTCGGGGAAACCTTTTTTAAGGAAAAAGGTTTCCCCAGAAGACTCCTATGGAGTCTTCACCTTTTACCAAAAACCTTTTTGGATAAATAAAAGGACAAGGTGTCGTACAGACTGCTTGTCCTTTTTGTTTTCAGTTGGGTTTGAGGAGGGATTGGAAGTCTTCGCGGTCGGTGAGCTTGGCGAAGGTTTCGGGGACTTCCTCGTACCAGTATTCGATGAGAGGCTTCATCGGACGTCCATCGGAGTAGTCGTAGCCGTAATGGTCGAGTAGGGGGCAGGTGTAGAGTTGTTTTGGAGAGGTCATGCAGCGGTCGGCTTCGATGGCGTAATATTTGGATTTTGCGAGTTCCTGTACGGCGGTGTCGAAATCGCCGTCTGCCATGGCGATTTCCGCAAGTTTCCAGTGGATTGAGCGGATGGACGCGCTGGAGCCGAGGTAGTTTCCGTCGGGGATGATTGCTTCGTAGATCGCTTTCTGTGCGCAAACGGCAGCACGGACACGCGGGTCACGGCGGTCGCCGAAGTCAGAGATGTTGCGGAGTGTCCAGTTCAACTTGCCGAGAGCGTCGAGGATCATGGCCTGACGGTGTTCGAGAAGTTCGTCTCCGGTGAGGCAGAGTTCGAGGGCGTCGTCACGGGTGGTGGAGCTGTTTTCGGGGTAAAGTTCCGCATATTTTCGCGCTTCATCGAGGCGGTCGGTATATTTATAAGCGAGGATGATGAGCCATAGGGCGCTTTTTCGCAGTTTTTCGTCCGAACAGTTCTCGTAGACCATGAGACTGTGACGGATCGAGCGTTCCATCATTTCGAGAAAGGCGGGCTTGTCACTGTATTGATTGAACGAGATACAGTATTCCGTTGCGGCGAGCCATTCGAGGTATTTGAAATCTCCCGGATATTCCGCGACCGCCTGAAGGGCGATGGGATAGTCACCTTCCGGATCGTCCTTTTTGCCGTACTCAAAGCATTCCGCGTCGAAATAGGTACGGCGTTCGTCGTTTTCCGGTGCAGTCAGACCGAGCAGTTCGTCTGCAGTGACATGAAGAAGGCGGGTAAGTGGGGCGATGAGAGAGAGGTCGGGAGAGGTGACGCCGCACTCCCACTTAGAGACGCACTGGTAGGTAACGCCGAGGTAGTCTGCGAGTTTTTCCTGCGTGAGGTCGTTTTTTCTGCGGAGTTCCCGGATTTTCTGACCGATATTGTACATAATTTCTTCCTTCCTGTGAATCGGATGAACGGTGCGCTGCTTCTGACTGTATTATAGCACAGGCGGCGCTGCGTTACAATAACCGGTTTTTTTACGGAAACTCGCCGTAGAAGTTAGTTTTTCGCAGGGAGGAGTGCGCGGAAGTCTTCGCGGTCGCGGATGGGGTCGAATTCTTTTTTTTCGAGGACTTCGTACAGGGCGGTCAGGCTGGAGTCGTCGCCGCTGTGGCAGAAGTTTTCCGGATTGAATTCCGTTTTATCGAAAAACGGGGAGGTGAAGCGGTAGGTTTGATAGGTATGCTCGATTTCATCGTCCTGTTCGGCGTGGTTTTTGCTTTCGGTGAGCATTTGGAGGGCGAGGTCGTAATCGCCGTTTTTCGCGTACAGTCTGGCAAGCTGACGTTTGGTGACGGCGAGGTAGCCGTGGTAATAGAGGTAGTTTTCGTCCGGAAACATGATTTTCAGAATGTCGATGATGGCGAGGCAGGTCCGGATATCCCACCAGTTCAGCTGATTCAACAGGGTATGAAGGGTGTTCAGCAGCATTTTCTGCTCATGGACGATTTTTTCTTCACCTGTGAGACAGTCGGCGAGCACATGATCCTTGGAGAACGGCAGATCGTCGGGATAGAGTTCCGCGTATTTTTTGGCTTCGTCGAGACGTCCCCGGAACGAGAGGTACTGGACGATGCCGCTGATCGCACTGCATCGGATTTTTATGTCCGTACAGTCTTCAATGACCCGTGCAAACAGGCAGATCGCTTCCTCCTGCCATGCGCGGTAGGTTTCGTCGTCCTCGAATTCAAACGAACGCATCCCTGTGATCCACGCAAAACGGTCGAGAAATTCCATATCGCCGGGGTATTCCTGTACGGCGGTTTTGCAGATGTCATACCGCTGTACGAGGTCGCCGGATTTCCATGTTTCCTGAAAGAGGTTTTCGAGTTCCGCGCGGCGTTCGTCGGCGGCGGGAACGGTCAGCCCAAGCAGTTCGTCCGCAGTGACGTGAAGCAGTTTTGTCAGCGGACCGATGAGGGACAAATCCGGTGTATTCACGCCGGTTTCCCATTTGGACACGGCCTGATAGGACACGCCGAGGTAATCCGCCAGTTTTTCCTGCGTGAGATCGTTTTTCTTCCGCAGTTCCTTGATTTTCTGTCCGATATTGTACATAAAATTCTCCTGTAAAATTGAATGAGCCGGCTTCTGTTCTGATTATAACAGAAACCGGCTGTTCTGACAATAACGGATTTCGTGCAGGAAACTCGACGGAGAATCGAGTTTTCAGTCCCGTTCAAGAAGTTTCCGGAAATTTTCGCGTTCGCGCAGGGGATCGAAGGTTTTGTCCGGCAGATGGTATTCATAAAAATCCGCCATCATTGTGGACGTGCCGGAGACGCAGCGTTCGCGGGTGTCGCATTCGATCCGGTTCAGCAGGGGTGCGGTGAAATGGTATACGCCGCGGTTTTCCGGGAGGTCGATCGCGTCATATTCGCTGGAGTGGTATTTTGCCTTCTCCAGAGCGGTGACGGCTTCGTCATACCGTCCCTCACGGGTCAGCGCCTTTGCCTGATCGATCGCGAGGCGGGCGAGGTGTTCATGGAAAATAACGTAGTTTCCGTCGGGAATGATGGTTTTGATGACCGCTTCCGCCGTGAGGACGGAGTTCAGCGACCACACGCTGTTCAGCGCATTGCACAGATTTTCCAGTGCGTTTTTGATCTGCTCCTGATGATGCCGTACGAGATCTTCACCGGTAAGGCAGAACGAAAGAAGTTCCTCGCGGCCGAAATTCCGTTTTTCAGGGTATTGTTCGGCGTAGATTCTGGCTTCGTCACGCCGTCCGAGTTCGGAAAGGCACACAACGATATTCGACAGCATATGATTCCGGATTTCCTTGTCTTCGCAGTCCTCGAGGACACGTTCGGACAACCGGACGGATTTTTCGAGTTCCGCGCGGTATCGGTCAGGTTCGTCGGGGAGAAAATCGTAGGCGTGGTAATACTGTGCGTCTGCGAGCCACGAAAGGCATTTGAGATTGCCCGGATATTCTGAAACAGCAAGATTGGCAATGCTCCAGCGTTCGCCGAGATCGCCGGTGGTATAGGTGGACTTGTACATCTGTTCCAGTTCGACGAAACGTGTGTCGGAATTCTCTTCGATTCCGAGCAGCTCGTCCGCGGTAACGTGCAGGAGCTTTGTCAGAGGGCGGATGAGAGATAAATCGGGCGACGACATGCCCGTTTCCCATTTGGACACCGCCTGATACGACACGCCGAGGTAATCTGCGAGTTTTTCCTGTGTGAGATCGTTCTTTTTGCGCAGTTCCCTGATTCGTTTTCCGATGTTCTGCATGATGTTCTCCTGTTGTATGAAGTAAGCCGGCTTCTGACTGTATTATAGCACGGGCGGCGCGGGTTGACAATAACCTGTTTTTTTTGGAAAACTCGAATGAGGGTTGAGTTTGCAAAACAGGCAGGATTTCCGAAAAATCCACGATTTCACGGCATAAAATCCTCCTTTTTTCGTCGAAACGTCAATTTTTTTTGAAAGTTCGCGTTTCCACAAATCGCAGGTTGATTTTGCGGGGATTTTGTAGTATAATACAAGGTGAGCAAAATTGCTGCCAATTAGGCTATCATATTCAAAGGAGTACAGAATTCTATGAGCGATCTCGTTTATTCCCACGAAGTAGAAAATATGTGCTGCGTTGCAAAGGGCCCGAAGCACGGTCCGGCTCCGATTCCGGAAGAAGGCAAGTGGATCCAGGCAAAGCAGATCACCGACATTTCCGCGTATACCCACGGTGTGGGTTGGTGTGCACCCCAGCAGGGCGCCTGCAAGCTCTCCCTCAACGTTAAGGACGGTATCATCGAAGAAGCTCTCGTTGAAACCATCGGCTGTTCCGGTATGACCCACTCTGCTGCTATGGCTGCAGAAATCCTCCCGGGCAAGACCCTTCTCGAAGCTCTCAACACCGACCTTGTATGTGACGCGATCAACACCGCTATGCGTGAACTCTTCCTCCAGATCGTATACGGCCGTTCCCAGTCCGCATTCTCCGAAGGCGGTCTCGTAATCGGCGCAGGTATGGAAGACCTTGGTAAGGGTGAACGTTCCATGGTAGGTACCATGTACGGCACCAAGGCAAAGGGCGTTCGTTACCTCGAAATGACCGAAGGTTACTGCACCAGAATGGCTCTCGACGAAGACAATCAGGTAATCGGCTACGAATTTGTTTCTCTCGGTAAGATGACCGACTTCATCAAGAAGGGTATGGAACCCGGTGAAGCTTATGAGAAATCCAAGGGTACTTACGGCAGATTCAACGACGCTGTGAAGTACATCGATCCCCGTAAGGAATAAGGAGGTATAGAGAATATGGCACATTTTGAAGGTTATGAAAGAC
>JAFQFS010000043.1 GCA_017398585.1 Clostridia bacterium
ACGTGAAATTAACCCATAGTGCCAGTTAAATGGCTCCCTCCGAAGACCGGAACGGTCTTCATGGGAGCTGTCCCGTAGGGACTGAGGGAGAACGCGGCACGAACGATTTGAATCTCTGCAGAAGGTATGCGGCTGTAGTTTTTTTACTTCAAACCACAAAATATAGCGACTCAAATTTTTAGTGCCGCATTCTCCTTCCGACGGCTTCGCCGCCACCTTCCTCCCGGAGGAAGGCCTAAGATAACCTGAGCGTGGCTTCAGCCTACAGTATTCAACTGGCACTACGGGTGAAAGTAGTATATTCTTTGTCTCTATATCCAGTATAAAAGTTTTTGAAAAATGGGGTGAAAAGATTTTCACAGAAAATCTTAGGGGAAAAAACTTTTTGAAAAAAGTTTTTTCCCCACTTACATATCACTTAAAACAGGAAAAGGAACGTCGCTGCGAACGAAAGCAGCAGACCGATTCCGGATACTTTGTCCGGCTTTTCTTTGAAGAAGAGCAGGCCTGCAACCGCGGACAGTACCACGGAGCCGCCGGTGACCAGCGGATACAGCACCGACGCCGGAACGTTTGCCGCACCGATGAGCTGGAGCATGTACGAGATTCCGCCGAATGCCGCGTTTCCGATGACGATCAGTGCGATCGCCTTCGTGTTTTTCCGGATGACCTGCGCTACGGTTGTCCCCTTGTCATCGACAGTTTTCTTCGCACCGGACAGGTTCATGATGAGCAGACCGACTGCGGAGATGATGCCGTTCATGAAGTTGGTCAGGAAAACGAAGGTCGTTGTGCCGCAGACGGCGAAATCCGTGTTGATCTGGTGCAGCTTCGACGTGATGCTGACGCATCCGTTCAGCGTGAAGACCGCCGCACAGAGCAGAACGAAGATCACACCGCCGCTCCGGTCTTTCGACAGAACGGGGAATACCATGGAGATCACCAGCAGGATCACGCCGATGATACGTCCGGCCGAAACGCCCTCATTCAGGTAAAAGACGCCGAACAGATAAGGCAGGAGCATCCCGCCGAGCATCAGGAACATCATGAACACGGACATGCTGCCGAACGCCATGATCTTGAAGCCGATGAACGTGTAGGTACAGCAGAGAACCGCGATGATCGCCGCCATCAGGAGCGAATACGGCGTGACTGTGAACGTTTCGCCCATCGCGAACGTCAGGATGAGGAAGATCACCGAGGTGGTCAGTCCGGACAGGGTGGAGAACGTCAGTGACGCCACGGCGGTGTTGCCGCATCTGAGCTGGTAAAGCTTGTTCGTCGAGAACTGGAGCGCCAGCAGGACAACGGCAAGCAGGATCAGAAGATAGTACTGCATACGAAAAACCTCGCAAATCAAGTGTTAATCGAATAGTAGCAGATTTCACACAAAAAGTCAATAATATGTGTGAAAAAAGTATGTTCAGAAAGGAACTGACATGACAAAAAGAGAACGCATCGTTCTTGACGGTGTATGGAAAGGTGCATATTCCGCGGAATGTGACAAACCCGTCTGCTATGCGGACGCCGTTTCCGCCGGCATGAACGAAATTCCGGCGAACGTCCCCGGCTCGCTTGAGACCGATCTCGAAGCCGCAGGGATCCTTCCCGAAATTTTCTTCGGTGAAAACGTCCTCAGGACCTACGATTACGAAAACGTCCATTACTGTTATTCCCGCACGTTTGCATACGAACCGGGGGACACCGACGATGTCCTTGTCTTCGAAGGGATCGACTGCTTCGCGGACATTTACGTCGACGGCGTCAGAATCGGCGGCTGCGACGACATGCTTTACGGCAGGGAGTATCCGCTGACCGGCATCGGTGCCGGCGAACACGAACTGTTCGTTCACATTACCCCCGCCGCGATCGAAGCGCGGAAGCATCCGATTGCTCCCTCCATGAATGCGAACGAATTCAACTACGACTCCCTCTACGTCCGCAAGGCGCCGCACATGTACGGCTGGGACATCATGCCTCGTCTCGTTTCCTGCGGCATCTGGAAGCACGTCTATATCGAACGCCGTCCGAAATACCACATCGACGATCTGTTCCTGTATACCCAGCGCTGCGACGAAAACTATGCCACCGTCAAAGCGACCGTTGCGACGACGATCGGCAATGTCAACGTCCACGACCGCTGCTTCCTGAAGCTCACCGGCGTCTGCGGCGATTCGAAATTTGAAGTTACCCGTCCGATGCGCCACAATTCCTTTGTGTTCACGTTCGGCGTGAACAATCCGAACCTCTGGTGGCCGCACAACTACGGTGATCCGAACGTCTACACCGTGACCGCCGAACTGTACGTTCAGGGGGAACTCTGCGAAACCCGCGACTTTGCGTTCGGTATCCGCACCGTCGAACTCGACCGCACCAGCACCACCGATAAGGACGGAAACGGCGAATTCTGCTTCAAAATCAACGGAAAAAAGGTTTTCGCGATGGGATCGAACTGGGTACAGGTTGACGCGATCCATGCCCGCGACGAACAGCGTCTGCCCGAAATCCTCCCCATGCTGACCGACATCGGATGCAACATCGTCCGCTGCTGGGGCGGAAACGTCTACGAAAATGATATCTTCTACAAATACTGCGACGAACACGGCATCATGATCTGGCAGGACTTTTCGATGGCATGCGGTCTCTACCCGCAGGACGAGTATTTCCAGAATCTCATGCGCCGCGAAGTCGAAGCGGTCGTCAAGCGGCTCCGCAACCATCCGGCGATCATCCTCTGGGCAGGGGACAACGAATGCGACTGTGCGTACTCCTGGGGCGGCGATCACCGCGACCCGAACGAAAACGTCATCACCCGCAAGGTCATTCCGGAAGTCCTCCGCATCCACGATTTCTCCCGCCCGTACCTGCCGTCCTCGCCGTTCATCGACGAATACGCGCACCGCAACGGCGGCAGCATCTCCGAAGACCACCTCTGGGGTCCGCGCGACTACTTCAAGGGAAATTACTACAAAAATACCGTCTGCCACTTCGCGTCCGAAACCGGCTACCACGGCTGTCCGTCGCCGGAATCTCTCGCAAAGTACATTGACAAAGACCACCTGTGGCCGTGCCTCGGCGACCGTCAGTGGCTCGTTCACGCGGCAGCCATGACCGGAGAAGAAAGCCATGCGTACGGTTACCGCATCCGCCTGATGTGGAATCAGGCAGAAACCCTGTTCGGCAAGGGCAACAAGGCTACCGCCGATCTCGAAACCTTCTCTGTCGCGAGCCAGATCTCCCAGGCGGAAGCGAAGAAATACTTCATCGAACGGTTCCGACTGTCGAAGTGGCGCCGCACCGGCATCATCTGGTGGAACCTCATCGACGGCTGGCCGCAGATCTCCGACGCGATCGTGGACTATTACTACGACAAGAAGCTCGCATACGACTATATCAAGCGTTCACAGAAGCCGTTCTGCATGATGTTCGACGAACCGGAAAACGAAAAGCTGAACCTCTACGGTGTGAACGATACCCGTACCGACAAGACGATCCGCTACACGGTGGAAGATGACACGGGCAGAATCGTCGTATCCGGCGAAGCGCTCGTGAAGTCCGACGAAAGCACAGCGGTCTGCGCGATTCCCGCGACCGATGAAAAGCGGTACTACATCATCCGCTGGACGGACGGTGAAACCGAGGGCATCAACCACTACTTTGCGAATATCATCGATATCGACTACGATTATTACCTCACGCTACTCGAAAAGCTGAAGGAATGCTGAAACCAAAGAAAACCGCAGGTCTGACCTGCGGTTTTTCTGTCATATTCAAAAGGTTTTCCCCGTCGAACTATCACAGAGTTTAAATCCTGCATTTGTCAATGAGTTCGAGCTTCCGCCGGGACGAGCTGTAGGCCAGACGGAAATCGCCGGTCACATTTGCCGAATCCTCAAGTCCGCACAGGACGCGGTATTTCATGTAATACGGCAGTCCCGGATCGAGGGACAGTTCGCGCAGGAGCTTGCTTGCCTCCTGCGTTTTTTCTTCGGCCAGCAGGGTGACGGCACGGATGTGCCGCGCGTAGTACGAGTGTTCCGGGAACGGTTCGCCGTACGTTTTTCCTGCGCGTACGGCGGAAAGAACGGCGAAATACCGGATCATTGTCACGGGAACAAAGGAGCCGCACATGCGGTAGTCGCAGAGCCGCTCAGACACGTTGTCGGAACAGACCGTACGGAACAGTTCGCCGTAAAAATCAAGCGCGGCGGTGAAGTTCTCGTCGGCGTAGATGGAGGTTGCGGCGTAGGACTGTGCCTGTGCGAGATCGAACGCGGCACGCACCATATCGAACGATTCCGCCGATTCCAGTGCCGTATACAGGCAGGACATTGCCGCGAGATAGGACAGTTCGTCATCTCTGGCGGAGCGCGGAACCGATTCACAGATCGCGATGCATTCGCGGTATTTTTTTTCGCGGAAAGTGGCTTTCAGGTCGTCGATGATGGAGAGTTTGAAATACCGTCCCTCGTCCGCTTCGGTGGAGGTGAAAAAGTATCCGGCGGATGTGCCGAGACGTTCGGCGATGTAGAGCAGCGTGGACACCGACGGGGAGGCGTTTCCGCTTTCGATCAGGCTGAGCATGTTCCGCGTGATCCGGTCGCCGGCAAGCTCCTTCTGTGTAATCCCGAGGCGCAGACGGAGTTCACGGATCCGCTCGCCCAGTTTTTTATCGTGCGTCGTCATGAGTCGTACCGTTCGCCCTCAGCGGATCGCGGGATTCCGTATTTGTCGTCGAGTTCAGAGATTTTTTTCTCGATTCCTTCGGAAACACAGCTCTGATAATAGCTGATGCGGTCGTTCATTTCACCGGAACGGCTGGACATTTTCGCGAGGAGCGCCTGCATTTCGTACTGCATGTCGGTGATGCAGTCGTTCATTTCACGGATGCAGCTTTCGATGTTGACATGCAGGTCGGCGCTGACCGTGGAAAGCAGGGACGCGGCGTTGGCGGACAGGCGTTCGCGGATGTAAGCTGCTTCTTCCGCGGTTTCCGCGCGGATCTGTGCGGCTTCGCTTTCACATTCCGCACGTTTCTGATCGCACTCGATTTCCATGTCGATCCGCAGTTTTTCGGCTTCTTCGCGTGCGGCGGAGAGGATATCATCCGCATTGCGGTTGGCGTTGATGAGGATGTCACCGAGCTGTGCGCTGATTTTGTCGTACATTTCCAGTTTATACGCCGGACTGCTGTGGTCGTTCGGGTCGTATTCCGGCTCTTCGGGCTGTGCGGCGAGGATTTCTTCCGCCGCCTGCAGTTTTTCGGTCAGTTCCGTGATTTTCACATTCGCTTCAGCGAGAGACGCGGTGAGGGAATCGCGTTCTTCGGTCAGACCGCTGCAGTTCTGCATGAACTGCGTCAGATATTCGTTCTTTTCCGCGAGCTGACGGTCGAAGTCCTGTCTGTCCCGTTCCGCAGCCGCGTGGATTTCCGCGAGTTCCGCCGACATGGATTCTTTTTCCGCGTTCCACGCGGCTTCCTTTGCGGCGGATGCCTCCGTCACTTCACGATAATCGGCTTCCGCGCACCTGAGCGCTTCCCGCAGATCGCCGCAGACCTGTTCTGCCTGGTCGGCTGCCCGACGGGCTTCATCGCGCTGTTCGGTCATTTCAGTCAGACGAAGCTGCAGAGCTTCGTTTTCGGACTGCGCTTCTTCCGCCTGTGCGGACAGTTCACCGCATTTCCGTTCCGCTTCTTCCAGACGTGCGGTCAGTTCTGCCAGTACGTCCGCATGTTTCTGATCGGTTTCCTTTATGTAGTTCGTTACATCGTCCCGGTTGAAGCCGCCGAGTGCGCTCCGGAACATTTTTACGCTTTCACCTGTCATACATTGTCTCCCATATTCTGTAAATGGTAAATCTGTTTTACGTCTTTATTTTAACATAAAAAATCCGAAAAAGCAACACTGTTCACAAGAATTCGCGCCGGATTCGCCGGAAATTTATGAGAAATCGTTGACTAATCCGCCGCAAAACGGTATAATGGACTCAACAAATCCAGACAGATCAAAAAAGGAGCAAGGAAAATGGAGTTTACCCTGAATGTACGTTTTGCGGACGGAACAACGACCCGTTCCCTCTGCCGGACAAAGGAGAACGGCGGTCTGACCGCAGTATATGCCGACTACGCCGGCGACGACCGGAAAATCAACGCCGATCACGGCGCGGATATCCTCATTTCTCTGCCGGACATCGAGTCTTATATGGCGGACAACCGCTACAGCGAATTCTGGTGCCGTCCCGATTTCGGCAGCGATCCGTGCGCCGTCCCGCCGGAAACCCAGCATTTTATTTACCGCAAAGCCGACGGTACATGGGGCGTGATTGTCCCCGTGGTATCGGAAAACTATAAATGCGTCCTCGAGGGAACGCCGGACGGTCTGTGCGCGAAGCTGTTTTCGTGGTACGGCGAACTGACTTCCTGTATGGGACTTGCGTTCGTCACTTCGGAAGGGGAGGATCCGTTTGCTCTCACCGAAGCCTGCGTGAAGTACGCGCTGAAGCTGCTGAACAACGGCTGCATCCCGCGTGAACAGCGCCGCTATCCTGAAGTGTTCGAATACCTCGGCTGGTGCAGCTGGGATGCCCTGCAGATCCGCGTTTCCGAAGACGGACTCATCGAAAAATGCGAGGAATTCCGGGAAAAGAACATCCCCGTCAAATGGGCGATCATCGACGACATGTGGGCGGAAATCGCGAAGTTCAACGGCGCCACGTACGAAACGCGCGGCGATATGTTCAAACTGATGCACTCCTCCTCCATGTACGATTTCGAAGCCTCCTACACCCGTTTCCCGGACGGTCTCGCGCACGCCATCGACCGCATCCATTCCTACGGCATCAAGGTCGGCATGTGGCATCCGACGACCGGCTATTGGTACGGTCTCGATCCGGCAGGACCGGCGTACCGGAAGCTGCAGCCGTACACGTTCGTCACCGCCGACGGACGCATCATCGCCGACTGGCACGAGCAGAACGCGTTCGGCTACTTCAACACGATCCACCGCTTCTTCCGTGAATGCGGCGCGGATTTCCTCAAGGTTGACAATCAGAGCATGACCCGCCGTTATTACAAGGGCGTCGGATCCGTCGGGAACGTCACGCACACCTGGCACCGCGGTCTCGAAGCATCCGTCGGACTCAACTTCGACAACACCATGATCAACTGCATGGGCATGGCATCCGAGGATATGTGGAACCGTCCGTTCAGCAGCATTTCCCGCTGCAGTGACGACTTCCAGCCGGAAAACCGCCCGTGGTTTACCAAGCACATTCTTCAGTGCACCTACAATTCCATTCTGCAGGGACAGTTCTACTGGAACGACTACGACATGTGGTGGACGGACGACACGCAGGGCATCAAAAACAGTCTGCTCCGCGCCGTGTCCGGCGGTCCCATCTACATCAGCGACGAGATCGGACGCAGCCGTGCGGATGTGCTGAAACCGCTCGCGTTTGACGACGGCCGCATCCTCCGCTGTGACCGCAGCGGTATGCCGACGATGGACTGTCTGACCGTCAATCCCGAAACCTCCGACAAGCCGCTCAAAATCCAGAACATCGTGAAGAACTCCGGCGTGATTGCGGCGTTCAACATCACGAAGGAGCAGAACCGCGTCACCGGCACCGTCACGCCGTCCGATATTCCCGGACTGGAGGGAGAACAGTTTGCCGTATACGAATACTTCACCGGCGAATACAGGATCATTTCCGCCGTCGAATCCGTTGAGTTCGAACTGGAAAACATTGACGATTTCCGTCTCTTCATTTTCGTACCGTACGTGAACAATTTCGCCGCGATCGGACGCATTGACAAATTCATCGCGCCCGCCGCGATCACTGCACAGATCGGTGAGAGCGTCACCCTGTACGAAAGCGGCCGGTACGCGTACATCAAGGACGGAACTCTCGTTGTGGAGGAACGATAAATGAACGAAACGACCGTACACTTAACCGATTTCACTGCGGCGGCTGACATCGAGACCTTTGCTGCCGCGATGTCGTACTGCCGGGAACATCCCGGCACCACACTGATCGTTCCGCCCGGAACCTATCACATCACAAGCGATCTCGCGAAACGTGCGATGAACTCCGTCATGACCGGCGAATGGGGAAGAAATCCCCAGCGGATCATGTTCAATCCGAAATACGAATACACCCGCGGCATCTCGTTCGACGGGCAGCGGGGTACCCGCGTGATCGCGAACGGCGCAGTTCTCATGATCGAGGGATTCATGGAGCCGGTGTCCGTCATCAACTGCTCGGACATCGAGCTGTGCGGGCTCACCATCGATCATCTGCGCAAGCCGTACAGCCGCGGAACAATTCTTGACCTGCAGCCTGCCGACGCGGAAGGGAACCGCGAATGTGTGATCGAATTTGACGAAGAGTGTCCGATCTGCGAACATTCTCCGCTGACTCTCCGCTATATTTTCTACGATCCCGAAACGGAACACAATATCTATACGGGACTTCACGGATATACGTTTGTGGACGAATACCATCTCCGGGCAAAGATCGGCGACCATCCTGCACTTCACGACGGCATGCTGTTCTACACCGTCCATTCGTTCCATTCCCGTCCGGGGATCCTGATCGAAAACGCAAAGAACATCCGGCTCACCGACGTCACAATCCACAGCCAGCCCGGCATGGGTATCGTCGGCAACCGCAGCGAGGATGTGATCATCACCGGACTGAAGGTCGTTCCGTCCGAAGGACATCACATGTCGACCGACACCGATGCGACCCACTTCACGTCCATGAAGGGTCTTCTCCGGTTCGAAAACTGTGTGTTCGACGGTCAGGGAGACGACTTCACGAATGTCCACAGCTATTATCAGGCGATCATCGCCCGCGAGGACGCGAACACCTGCATCATGCAGGAGAAGACGCCCGACGGCACTCACGCACAGACGCTCGATTACCCCGACATCGGTGACACGCTCGAGCTGACGAACCGGAAAACGCTCCGTACCGTCGGACATTACACCGTCGTTGACTGCGTTCCGATGCATGACGACTGGATGTGCAGAGTCACGCTCGACAAGCCTCTTCCGGAGGATACCGAAGACCTCGTTCTTTCCGACATCACCAGACTTCCGCGCGTGGAACTTGTGAACTGCACCGCAACCCGGCATTTTGCGCGCAGCATCCTGCTCAAGAACCGTGATGCGCTGATCGAAAACTGCACGTTCCGCGATGTCATGGGACCCGCGATCGTTGCGGCGGCGGAAGCGTGGTGGTACGAAGGAGTCTGCCCGGCGAACATCACCATCCGCGGGAACAAAATCTATAACTGTGCGGAAACCTGGGGCGAAGCGGCGGGGATCGTCGTCAAGGCGGACTCCGATCAGGCGGAGGGATGCAGCATTTTCAACATTACCATCGAGGACAACTATATCGAATGCCCGAACGGCAAAACCGGGATTTTCGTCCGCAACACGGACGGAGTCACCATCCGGAACAATACCATTGTTACGAATGTCGGATACGGCATACACGTGGAAGGCTGCGACAACGTGGAAATTCAGACCGTCGACCGGATGCCGGTGCGCATTCCTGCCTGCAAAAAGGTGATCCTCAATGAGGTGGATCTGTCATGATCTACCTCCACAGATTCAGACTGCCGACGCTTCCGCAGGAGGAAGATCATGCCGAACGTTTCTGGCCGCACGGCAATCCGCATCCGCACGAGTATCCGTACGGGATTTTTCCGTTCAAGAAACTGTCGGAGGTGAACTTTTCGGAAATCACGATCTTCTACGGCGGCAACGGAAGCGGCAAATCCACGCTTCTCAACCTGATCGCGGAATCGCTGAAACTTCCGCGCATTACGCCGTACAACCGGAGTCCGTTTTTTATGGAATATGTCAATCGGATGTGTTCATGGGAAGCGACGGGCGGACGTCCGAAGAACAGCGTCCCGAACGGAAGCGCGATTTTCACAAGCGACGATGTTTTCTACGGCATCATCGACCGGCGCGTGGAAAACGAGGATACCCGTTACCGTCAGGAGGAACGCGAGGCGGAATACCGTGCGGCGCAGGGACAGCCGTTCACCCGGTTCACCGGAATGGAGGATTACGACGAACTTGTACGGCAGATGGACACCCGCCGGAAAAGCATGAGCCAGTACGTGAATCACTACGCCGGACGCTTGCAGACGCCGGATTCCAACGGGGAATATGCGCTGAATTTCTTCCGTGAGCATTTCCGCGACGACCGACTGTATCTCCTCGATGAACCGGAGAACAGCCTGTCCCCGAAATTCCAGCTTCAGCTGATCCAACTGATTCAGGACTGCGCGCGGTTCTACAACTGCCAGTTTATCATTTCGACGCATTCGCCGTTTGTCATGTCGCTGAAGGGTGCGCTGATCTACGACCTCGACAGCATCCCCGTAGAAACGAAGCCGTGGTACGAGCTTGAGAACATGAAGCTCTACTATCAGCTGTTTGCCGAGAACCGGAACAAATTCGAATAAACACAAAAAACACTGCCGTTTTATCGGGCAGTGTTTTTTCTCCGGAAACACAGGTTTCCGGAGCGATAATGGAGATTTCCGCATCAGGAACGAAGTTTTGCGGAGCGAAAATACAACAAAGAAAAGAAAACAAAAGAAAATAAAAGAAAACGAAATCAAAGAAGAAGACGGATCCGCTCCGCGTCGTCCGCTGACGCGTCATCGAGCGAAAGCGGTGAATCGGCAAAGCGGTGAATCGATGAAGTGCGGTGCGAAAAGGAAAGGGAAGGGTGACCGGAGTCATCCTTCCCAATATGTCCTTTTTGTCCCAAAAGGGAAAATATACTCTTATTCGTAGAGCTTACCCATCTTGGTGAGGCGTTCGTACTTAGCCTTTGCGTTTGCTTCAGCCTGAGCGAAGAGCGCTTCAGCACGTTCCGGATTGGTCTGAGCGAGACGGCTGTAACGGTTTTCGGACTTGATGAAGTCAACGTAGCTGCCGGTGGGTTCCTTGCTGTCGAGGGAGAAGGGATTCTTGCCTTCTGCCTTGAGAGCCGGGTTGTAACGGAACATCTGCCAGTAGCCAGCTTCAACAGCCTTCTTCATTTCGAGCTGGCAGTTCGCCATGGTGCCCTTGATGCCGTGCATTTCACAAGGAGCGTAGCCGATGATGATGGAAGGACCATTGTATGCTTCTGCTTCGGTGAGAGCCTTGAGGAGCTGGTTCATATCAGCGCCCATAGCAACCTGAGCAACGTATACATAACCGTAGGACATAGCGATTTCAGCGAGGTTCTTCTTGCCGATCGCCTTACCTGCAGCTGCGAACTGTGCAACCTGACCGATGTTGGAAGCCTTGGAAGCCTGTCCACCGGTGTTGGAGTAAACTTCTGTATCGAATACCATGATGTTTACATCTTCGCCGGAAGCGATTACGTGGTCAAGACCGCCGAAACCGATATCGTAAGCCCAACCGTCACCACCGAAGATCCAAACGGACTTCTTAGCGAGGTAGTCTTTTTCAGCGAGAATCTTGGGAGCAACAGGGCAGCCTTCAGCAGCAGCTTTTTCGAGTTCAGCTATAAGAGTAGCGGTAGCAGCGGTGTTGGTCTTACCGTCATCCTTAGAATCGAGGTAAGCCTTAGCAGCAGCCTTGAATTCGTCGGAAGCCTTTTCGGAAGCCATCATGCCTTCAACCATAGCGATGAGGCGGTTGCGGATGGTCTTCTGGCCGAGGTACATACCAAGGCCGTGTTCAGCGTTATCTTCGAAGAGGGAGTTAGCCCAAGCAGGACCGCGTCCGGTTTCGTTGTTAACGGTGTAAGGAGTTGCGGGAGCGGAACCACCCCAAATGGAGGAGCATCCGGTCGCGTTGGAGATGTACATTCTTTCACCGAAGAGCTGGGTGATAAGACGAGCATAAGAGGTTTCAGCACAGCCTGCGCAAGAGCCGGAGAACTCGAGGA
>JAFQFS010000044.1 GCA_017398585.1 Clostridia bacterium
CTTCCGCAAGCTTATTCTTACGTTCGTTATCGCGTTCGTCCGCAAGACAGAGGTGCGTATCCGAAATATGCAGAAGCGCAAACGGCTTTTCCGCACCGAGAGATAATTTTGTAGTAACCAGTTCTTCCATAATGTCACCTGAATCACTTATGGTATTTGCTTCCCGCGTTGATCTCCGCCGCGCGGTAGAGCTGTTCGAGCAGCATTACGCGGAAAAGTTCGTGCGGGAACGTCATTTTCGATACCGACAGACGAAGGTCAGCACGGCGTTTAAGGGATTCGTCCAGCCCATGGGAGGAGCCGATGAGGAAGCAAACTTCGGATACGCCAGAAGCGGCGAAGCCTTCCATTTTGGAGGCAAGTTCCTCGGACGAAAGCTGTTTTCCCTCGACGCACATTGCAACAACGGCAGCACGCGGGGGAATGGCTTCCATGATGCGTGCAGCTTCGCGTTCGAGTGCGCGGGCAATGTCTCCGTCGGTGGGATCTTTCGGGAGCGCGTCCGGCTTCGGTTCGATTACCGTGACGGAATACGCGCGGGACATACGTTTGAGATAGTCCTCACACGCCGAGCGGAAATAGTCGACGGTGAGTTTTCCCATGGCGATGATACGGATCTTCAGCATGACCGCCCCCCTTTATTTGAGGAAACTCAGCTCGATATAGCTGATAAGGATGGTCACGATCATCGGCATGAGGATGTACATGAGCTTACGTGCTTTTGCCCTGCGTTCGGGCTGTTTTGCGAGAAATTCGCGTTTCTGTTCGTCCGTCCACTGTTCGGGTAGGTCTTCCCATGTACGGTCCACATTGTTGACAGTGAAGCCGTTGAGGCAGAAGAAAGCGATGAATACCGCACCCGCACCGATCATGTACGCTGCCGAACCGATGTAGTAGATCGCCATGATTCCGGTACGTCCGGCAAGGAGGATGATCAGCCGCAGGAGGACGTAGAAGAGGATAAAATTCAGGAACACAATCCCCAGCTTACGGAGAGAATCCTGTGGTTTTTTCATAAACGGATGTACCTTTCTAAAAATTCAAGCTGCACGCTGTCAGCCGAAAAGTTTCGCTCAAGCCTTTTCAAAGGCTTGCAGGGTCAAGGGACAGCGTCCCTTGTCGCGGACCGCAGTCCGCGAAACACCCTGGCCTGAGAAGCGATTTTTCTCTTTTTGGTTCTTTTTCTCTTCTTCAAGAAAGAAGAGAAAAAGAACAGAAAGAATCAGGTATTCAATATTTTAGCAGATTTTGCATGCGCCGTTCTTACGGACGCTGAGGATATGCGTAGCACCTTCGCCGAACACACCGTTCATCTTTGCTGCGAACTCACCGGTCTTTTCGGTGGGGATGAACGCCTGGATGGTACCTGCGAAACCGCCGCCGTGAACTCTGCATGCACCGCCGACTTCGCTGACAACACGTTCCGCGATGCACAGAGCGAGGGAGAGACCCTGTTCCTGTACGTTCTTGGTGGTATAAACGTTCTGAAGGAACTTGAAGCTGCTGTTGCCGGATGCGGTAACACCTGCGAGGAAGCCGGCCGTATCGCCCGCCTTGAGCGCGTCAACCTGACCTGCAACACGTTCGTTTTCCGCGAAGAAGTGGTAAGCTCTCATGATCGCACGGTCACCGAGCTCTTCACGGAGAGCAGCACCGTTTTCAGCGAGTGCCTTGTCAAGTGCGCATCTGCAGGTCTTGCGGAGAACCGGAACGCCGAGCTTTGCAGCAACGGACTTCATTTCCGCCGGAACGGATGCGTAGTCTTCGTTAAGGTCCGCGTGGTTGCCTCCGGTATTTACGATGCAGAGGCTGTAGCCTGCTGCGGTGAGGTCAAAGTCGAGCTTTTCGATGATGGGGTTGGTCGGATCTTCGAAGTCGATGGTAATGAAGCCGCCGACCGCGCATGCCGTCTGGTCCATCAGACCGCAGGGCTTGCCGAAATACTTATTTTCCGCGAACTGAGCCATCTTGGCGATTTCCACGTTGGAAACCTTGCCGTCGTTGTAGAGGTAGTTGAGGATGTTGCCGACCATAACTTCAAACGCTGCGGAAGAGCTGATACCGGAGCCCTTGAGAACGTTGGAGGTGGTATATGCGTCGAAACCGCCGATTGCGTAGCCTGCATCGAGGAACGCGCGTTCCATGCCGGCGATGATCGCTTCGGAGGTGAAGAACTTTGCTTCGTCGGGAGCTTCCACAGCTGCGGGAGCAACAACGTCTTCCGGGAAACCTTCGCTCTTGATGCGGATGGTGCCGTCGTCGGTCTTCTTCACAACCGCGAGGATGTCGAGGTTCACGCTGGCAGCGATAACGCGACCGAAGTTGTGGTCGGTATGGTTGCCGGAAATTTCACTTCTGCCGCCGACGGAGTAGAGAGAAACGTCACCGTCGCCGTAGAGCTTTTCGAATTCATCCGCAGCCTTGGCGTAACGTTCACGCTGACCCGGGATTTTATCTGCCGGAACGGAGAGACCGTCGGTGAGAGCGGCGTCGATACCGCCGGCGAGAATTTTATTTTTGAGTTCACAGATCGTCATGACAGATACCTTTCTTTTTATGTAAAGATTATTTTTCGCAAGGATAACAAGTATATTATACCATAAATCCGCCATTAGGCAAGCATTATAATGTTAAAATTTATTTTTCTCAATATTTGGAGAATACCAAACTGCTTGTTTGGATTTAAAAGGAAGAAAAACGCCTGAAGGCGTTTTTCAAATTTATATGTCCCTGCGCGGGACGGCGCAAAAGAGGACCGGTCGCGGTCCTCTCTTGACTCTCCACGACCAAGGGGGTTCCCCCTTGGATTCTCCTTGCGTTCGTTTAGTTGAACAATCAGGAAATAACTCGACACGTACATACCGGTTCAAGGGTTGCGCAGATATAGGCTAACCGCGGAAAAAACCAACTTCCGGCTACAAAATATACTATATCCTTAGCCCCCGCGGTTAGCGCATCATCCGAGGGGAAGAGTCCAGAGGAGGGGATCCTTCCCCTCCTTTGGTCGCGGAGATTCACA
>JAFQFS010000045.1 GCA_017398585.1 Clostridia bacterium
CTGAGCATCGAGAACATCACGGTAAAGAACATCAGAGCCGGAAAATAAGCCGGACAGCAATCTTTCTGAAAAGAAACAGACCATGACCAAACCAAAGAATTACAAAAAAACGCAGATCGCCTGCTATCTCGGATTCATCACGCAGGCGATTTCCGCGAACTTTACCCCACTTTTGTTTCTGACATTCAAAAGCACCTACGGAATCTCCCTTGAAAAAATCGCGCTGATTCCGTTTGTCTTCTACCTGACCCAGCTTCTGGTGGATTTTGCCGCCACGAAATTCGCCGACAAAATCGGTTATCGCATCTGCGTTGCCGCTTCGCAGGTAGTGTCCGCACTGGGACTGGTGCTGATGGCATTCCTGCCGGAGATCATGCCGCATCCGTTTACGGGAATCCTGATTGCCGTTGTGCTGTACGCCATCGGCAGCGGACTGATCGAGGTTCTGGTCAGCCCCATTATCGAAGCCTGCCCGTTTGAGAACAAGGACGGCATGATGAGCCTGCTCCACTCCTTCTACTGCTGGGGTGCGGTCGGCGTGATTCTCGGTTCCACCGTTTTCTTCGCGGTATTCGGTGTGGAGAACTGGAAAATCCTTACGCTGATCTGGGCGCTGATCCCGTTTTTGAACACCTTCAATTTCCTCACCTGTCCCATCGAACGGCTTCTTGAGGACGGCGAAAGTCTCCCGATCCGCAAACTGCTGGCTCTGCCGCTGTTCTGGCTGCTGATCCTTGCGATGATCTGCGCCGGTGCATCCGAGGCTTCCATGGCACAGTGGGCATCCGCCTTTACGGAATCCGCGCTCGGCGTGTCCAAGACGATCGGTGACTTGGCGGGTCCCTGTCTCTTTGCAGTATTCATGGGTATTGCCCGTGTGATCTACGGCAAGATGAGCGAAAAGCTGGATCTGACGAAGACCATGCTGATGTGCGGCGTGATGTGCGCCTGCTGTTATCTTGCGGCATCCCTGTCGCCCGTGCCGATTCTGGGTCTGGCAGGATGTGCGCTCTGCGGTCTGGCGGTCGGCATCATGTGGCCGGGAACCATCAGTCTTTCGTCGCAGAAATGCCCGAGAGGCGGCACGGCCATGTTCGCATTTCTGGCTCTGGCAGGGGATCTCGGTGCTACGGTAAGTCCCGCCCTGGTCGGAAGCCTTGCGGAAATGTCCGGCGGAAATCTGAAAAACGGTCTGCTTGTTGCCGCGGTTTTCCCAGTGGTGTTAGTGATCGGACTGATCCTGCTCGGAAGAAATGTGAAGAAGAAGGCGTGATGCGAAATCCCGCTCTGTTTTAGCATGAATAACAACAGAACCCTGTTCCACGACGATGCCGAAACATCGATTGGGACAGGGTTTCTATATATCCATTCGTACAGTTTATTCTGCACTGCCTCGCAGACATCCCGCAGTTTTTCCGAAGTAAACCAAAACAATTACGCAAAGAACGATCTGCACGATCGTTGACAGCGGGGTTGCCAGTCCGATACGGAACAGAGACACCGGTTCGATTTTGCTGAAAATCCATGAGAGAGGCAGACGGACACAGATACCGCCGACAATTCCCTGGATCATCACGAACGTGGTGTTTCCGCAGCCATTGAAATAGCCGATAAAGCAGAACAGGAACGCCGTCAGCAGGCAGTCGATGGCATACGCTTTCAGATATTCTGCCGCGGGAGCGATGATCGCCGCTTCCTTTGCAAAGATACCCGCCAGCAGGTCTCCGTGGAAGAAGGTGATATATCCCATCACCACGCCGGCGGCAAAGGAGGAAACAATCCCGCAGAACAGTGCCTTTTTCGCACGGTCCGGTTTTTTTGCACCGATATTCTGTGCCACAAACGCGGACATGGACTGCATATACGCGGACGGCAGCAGCATGATGAAGGCACATACCTTTTCCGCAATGCCGATTCCAGCGGATTCGTTCAGTCCGAGACCGTTGACGATGGCGAGAATGGCGAGAAAGGAGATGCTGACCAGCAGATCCTGCAGAGCAATGGGCGTACCCAGTTTCAGAATCCATTTGATGTAGGTACCGTTCGGGTGCAGGGATTTCCGTGAAAACCGGAACGGCAGCGTGTGACGGCGGATGATGCAGAGAGAGATCACAACGCTCATCGCCTGGGCAAACACGGTGGCAATGGCTGCACCAGCCGCACCCATATGGAAGACAGCGACCAGAAGAAGGTCACCGAAAATATTGAGTACACAGGCGATCGCAACCGTCAGAAGAGGGATTTTTGAGTCCCCGATGCCGCGGAAAATACTGCCCACAAGGTTGTACGCCACGATGAAAATTGTTCCCGCCGAACAGATGACGATATACAGTACCGTATCTTTGAATGCGGCTTCCGGTGCGTGCATGATGCCTGCAAGCAGAGAGGAGGCGGCGATCATGACAGCGGACAGAATAACGGATGCAATCGCAAACAGCGTGATGCCGCTTCCGATGATCCCGCCGGCTTCTTCCTGTCTGCCCGCACCGATCCGGTCGCCCACATAGATCGTCAGACCCATGGCAAGACCTGTGATCACGATGGTAAGTGTGTGCATGATCTGGCTTCCGGTGGAAACGGCAGAGACGTATACATCCGCCATCTCACCGCCGAATTGCCCGACGATCAGCAGATCGACAGCACCGTACATCGCCTGCAGAAACAGGGCGAGAAGTACGGGAAGCGCAAAGCGGATCAGCGGCGAGAAGATTTTTCCTTCGGTAAAATTCTGCGGCTGCTTCATAAAATTGACTCCTTACACAAAAAATGCCGGACAAGAAACCGCATAACAGCAAGTGTCTTCATCCGGCAGTACCATATACGCTGTGCCTGCCCTCCGGCAAATGAATTATGCGACATCTTATCCGGCGCTGTACATACGAATTACAACATCCTCCGATGAGCGTGTACAGTATAGCACATTTTTTGCGGATTGTCAATTGCTGTACGGGGAAGATAATTCCTTGACGGATGCCTGACGATGTTATATAATAAGGTGAAAGAAATTTGATAAATAAGAATCGGACGGAGGATCCATAATGATACTTTTAATTGCCGGAGCATCCCATACGGGCAAGACAGCCCTTGCTCAAACGCTGCTCGAAACATATAACTATCCGTATCTGTCCATTGACCACCTGAAAATGGGACTGATCCGCAGCGGAAACACCCGGCTTACTCCGGAGAGTGATGACCGGGAGCTGACCGCATACCTGTGGCCCATTGTCCGTGAAATGGTGAAAACCGCCATCGAAAACAGGCAGAACCTGATCGTGGAAGGCTGCTATATCCCGTTTGACTGGCAGAAGGACTTTGATCCCGAATATCTGGAAAACATCCGGTATTACTGCCTTGTCATGAGCGAGGAATATATCCGGAGTCATTTTGATGACATAAAAGGATATGCGAGTACCATCGAACACCGGATGGAGGATGAATGGTACACCATGGAACGTGCATTGGAAGACAATGCGGAAATGCTGGCTCTTGCACAGGAGTATGATGTGAACTATATCCTCATTGAGGATAAATACGAAATCAGCATTGATCTGTGAGAGGAAAGTTCAATTTTTCGCTCAGTGAAAGAATGTGAGAATCCATATGATAGAAATCAAAGAACTGACCGTCCATGATATTTCCGACGATCTATTATCGAATTTCAATCATCATCAGGTAATAACAAAAAAATGGGTAAACAGAAACAACAGCTGGGAGTTATCGGATACTTCCGATTTGCGCGAATGGAACGATGAAAAACGGATATGGATATCGGGATATCTTCGTCAGCAGATGGAACGGGGCGGCGCGCTCGCAGCTGCATTTGATAGCAATATTATCGTCGGATTCTGTTGTGTGGATGGTTGTTTGGCTGGTAATACGGCAGCGTATGCAAATATGACAATGCTTTTTGTGGATGACAAATGGAAAAGACGCGGGGTGGGCAGACAGCTGTTTGAAAGAATTTGTATGTGCGCAGCAAAAATGAAAGCGGAGAAACTTTTTATTTCTGCAATACCTTCTTCTGAAACAATTGCGTTTTATTTTAAAATGGGATGCGAAGATGCAAAAGAAATCATACCGGAGTATATTGATACCGATCAGGACAGATATCTTGAGTATACATTGACAACTTTGATATGACAGTAAATAACGTGAGTTCTTCCCGTCGAACTCACGTTGAAAAAGGATTCGCGGTTTTGCGAATCCTTTTTATGTGTGCTTTATTCGTAAACAATCTCGTATTCAACCGTGAATTCTTCCAGCAGGGGGATGTAGCGGATGCTTTCGATTTCAACGCCGGGATGCGGGTTTTCATAGCGGCATTCGTAGGTGAGATCGCCGTTTTCTCCGAGAGGGAGAGCCGTGCCTGCCAGCTGGAACAGTTCATTGTCAAGCGGATAGCCGTGAATGGTCTTCGCGCCGATGTTGGTGCCGTACTTCACGGGAAGAAGAACCGTGGTTCCGTCGGCGTACCGGACTTCATAATTGCCGATGCGGTATTTCCGGTCGTCGATGAACACGCCGCACCAGAAGAATTCGTGGCGGATGTTTTCGAACGTACGATGGCGGACGGTGATGGTGTGAGGCGTATTCTCCCATTTGCGGCGGTACGCTTCCGCGAAGGTACGTTCGAGGATGGACGGTTTGTCGGAACTGTCAAAATCGGAATTCCAGAAGGCGTCCGCAGCTCCAATCAGATTGAAATACTGGATGTTGCGCTGCATGTATTCTTCCTCAAACGAACCCCAGTTGGAGACCCAGCCGCCGAGGGCGCCCCAGCCGATGCGTTCCGTCCAGTCTTCGAAATCGACGGCTGTGAAATTGCCGAAGAACATCGGATAGTCGCGATCGTGATAGACCAGGTCGTGATGTTTTCCGAATGACCAGTACCAGTGGGAATACATCAACCCTTCGGGGAGTTTGTCGCGGCATTCCCAAAGTGCGGGAATCGGCCACGGATTGCCATCCTGCAGTTCAACGGTACCCGTTCCGCCGATGGGTTCTCCTTCTTTCGTGTAGGCACGCAGGAGTTTTTCCGCCCACAGGCTCACGCGGATGTGCTTTGTGTCAAGGTATTCCTTGATTTTCCGGATATCGCCGACGTAGAGGTCGACGGGATCGGTGCCGCGGCATCGTTCACAGATACCGAACGTATATGCTTCGTCGTGGCCGATGTGGATCTGACGCGGTTCGAAGACCTCGATGACTTCGTCGAGAATATCAAACACATAACGGTAGGTATCGGGATGGTTCGGGCAGTAGGTATCGGGGTACGCGTCTTCTGCGATTTCTGCGATTTCGGGATGAGCGAGGCAGATGTAGTCGCTGTGGCTGAGCGTGGGAACTTCGGGAATGACTTCGAGTCCGCGGGAACGGCAGTAAGCGGCGAGATCCCGGCATTCGTCCTGTGTCAGGACACCGCCGTCTCCGTTTTCGCAGTGAATGGAGTTTTTTGTCCATGGATAGGTATAAAATTCGATTTGCGCGGCACGGTGCGGGTCGGCGTACATTTCGCTGCAGAATTCTACCCATTTTTCATTGATTTCCGGATGTCGTTTGTACTCCATGGCACCACCGATCTCAAGGATCACGGAATTGTATTTGTATTCCGCAAGAAAGTCAACCATGGCTTTAAATACGGGAATGTTCCCCCGTCCGGGGAGATAGACGCGGTAACCTCGGACAGAGCAGACGGGGCGATCGCGGAGGATGCCCGCAAAAGTTCTGCCTTTCATGGAAGCGAGCGTGACCATACCGTAGACGAAGCCGCGGGCGCTGTTCGCGTATATGCGGGAGATTTCGCCGATCTCCAGAACATACTCCTCCTCACCGTTTTCGGAATCGTCGGGGAGACCGCGTTCGAAGATGAGTTTTGTACAGAGGGTTCCGGTTCCGGCAGAATCACCGCAGAACGTTTCGGAATAGAGTTTTTTCAGAAAACCGGCAGTCACGGCATCGGGCAGTTCGAGTACGGTTTCCGGTGTGAAGCGGACAGGAGAGGCGGGATCGGTTTCGTGAAATTTCGGCTTGAAGAACATGGCTGCTCCTCCATCGTCAGAATGTTTTTTATATCATTTAGGGATTCCTTACGGTATTAGTATATCACAGGAGATATTACCTGTCAATCAATGAATTCTGAAGGGAGAATTTTTCTTCCGAAGATGAGATAAATAAAAATTTTTTGTTAAATTGAATGATTCTACTTGATAAATGAAGATGTTTGAGGTAGAATGGAAAAGTGAATTTTTAGTTACCCAATGAAGGAGAATATCACAAATGGCAGTAAGAAAAGGTAATCTGATGAGTGTCCGCGACGACGTCAAAGTCCTCGACGCGACCCTCCGTGACGGCGGTTTGTGCAATAACTTCCGTTTTACTGATGATTTTGTACGTACGCTCTACAAGACCAACATCAAGAGCGGCGTTGACTATATGGAATTCGGCTACAAGGCGGACCCCGATCTCTTCAACGTCGAAGAATACGGTCCCTGGAAGTTCTGCCGCGAAGAAGACCTCCGCGCGATTGTCGGCGAGAACATCTCCGACATGAAGATTGCCGTGATGGCAGACGTCGGACGCTGTAATTTCCGCCGCGATTTTCTTCCCAAGTCCGAATCCGTGATCGACATGGTGCGTGTGGCATGCTACATCCACCAGATCCCTGCGGCACTGGAAATGATCGAATATTTCCACGAACTCGGCTACGAAACCACCTGCAACATCATGGCGGTCTCCCAGGCGGGCGGCTATCAGATCGAAGAAGCGCTCGCGATGCTGGCGGAATCCTCTGTGGACGTCATCTATCTTGTGGACAGCTACGGTGCGTTCTATCCCGAAAATGCGTCCGATATGGCACTGATGTATATCAAGGCAGTCGAAGAAGCGGGCAAAAAGATCGGTTTCCACGCACACAACAACCAGAACCTCGCGTTTGCCAACACCATCGATACGCTGTCCCGCGGCGTCAGCTACCTTGACGCAACGGTGCAGGGCATGGGACGCGGTGCGGGCAACTGTGCGCTCGAACTTCTCCTCGGCTTCCTCAAGAACCCGAAGTACAACCTGTACAGCGTGCTGACGTTTATCGAAAAGTACATGATCCCGCTGCGTGAATCCGGCGTGGTCTGGGGCTTTGACCTGCAGTATATGTTCACGGGTCAGCTCAACCGTCACCCGCGCGAAGCAATGGCGTTCACTTCCCAGAAGCGCGGCGACTACTGCGAATTCTACAAGGAATTGCTCGATCATGAATAAGAAAAATGCCGGACAGCGGAAAATCTGTCCGGCATTTTACGTTACGGAGGTCAGTCGAGGGTATAGGTGAAGTCGAGGGCGAGCTGTTCGTCTTCGGCGACGTAGCGGTCAACGTAGGCAAACTTGAACGCACCGCAGTCGATCACGCCGTTGCCGCGGTTGATTCGGATGTTCTTTGCGTTCGCGGGAATTGCGACGTACATCGCGGATTTCACATGACCGCCGAAGTAATTGAAGGTACTGCCATGGTATACATGATCTTCCTTCGTGATTCCCCACCAAACATCTGGGGAGTCGGTGGAGAGAGCACAGTCATGAAGCCACATATCAGGGTAAACTTTCTTCATAGATACGGCTTTATGACGACAATTTTTTTCCACCGTTTTGTATACGGGATAGTCGATTTCATTTCCTTCGTTATCAAAGGTGCCGATCGTTGTTACGAGATCGTTATGGCCGCATTCAAACCAACACTGGTCATCCGGAATCCTACCGTTCCATTCTTCCAGCAGACGATTCCGTTCCTCATAATCGGGAACAGGCGTTCTTACACCGACATAGCTCAGATTTAGGTCGAAGAAGTCGATACCATAGTGGCTCATGACTCCCTCTTCCGCAAACACCATCGTCGGGATCAGCTTTTCCAGTGCCGCCGCGATGTCATCGCAGACCTTGCATTCCTTCAGATGTTCTGCGACTGCTGCACGGATTTCGTCCGGCAGCTTGCCCATCGCGTACATGAACAGATATTTATACATTTCCTTGCATTCCATAATCGAAACTCCTTTTCGTTTTTTCTTTTCCGGTCTGACCGCGTCTTCCAGACCGAGCTGTTTCCGGATTTCGTCGATCGCATAATGCGTTTTGCTCTTGACCGTCCCTTTTGGAATCTGCATGACTTTCGCTGTTTCCTCGACCGACAGCCCGTCGAGATACCGGAATGTGACAACCTGCCGCTGGGCTTCCGGCAGCTTGGCGACCGCCGCGAGGACTTCGGCGGTCAGTTCACTGCGGAGGTAGTCCTCCTCCGGAGACGCACCGGCGGAGAGAAAGGTGGAGAGCGGATCGTTTTCGCCGTCTGCGGGAACGTCAAGGGAAACCGGGCAGGGAGCGGCGCGGGACACGGTATTCCGGATGTGGTTCAGCGCAATGCGGGAGAGCCAGTGCCGGAGGCGGCCGTCTTCGCAGTAGCTGTCATATACGCGGAACGCGCGGATCCAGATTTCCTGCACCAGATCCTCTGCCGTTTCGCGTCTGTCCGTGTGCTTCCGGACAAGTGCGAACAGCCACGCGGTGTTTTCCTCCACCACGGTTTCAAACGGGGCTTTCATGCGTCTTACCTCGCTGTTTTCGTTCGTTTTTTGTGTACACACTTACTATAACACGATTTCGAAGAAAAGGTTCGGGAAAAGGAGAAAATTTTTTTGATTTTCGGATATTTGTGCAGACTGCAAATATTAAAGAGTGCGAATTTATCGTTTCACCTGAATTTACAGGCTGTTCTTTACTATTCCGGACAATCATGTTATAATTTATCCAACCCAAACTTCATATCTCCGCCGGACCGTACGGCGGACGGAAAGGAATATTTATGAAACGTAATCTCATTCTTGCTCTCGTGGCAGCGATGCTCCTGCCGACGTTTGCAGGCTGTTCGGACGCGCCGGCAGCTGAAAACGGCGGAAGCAATGCTGTATCCGCTTCGGACGGAACCGCCGAAACCGTCGCGGAAGAACCGGAGGCCGACAAATACGACCTCGCGAAAGAAAAATTTGAAGCCATTGCCGCAGCCGACTTTGCCGGTGCGGACTTTGGTATCGCTTCACAGGCGGCGACCGGCAACTCCGAAAAGGAGATCTGGGTCGAAGAACTCACAGGGGATGCGGTCAACGACGCGGTATACAACCGTAACCTTACAGTCAACGATCGTTTCAACTGCAATATCACGCTGACGCCCGGTGATGTTAACTCCATCGTCCGTCAGGCGGTACAGGCCGGCGACGGCACGTACAAGCTGGCATTCCCGAATATGGCGACCGCTGCTTCGATGGCGCAGGTCGGTCTCCTGATGGACTACAACAAGCTCGAAAATCTGAACCTTACCGAATCGTGGTGGGACCAGGGAACGCTCGCGATGGAGATTGCGGACAAGGTTTTCTTCATGAACGGCGACATTAACTACCTTGACAACGACGTTACGTACATCCAGCTGTTCAACAAGCAGCTCATCACCGACGTCGGTCTTGACGTGCCGTACGAACTCGTGCGTGAAGGCAAGTGGACGATCGATCAGTTCCGCGAAATGTGCATGAACGTGACGACCGACCTCGACGGCGACGGCGCATACACCGACAAGGACCGTTACGGCTACGTTACCACGGGCGAAGGTCCCTGCACGTTCTTCTATGGTTCCGGTCTGTCTCTCATCAGTTACGACGATGCCGGCGTTCCGGTTCTGAATGTGGACATGGAAAAGACCGTTTCCGCGCTTGAAAAGGTCGTCAAGATCATCTCCGAAGACAACATCACCCGCATTCCGTCCGACGTCGCGGTCGGCAAGACTATGTTCATGGAAGACCGCGTCCTGTTCTACGGTGAAGTTCTCAGCTATGTTGTGAACATCCGCGAAATGGAAACCGCGTTCGGTGTACTTCCGATTCCGAAGTACGATGAACTGCAGGAAGATTATTACACCTACTGCAACGCGATCTCCTCTACCGCCACCGTTCCGAAGACATCCGAAGATCTCGGTATGATCACCTCCGTTCTCGAAGGCATGGCAATCCAGTCCTTCATTCAGGTAACTCCCGCTTACTACGACATCGCGCTGTCCCGTAAGTATACCCGTGACGACGAATCCGCGGAAATGCTCGACATCGCTCTCGCAAACCGTGTATATGACATCGGACGCATTTATTCTCTCGGCGGCATCGGCAGCATCTTCCAGACGCTTGCCGCATCCGGTTCCACCGATTTCGCATCCTCTCTTGCATCCAAGGAAAAAGCCGCAAAGAAGACCCTTGAACGTGTGGTCAAGGACTTCACGGAACTTGAATAAAATTCAAAAAGCTGTACGTTTTCCGTACAGCTTTTTTTATTATCCGATTGCGGCGGTTTCTTTTTCGTCTTCCGCAGACTTTTTGAAATCTTCCGTCAGACGGACTTCGACTTCGGATACGCGGTGCGAATCCGTGGAAAGGACACGGATTGCCATGCCTTCGTATTCGAAATGGTCGCCGGTGGTCGGGATCTTTTCGAGCTGATCCGTGATCCATCCGCTGAACGAAACCATTTCGGATTCGATGTCGATTTCGAAGTATTCACAGAATTCGACGAGGTCGATCGACGCATTGATGTGGTAGAGGTCGTCGGAGAGTTTCTTGAAATGCTCGTTTTCTTCGGATGTTTCATCCCAGAGTTCGCCGACCAGTTCGTCCAGAATGTCTTCCATCGTGATAACACCGTAAGTTCCGCCGTATTCGTCCAGAACTACTGCAAGGTGTGACTTCTTCTTCTGCAGTTCGCGGAGTACGAGATCGATCTTGACTTCCTTGATGACGAAAATCGGGGGTGTCATGATGTCGCGGATATCCGCGTCGGTCACACCGGTACTGGTGTAGAAATCCTTGTGGTTCAGCACGCCGATGATATTGTCGATGCTGTCGTCATACACCGGAATGCGCGAGAATTTCGATTCCGCAAAAACGTTTGCGATCGCTTCCTTCGAGTCTGTGACGGCAACTGCCGCGAGATCGAGACGGTGTGTCAGGATGTCCTTTGCTTCGAGATCGCTGAATTCGATCGCGTTTTTCAGAAGTTCGCCTTCCGCCTTGGCGATGGTACCGTCCTGCTGTACTTCTTCCACGAGCATGAGCAGTTCTTCCGGGGACATTTTTGTGTCGCCGTCCAGGGAGAACAGCTTTGCGAGCAGCTTTTTCCACTGCGCAAACAGGAAGTTGAAGGGAGTCAGAACGATCAGCAGGAAATTGATGATCGGTGCGGAGAACATCGCGAATTTTTCGGGACATTCCTTGGCAATGCTTTTCGGAGAAATTTCACCGAAAATCAGGACGACCACCGTGATGACTGCCGTCGAAACGCTTGCACCCATGTCTCCGAGCAGGTCGAGGAAGAGGATGGTGCTGATCGAGGACATCGCGATGTTCACGATGTTGTTGCCGATCAGAATGGTCGAGAGAAGATTGTCGTACTTTTCGGAAAGTTCGAGGGTCAGAGCCGCACGCTTGTTTCCTTTTTCAATGAGAGTTTTGAGCCGGGTTTTGTTCAGGGATAAAAATGCGGTTTCGGTCGCTGAGAAATAGGCCGACATAGCAACCAAAGCCACGATAACGATAATCTGAGTAATCTGTCCGCTTGTCATCTGCGCTTTTCCTCCATATCGTTATCACTGTCGCCGCTGTCCATATAGTTCCTCCGTTGTGATTTTGCACGGCAGAAAGCCCGCGCATTTATATTATTATATTTTAGACAGGACGCAAAGTCAAGGGATTGGCAAGATTGTTTATGATATATTCATGACGAATTCACAAAAAGCAAGTACAGACTGTGCAGGAAAAACAAAACAGGGAGACGCTGGAAAGTGTCTCCCTGTGAATTTGTTTATTCGTCGTCCTTGTCGTTCTTATCGTCCTCGCTGTCTTCGCCGTCACGGTCGTCTTTCGGCGCCATGGGGAAGGGGAACTGGAACGGATCCGTGTCACGGTTCTGTGCGTTACGGCGGTCGGCGGCTTCCTTTTCCTTTGCGCGTTCCGCTTCACGCTGCTTTTCGAGTTCCGCGATACGGCGGGCATGTGCTTCGTTTTCCTCGCGGCTGCGGCGGCGCTTTTCGGCAACCATTTCCTCGAGGGCTTCGATCGTGATGTCCGGTTCGCTCATTGCGCGGACGAACTGCTCTTCTTCCATGATCTCGTTCTTGATGAGATAGGAAGCAACGAAATGGAGCTTTTCCATATTCGCTTCGAGGATCGTCTTCGCGTCTTCGTATGCCTTCAGAACGATGCTCTTGACTTCCGTGTCGATGACGGCGGCGGTCTCTTCGGAGTAGTTCTTTGTCTGATTGAAGTCGCGTCCGAGGAAGACTTCATCGCTGGACGATTCGCTGCCGTAGAGGATCGGACCGAGTTTGTCGGACATACCGTACTTGGTGACCATCTGACGGGCGATCGTGGACGCGCGCTGGATATCGTTCGAAGCGCCGGTGGAGATGTCGCCGAGGATGAGCTGTTCGGCAACGCGTCCGCCGAGGAGGGTGACGATCTCGCTTTCCATCATGCCGCGGGACATGTAGGACTTATCCTCCTTCGGGAACGAGAGCGTGTAGCCGCCCGCGCGTCCGCTGGGGATGATGGAGATCTGATGCACCGGTTCATCGGGCTGACGTACCCATGTAGTGATCGCGTGACCCGCTTCGTGGTATGCGGTGAGCTTCTTTTCGGCTTCGCTGATGACACGGGACTTCTTCGCAGGTCCGACGATAACCTTGATCATCGCTTCCTCGAGGTCGGTCATGCCGATCAGGTGCTTACCCTTGCGTGCCGCAAGGAGTGCCGCTTCGTTGAGGAGGTTTGCGAGTTCCGCACCGGTGAAGCCGACAGTGGTCTTCGCGATAACGGAGAGATCCACATCCGCTTCGAACGGCTTGTTTTTTGAGTGTACCTTGAGAATGTCTTCACGACCCTTAACATCGGGTGCGTTCATCGTGATCTGACGGTCGAAACGGCCCGGGCGGAGAAGCGCGGGGTCGAGGATATCGGGACGGTTGGTTGCCGCCATAACGATGATGCCTTCGCTGGAGCCGAAACCGTCCATTTCAACGAGAATCTGGTTCAGCGTCTGCTCGCGTTCGTCGTGACCGCCGCCGAGACCAGCGCCTCTGTGACGGCCGACCGCGTCGATTTCGTCGATGAAGATGATCGCTGCGGGGTTCTTCTTCGCGGTGTCGAACAGGTCGCGCACACGGGATGCACCGACGCCGACGTACATTTCCACGAAGTCCGAACCGGAAATGGAGTAGAAGGGAACGCCCGCTTCACCGGCAACCGCTTTGGCAATGAGGGTCTTACCGGTTCCGGGAGGACCTACGAGGAGAACACCGTGCGGGATCTTTGCACCCAGCTTGGTGAAATATTCGGGATTGCGGAGGAATTCGACGATTTCTTCGAGTTCCGCCTTTTCTTCATCCGCACCGGCAACGTCCTTGAAGTAGACCTTTGCCTTGTCTGCGGTGACGAGTTTTGCCTTTGCGCGTCCGACGGAGTTGATTTTTGAACCCTTTCCGCCGGTCGCCTGATTCATGACGAACATCCACATCGCGATCAGGAGCACGATGACGATGACATAGGGGATGAGCGATACCCACCACGGGATGTTGTACGGCGGCGGATAGTCGTATGCGGAGATGATTCCTTCCTCGTGCTGGACTTCGATGAGTTCACCGAGGTCATTGATGAACAGATTGATGTCGCGCAGTTTGTACGTGACGTATCCCTCGCCCTCCGTACCGTCGGGCAGGGTCGCGCGGACGATCATGCTCAGATTGTTTTCTTCATCGACTTCAAACTGCTTCACCTGCTCGTTCTTGAACAGGTCGACGACTTCGCTGTAGATGAGTTTTTCTTCCGGGATGGTACCCCAGAGCGATGCCGTTGCGATCAGAATGATACCGATGAGAACGATGTAAAAAATAGCTATTTTAAAGCCGTTCTTCATTAGCCAGTCCTTTCTTTGCGGGTGATGTATATAATAGGAAGCCCGGTTTGTCAGTCGTTCTGATAAACTTCGGGTTTCAGAATACCAACGAAGGGAAGTACGCGGTACAGTGGAAACCGGACGTCCCTGATAATGTATGAGGTCAGAAGGTCTTTTTTTCGTAAAACGCAATGGTTAGACCGGGTTCGTTCCCATTTGCGAGAACGCCGTCGCGCGGCGGAAAAAGCGGGATCCAGAGAATGTCGCCGCCGGAGAGGATGAGCGGGAGGGTGGATTTTTCCTCCGCAGTCAGTTTCCGGTCGATGAACAGCTTTTTCACCTTCCGCGTCATGCCGCCGAAGACACAGGTGTCCCCGGGCCGGCGGTACCGGATGTACAGTACGTCTTTTATTTTATCAAAACAGAACGTCCTGCATATAAATAATTTGTAAATATTTTCTTCTTCCTGTACGTTATTTGTGTGATTTTCGTGTGAAAACTTTATGACGTAACGTTCATTTTCAAAAACATCGCCGTCGTCCGGATAGGTGAAGACGATGCCGTCCTCTGTTTTCTGGGCGGTTTCGCCGTTCGGAAGAAAGCGGACGGTATGCCGGTCAGCGGTGAAACGGATGTTTCCGGGAAGAGAGAGGGAAGTTTCGGCTGCATCGGAGTCTGTCAGACGGAGGATCTCACGGATGTGGATTTCCTCAAGGGAAGAAGAGCCGGAGGCCGTACGTACGGCATTGCCGTACAGATGCAGGATCACACGGGATGCGACGGCAGGATGAAGACCGGCGAGGATACTGCGCGGAACGGAGACGGAATCTCCGGAGACATACTGCGCAGCGGTCTGTTCGAGAAAATCGTCGTCCTGACGGAGCAGGGAGGACATCCGGAGAGCCGCACGCTGCGGATTCCCGCAGATTTTCTCCATCTGCGGGACGATATTGTGCCGAATGAAGTTGCGGGTGTAGTCGGTATCGGCGTTGGTCGCGTCGGTCATATAGGGGATATGATGATCTGCACACCATTGTCGGATTTCCTCACCGGTATCGCAGATGAGCGGGCGGACGAAACGTCCGTCACGGAGCGGATCGATGCCGGAAAGACCGCGTGTGCCGCTTCCGCGGAGGAGGTTGAACACGACGGTTTCGAGGTGGTCATCGGCGTTGTGCGCCGTTGCGACGACGGCGGCATCGGGAGAGCCGGTGAGTTCTTCGGATACGCGGTCGAAGAAGGTGTAGCGTACATTGCGCGCGGTTTCCTCCAGACCGCGTCCGGATTGTGCGGCGAGTGCGGGAACGTCTTCCCGGAGGACGTACAGCGGGATCTGCATTTTTCCGCAGGTTTCGCGGCAGAACTGTTCATCGCGGTCGGCGTCTTCGCCGCGGATCTGATGATTGACGTGGGCCGCTGCCAGCGTGACGCCGTTGTCCCTGCACCAGTGCAGGAGATGATGCAGCAGGCAGGAAGAATCCGCGCCTCCGGAGTAGGCGGTGATTACCGTGCCGGCCCTGCGCATCGCGTCGGCGAGCCCGAACCGTTTAAGGGTATCGTCGAATTTCAGGGAAGGATACAAAGAAATCAAACTCCCGTTGCTCCATAGTTTTTGCAGAATCGGGACACATCATACAGGATTTTCATCCGAAGAAATCAGCTTTGTGAGAAGATATCCGAAGATTACGTAAAAGAGCACGCCTGCGATGATATGTTCGGCAAGTTTCGGAAAACTGTGGTACAGCTGCAGCGCGGCGGCGGGATGTTCGATCATCCGCACGATCGTCCGCAGAAGATACACACCTCCGCAGGTTGCCATGGTCATCAGCGCTTTTGTCAATACTGAAAAGATATGCCCGATTTGTTTCTTTTTCATAGGTTCCGCCTTTATATTTTATTTCTGTAATAAAATTATACTATACCGGACACGTGTGGTCAACCGGTAATGTCAGGCAGGAACACTTCTTTATATTATACTATATTCTCCCTGTCTTTTGCAAGTATTTTACGGAAAATCCGTACAAAAAGAAAGGCCCACCGGAGGTAGTGAGCCTTTGGAGAGGGATTCTTAAACCGTGTAGTTGTCGAAGTAGCCCTGAATCCAGACGATCGGGGTGCCCTTGTCGCCGGAGCCGGAGGTGAGGTCGCAGAGGGAGCCGATGAGGTCGGTGAGGCGGCGCGGGGTGGTACCCTGAGAAGCCATCTGACCGGTGAGGTCGGAACCCTTGTTGCGGATGGATTCGGAGATCGCTGCCTTGAGTTCTTCACCCTTGAGGTCTGCGAAATCGTTGTCTGCGAGGTACTTCAGCTTGATTTCGTTCGGCTGGCCTTCAAGACCGGAGGTGTAGCCGGGAGCGACAACCGGGTCCGCGAGTTCCCAGATCTTGCCGACGGGATCCTTGAATGCGCCGTCACCGTAGATCATGACTTCGACTTTCTTGCCGGTAGCGTCACCGACGAGCTTCTGGATGCGTTCGACGATGGGCTGGCAGTCACGCGGGAAAAGCTTGACGGATTCTTCGGTTGCCTTGTTGGAGCCGAGGAGACCGTAATTTTCGTTGTAGCCGCTGCCGTCAACGGGGGCGGTCAGGATATCGTCGAGACCGAGAACGGTTTCGGCGCCGGAAGCCTTCAGAAGTCTCTTGGTGCGTGCACGGGAATGGATATCGCAGCAGAGAACATGCTTCGTGTAGTTCAGAATGGTGTGGCAGTCGTTCGCGAAAATTACTTCCGCTTCGCAGCCGCAGCTTTCGATGAGTTCCTTGTAGTAAGTGATATAGTCTACGCCGGTGAAGGTGTGCAGACGGTAGCCGAAGAGTTCGCGGTACTTGGCTTCGTCGAGCACATCGCTGTACGGGTTCACACCGGCAGCGTCGATGGCGTCGAGATCGATGAGATGGTTGCCAACTTCGTCGGACGGATAGCTGAGCATGAGATAAATCTTCTTGAGACCGCCTGCAATGCCCTTGAGGCACATAGCAAAACGGTTCCGGCTGAGAATCGGGAAAATAACGCCGGCAGTGCCTTCGGGGAACTTGGCACGGATGTCAGCGGAAATCTGTTCAACGGTTGCGTAGTTACCGCAGGCGCGGGCAACGACAGCTTCCGTTACTGCGATAACGTCACGGTCACGGATTTCAATGTTTTCACTTGCGGCGGCAGCAAGAACGCTGTCAGCAACAATCTGAGCGATATCATCACCGCTGCGGATGATGGGAGCGCGTACGCCGCGGGAAACGGTACCGATAAGTCTTTCCATAATAGATCGTCCTTTGTGATAGAATGAAGTTTTCCACACGTTATTATAGCACAGTTTCTGAGAGATATCAATATGTTTTTTGCATATTTCAAACGGTGGAATTGGATAAAATTTCATTTATTTACCACCCGGATTTTTGACACCCGCTGCACAGACATACAATACGCTGCGGAGAAGGGGCACGAGCGATTTTTCTTCCCATTCAAACCAAACGGACGGTTTGAAATCCAAAATTTTTTATGAATAACGCCAAACAACCCTTGACAAGAACGGACGATTAGGGTAAAATGAAACTGACAACTACGTAAATTTTTCCGTCGTCCGCAGTACGGCGGATTCCTATAGGAAAGGCAGGTATATTCTATGAAATTTTCTGCAGCAGGCGGCTGGTTCGGCGGCGACTGGTACGAAAGAGTAAAGCAGGGCGGACGTTACGGCTTCAAGGGCGTTGAACAGCTCGGATGGCTCGGTCTCGATTTCGAACGCGCAAAGAACACTCTCGACGAAAACGGCGTTGTTTCCACCGCGATCGTTATTCAGTCCGAAACCGAAAGCAACATGAAGCTCACCGCATGGGGCCACGGCATGACCTGGGCGGATTCCCGTCAGGCATTCATCGACTCTTTCCGCGAAAGCGTCAAGGCTGCTCACGCGATGAACGTTCCGAACATCATCGCCACCACCGGCAACGAACGTTTCGACGTTTCCCGTGAAGAACAGTTCGATATCTGCGTGGAAACCCTCAAGGAACTCTCCAAGATCGCGGAAGCCGAAGGTATCATGATCGTTCTCGAACCCCTGAACGTTCTCGTAAACCATATGGGTTACTACCTCGTAACCACCGAAGAAGCGGTCAAGATGATCAAGGCTGTCGACAGCCCGAACTGCAAGATTCTGTTTGATATCTATCATCAGCAGATTTCCGAAGGCAACGTTATCCGCAACATCAAGAACAACATCGACCTCATCGGTCACTTCCACATCGCGGACAACCCCGGCAGACAGCAGCCCGGTACCGGCGAACTCAACTACACCAAGATCTTCGAAGCAATCCAGGAAACCGGCTACGACCGCTGGCTCGCATTCGAATGCGGACGCACCGTTGATGTTCCGGATCTCGTTCGTGACATGCACGTTCTTATCGATCCCTTCTCCGACAAGTAATTTCGGAAAAACATCTTTTGTTCTCTCTTTCATAACCGGACGATCTCTGTCCGGTTATGTTGTTTTCGTAAGACTTTGTTTATATTTTATAAATATAAAAATCTATATTGATTCATTTGTTTTTGAAGTTTTGTTGTAAATGAAAAAATTTTTTATCGTCTTTTCGGGATTTCTCACAGCACTCCTTCTGACTGTGGCGGTTTCCGCAATCGAGACGCATACAGTTTCTCCCTACCGGGACACGATCCGGAATTACGACGGTGTGTTTGTGACTCTCTATGAGGCTATGGTGTCCGGTGCCGAATCCGCCGATCTTTCTCCCTATAAAATTGATACCAAAGACATCGGACAGGTCTACAGCGACGTCATTCTCGCCAGCCCGGAGCTGTTCTATATGGACAACACCGTCACGTATTTCTATAATTCGCGGGAACAGGTGACCAGTGTGGAGTTCAACTACCGAATGGAACCGGAGGAGCGTGGGGCGGCCCTGCAGATGTATGAACGGGAAGTGGATTATATCGTTTCGCTTGTGGATCCGGCGATGTCGGAGGCGGAAAAAGCCTTGTTTGTGCACGATTATCTGCTTGCGTCGTATTCCTATGATACGGACGTCGCCAATTTTGATGCGCTGTCCCTTTTCAGGGAACGTAGCGGCGTCTGTCAGGCGTATTCGCTTGCCTATATGGCGGTGCTGCGCGAACTGGGGATGGATGCCGTGATGGTTACGAGCGATGAAATGAATCACGCGTGGAACCTTGTCGAGGTGGACGGAACGTGGTATCACGTGGATCTGTCATTTGACGATCCGTCGCCCGACCGGATGGGACGCGTTCTGCATGAGAATTTTCTGCTTGACGACGAAGGGATCCGAAATACCCCGACGCCGCATTACGGATGGAAAAGCTCGGTGCGGTGTCTGTCCGCTTCGTTCAAGAAAGCGATCTGGCACGGTGTGACGTCAAGGATGATCCGCCTGAACGGACAGTGGTACTATATCGATCCCGGAACGATGTCTCTCGCCGTGTCGGCATTTGACGGCTCCGGACGGGCGGATGTCTACCGGTTCCGGAACCGGTGGATGACGTCTTTCGCGGATTCTTCGTATTACGTCGGTGTGTTCTCGGGACTCTCCGAATGTCTCGGGTATCTTTTCATCAATACGCCGTACGATATCATTATCTACAGTCCAGGAACGGGGCATGCGAATGTATATCTGGAATATACGGACGAGCAGAAAATTTTCGGTTCGACGATTTACAAGTATACGCTGGAATATTTTATCGCGGATTCTCCGGAAGGGGAACGGGGATATACGAAAACGTTTGAAATCACGGGATTTGAAGAGGAAGACTTCGGAAAAGAACTTCCGTTTGACGACGTTCTCCGCCTGGATACGTATTATGCCTCGGTAAAGTTTGTTTATGACCGCGGACTGTTCCGCGGGGTATCGGAAACGAAGTTCGCGCCGGATGCGTATCTGACCCGTGCAATGTTCGTGACGGTTCTCGGACGTCTCTGCGGTGTGGACGAGTCGCTGTATGCCGACCGTTCCTTTGTAGATGTGGAAAGAGGGCAGTGGTACAGTCCGTATGTCGAATGGGCGGCGGATACGGGGATCGTGAACGGCGTGGGCGACAACCGGTTCGATCCGCTCGGCGAGCTGACGCACGAGCAGATGTACAAAATTGTCGCGATGTGCGGCGACTATCTGGATGCCGGGACGCCGGATATTTCCGGTGCGCTGATTCTGTATGAGGACCGTGCGAAAATCTCCGACTGGGCGTTTGAAAGCGTTGCGTACTGCAAAGTCAACGACCTGATCGGGGAGAACTTTGCACATAAGATTTATCCGGCTTCCAAGGCCACCCGTGCGGAAGCGGCGGATATCATCAGCCGATTCGCGATCCTGTGCGGAAAGGTATAAAAATCTGTGAATACGAGGTTCTATCATTTGAATATCAAGAAAAAATTGCTGATGCTGCTGGCGGCGGGAATGGTGCTGACCTCTCTGACCGCATGCACCGGAGAAGTAATTCCCGAAGAAACATCGTTTGCGGGAACGCCGGAAACGACCGTGAATCCGTACCGCACCGACCGGGAGATCCGGAAGGATTACGAATCCATCGAGATTGCGGGGGAACACGACGTACGGATCCTGTTCGTCAACGCAGGACGTGCGGACTCCATTCTGATCGAAGCGGATGGCGTGCATTATATGATCGACACCGGTGAGGAAACATCCGTGCCGAAGATTCTGGCGGCGCTTGATTATTTTGAAGTTGAACGGCTCGAAGGGGTTTTTATGACCCATTCGAACAACGACCACATCAGCGGTCTGCCGATGATTGCGGACTACTGTGAGGTCGGCGCGTGCTACACGGCCGCGATCGCCACGGAGATGACGAAAATGCAGAATGTCATCGAAAAGGCGTCGCTGGAGCAGACCCTGCTCGAGCCGGGGCAGGTGATCGAGATTTCCGAAGGGCTTTATTTTGAAGTCCTCGGACCGATCCGCTACAACCCGCTCGATGACAACGACAATTCGCTCGTCCTCCGCATGACGGTGAACGGAAAAACGGTCCTGTTCGCGGGCGACATGCAGCACGATGAAGAAAAAACGCTCATGCGTGCCGGATTCGACCTGCGCTGTGATCTTCTGAAGGTCGGCAACCACGGTCATAAGGACGCGACTTCCGTTTCGTTCATGGAGGAGACGTCGCCGGACTACGCCATCATCACGACCGACCGCACGGTGGACGAAAATACCGCGCACAAGAGCATCCGGAAGGGGCTTGAGGACGTGGGGGCGGAAGTTCTCATCACGGACGAATACGACCTCGGCATCCTCTGCGAGATCGCGCACGACGGCACGATCACGCTGGAAAACGCCGTCTGGGGTCATGTATCCGACGACGTTGAATTTGTTTCGATTTCCAAGGCGGATCAGACCGTCGTTCTCCGCAACAACGGCAGCGAAGACCTTGACCTGTCCCGCTGGTTCATCGTGTCCGAGCGCGGCGGTGAACTGTTCATGTTCCCGGAAGGCTCCGTGATCGCCGCAGATGACGAAGTGACCGTCGCCTGCAACGACTACAAGGGTGACGCCGACTTCAAATGGGGCGACGCCAAAGTCTGGAACAAAAACAAGGACGACAACGGCGTCCTCATCGACCGCCACGGCAACGTGATCGACGAGATGTTAAGTGAATAACATGGAGTTTTTCGGGGAAAACCTTTTCCTTAAAAAGGTTTTCCCCGAACCCCTTTCCAAAACCTTTTCGGACAAGAGGACATACAAAGAAAGTGCGGATTTGGCGCAACGGAATTGCTGTAAAGTTTACAGCCGTTCTGTTTCTACAAATCTGCACTTTCTTTATCTATATTTATAGTCGGAAAGTTTTTGAGGATGGGGTCCGGGGAAGGAACTTTTTTTAAAAAGTTCCTTCCCCGGAAAACTCAATTCCCCATAATCTCCACCAGCACGTCCGCGATGACGGCGTGACCGGTTTTGTTCGGGTGCGGGTCGACGGCGTTCGGGTCGAACGTGTCGCCGGATTCGACGGGAGTAGCACAGACGAGGCGGGCGGCTTTGCCTTCGAAGGCGGTGTAGACGTCCGCGACGGTGTAGTCGTGATCGTCCGCGAGGTCACGGATGACATCGTTCATCTGCGTGACGGAGGAGTCGGACAGTGCGGCGAAGTTGACGGGCATTGCGCCGCCCCAGTCGAGGGTGACGTTCACGGCACCGTAGGGATTGTAGCAGGTGAGAAAGAGGATCTCGCAGTCTTCGTTCGACGCGCGGATGTTCGCAATGATCTGCGGGATGTCCTTACGGAGCTGTTCCACTCCTTCGGCAACGTCCGCGTTGAACTTCCGGAACGCCTCGGAGACATCGTCGGAGGTCAGTTCGGTCGAGGGGTTCCGCTTGAAGTCGGTGCAGGTGTTCAGAAACGTGAAGGCGTCGCCGAGAAAATTGTTCGCGCCGATGCTGATTGAGACATAGTCGGCATCCGCGAGGGCTTCGGGAATCGCGGGGTTTTTTGTGATGTACGAGACAAGTTCGGTGCTGTCCTGCCCGTCCACTCCGAAGTTGTATGCGAGACCGGACGCGATTCCGTCTGCGGTGATCCGGTCGGCGGCGAGGGTACTGTATGCTTCTTTTTTCGGATTGGCAAGACCGTAGCCGCGCGCGATGGAATCCCCCAGGGAGACAAGCACACATTCGGTTTCGGGGTCCGGTGCGGATGCGGGTTCCGACGGTTCGGGGACGGTTTCTTCTATTGCGGGATGATTCGGTTCAGAGGTTTCCGGTTCGGTGGGGAGTTCTTCCGTTCTGCCGCAGGCGGTGAACAGAAGGAGAAACAGGAGGGGGAAAAGCAATTTTTTCATAGGTTAATCCAGAATAAAATAAGTGTGATATTTTCTGCCGTGGACGGCGTAAATCGGCCGGAACGTGTATCCCGCGCCGGTGACGGTGAGACTGCTGTTTTCGATGGATGCCGTGAATACGGCCTCTGCCGGAAGATGCAGGTAGCCGTCCGTGTCGTCGCAGGTGACAAGGACGAACGGGCCGTACATCAGCGCGCCGACCGTCATCTTCGGGGTTTTATCGAGGGTTTCGGCGGTATCGTCCGGCTTTTTGTCGCCGTGGTAGTGGGTGTTTTTGTTTACCATGTATGCGTCGTAATCGCTCAGCCGGTCGGGAAGGAGTTCGAACCGTGCGGCAAAATCGAAGCATACGTCAATGGTAACCGTTTCGCCGCAGCCGCATTCAACGACGGCGTACCGCCCGTGGATTTCCGCGGGTTTTCCATTCACGTGGAACGGAGTGTTCCCGCACCATGCGGGGATACGGAACTTTACGACGGTGTCACGGTGTGCGGAAACGGTGATTTTCCCACAGGATCCGGGGAACGGAACGTCGATCTTAACGAACACGTCATCCGCATCGAGGGCAGAAGGGATGTACTGGTTCACGTAGACGGTCTCGTCCTTGATGAAATAGATGCAGTCACCGTATTTGACGTGGTTTTCCATGCCGGTGCCGTGGCAGCAGGTGAAGCTGTGATAGTTGTCGGTGTAGTATTTTTCAACACCGGGACCGATCGGGAGCATATAGGTCACGCCGTTGGTCATATGCTTTGTGATTTCCGGATTGCGGGACGCGAGAATGTGGTTGACCAGCCCGCGTTCGATGTAATCCATGTAATCCGCACGTTCGGGAGCGAGGGAGTACAGTTCGCGTGCGATCTTGATGAGGTTGTACGTTGCGCAGGTTTCGCAGTTTGTGTCGCTCTTGATGAAGTGCGCGAGGAGATCCGGTTCGCGGAAGCATTCGCCCTGTCCGACGCCGCCGATGGCGTACATGTGGTGCTTTGTCACGATGTCGAAGAAGTTCTGTGCGATCTGTAGGTAGGTTTCATCGCCGGATGCACGGTATTCCATAAGCGCGCCCATGATCTGCGGGATGTGCTGGTTCGCGTGCAGATGCTTGATGGTGTCGGTACCTTCCGCGAGTCCGGGGAAGATGTTCACATTGTCGAACATTTTCGCGCCGGCGAGGAAGGTTTTATCCCCTGTCAGCAGGGCGAGACGGGCGAGGGATTCGTTCATGCCGCCGAATTCGCCGGCAATGTACATTTTCCACATCTTCGCACGGTGTTCCGCCGTGAGAGGGGAGAGGCGGTCGATGACCCAGCGTCCGATGCCGGAGGCGGTGTCGAGCGCGGTCCCGTTTCCGGTACGTTCGTAGGCTTCGAGGAGTCCGGCGAGGATTTTGTGGAGGGTATAGTACGGCGCCCAGATTTTCGCGTACGGCGTGAACTGTTCGAGAAGGGCGAACTGGTCGGGAGAGTACGCGGACAGGAACCCTTCACCCCAGACGGAGGGATCGCGGCTCCACTTTTCCTGCGCGCAGTCGTCGGGCGTGCAGGCGGTCACGAATTCGTGCGGGACGCCCTTCGACTTGAGCTGGAGACGGCGCAGTTCGCCGACCATATAGTCGAGTTTGGTTTTATAGAGGTCGTCACCGGTCGAGGTGTAGGCAAGCGCGAGGGCGGAGAGAAAATGTCCGGTGGAGTGACCGCGGAGGAGACCGTCGGGAGCGTCCCAGCCGTAGACTGGTTCGCAGGACGGCTCTTCGCCGAATGCGGCACGGAAGTTGTACAGCATACGGTCGCAGTCGAGTTCCGCGAGGTAGCGGAGGTCGCCCGCGAAGTTGACGGAGAAGGCGTTTCCACCGTCGATGGTGATGCAGGAGAGGGAAGGATAGGTGTTCATTCTATAGGAATCCTTTCGGTGATTATATGAAGAACGGTTGGCTTTTTTCAGAGAACAGCAACAACCAGAACAAACAGAAATGCCAGCCCCGTGACAACCGAAGCCGTTACGGCAATGCGCAGATCGTGCGGAAGCATGGCGTGTGCGGGATTTTTTTCGCTGACACGAACCGGGATTTCGATGCCGGTTTTGTAGTACGGTATGCTGTGACTGTAAAAAGAACGGACATAGTAGGTACTTCCGTCGATGCTGTATGCTGCAGTAATGAGGTTCCGGCGTCTGTTTTCACGATCTTCCGTCAATTCCGCAATCGTGCCGGTCACGGTCTGACGATAACGGAAATACCGGAAAACGGGCAGGAGATTGTAAATCAGACTGCCGAGCAGAAGTGCGAGTGTTACCGGCAGAGGAAGGTTACGGGAACGGTTTCTGCTGTAGACACGAAGAAACAGGGAGAGCATATGTCCTCCTTGGGGACAGGATATTCCTGTCTCCATTATAGCATAACTCGCGCCGTTTGTAAAACGGAAACGGGAAAGATTTGCGGAAAATCCCACGTTTCCGAAGACTTTTTTTCCTTCTCTCTGCCCTTATATTGACTTTCGTCCACGGCTGTGATAAAATTGCATATATAAATTTATTAGGTAAAGAAGGTATCAGCTCTGAAAACTTCCGATAGAAAAGGAACCTTTCTGCAGGGCGCGTTCATCCTCACGATCTCCACGGCGTTCGTGAAGCTGGCCGGTCTGCTCTTCACCATCCCGATTGCCAATATGCTCGGCGGCGACGGCATGGGTTATTTTTATGCCGCCTACGATATCTACAACATGCTCGCCGTACTCGCGTCCGCCGGTCTTCCGGTCGCCGTGTCCCGTATGGTCAGTGAAACTCTCGTTTCCGGCAACACTGCCGAAGCAGACCGGATTTATACGATTTCCGTCCGGATCTTCACGATTCTCGGTGCCGTCATCGCAGCCGTTATGTTCTTCGGAGCGGACGGTCTTGCCGCTATCATCAAGAATCCCAACGCAGGCATGTCCATCCGTGCACTGTCGATCACATCATTCTGTGCGTTCGTGATGTCCGCGCTCCGCGGGTACTTCCAGGGACACTCTATTATGAAGTACACCGCCGTTTCGCAGGTCATCGAAGCGTTTGCGAAACTGTTCTTCGGATGCCTGCTCGCGTACGTCCTGCTGAAGACCGAATATTCGTATGTCGGCGGTTCCGCTGGTGCGATCCTCGGCGTTTCTCTGGGCGCGGTTCTCGCGGTCGTTTACCTCCTGTTCAACAAGAAGCGTATGGACAGGGACAAGGAAGTCTGCGACCTCCCCGTGCGCGACACACGTACCATTATCCGTGAACTTTTCCGGATCGCCATTCCCGTTTCCCTCGGTGCGTCCGTCATGAGCCTTGTCAACCTCATCGACACGACCGTCATCATGCGCATCCTGCAGGACGGTCTCGGCTATACATACGAACGTGCGAACTGGCTCTACGGTGTGTTCGGCAATGCAAAGAAGATTTTCAACTTCCCGTCCGCCTTTATCGTACCGTTCTCGGTCAGCATTCTCCCCGTTCTTACCGCTGCATTCACGGCGAAGGATAAGGACGGCGTGCGCACCAATATGGTGACCTGCTTCAAGTATGCGCTCCTGCTGGCTCTCCCGGCAGGCGTCGGTATTACCGTGCTGGCGGAACCCATTATGCACATCATTTACTTCAACACCCCCGAAGAAGCAGCGGCCGGTACGCCTCTGCTTGCAATCTTCGGTATTGCGGTCATCCTGTATGCGGTCGTTTCCATCAGCGGTGCCATCCTGCAGGCGTTCGGACATGTTAACCGTCCGCTTATCAGCCTGACGGTTGGCGGCATCATCAAGTGCGTGCTGAACGCGGTGCTCGTCGGAGTTGAAGCGGTCAATATCGCGGGTGCGCCTATCGCGACCTGTGTCTGCTACGTTGTGATGATTGGTATGAACGTCTTCTTCCTCCGGAAGTATCTCGCCGGCTGCGGTGCGATCCTCTGGAACACCGTCAAGACGGCGGTGGCCTCCCTTCTCATGGGCGGCTTTGCCTACGGCGCGTACGCGGTGCTTTCCGGTGCGCTCGGCGTGAAAATGGGCGGTCTGGTCTCCATCATGGGAGCGGTCGTGGTTTACGCGGTACTGGTGATTGTTCTCAAGGTCGTAACGATCAAGGAACTCAAGTCCATGGTAAGACGCGGTTAAACGGAGTTTCGCGGGGAAAACTTTTTTGAAAAAAAGATTTTCCCCGCACCCCTTTCAAAAAACTTTAAACGGATAAACAAAAAATCTGCACCAATCAAAAAACAATTCCACAGATTAAAGCTTTTTGAAAAGGGTTCGGGAAAAACTTTTTCTCGAAAAAGTTTTTCCCGAGAAATTATATTTCTATAGAAGGAGAAAACCTATGAAATTTGATATTCGCGAAGCGGCTTCCGAACGCGTGATTCTCTGTGCGCACCGCGGGGTATGGGGCGGCAACATCCCCTGCAACAACCTTCTCGCGTACGACATCGCACTGGCTCAGGGCGCGGACATGGTCGAGATCGACGTGACCATGGCGGGCGACGGCGAATTGTTCATCTTCCATCCGCACATGGAACGCCGCCACATCGGCAAGGACGTTCACCTCGAAGACATGACCACCGAGGAGATCAAAAAGCTCCGCTACTGCAACTACGACGGTTCCGAAACCGAGATCGGGCTGAACACGCTTGACGAATTGCTCGAACACCTCAAGGGACGCTGCTTCATCAACGTTGACAAGTTTGGCGACCATCCTGCGGAGATCATCGAAAAGATCAAGCGCCACGACATGAAGGATCAGATCATCCTCAAGTGCAGCCCGAATCCCGCGCAGCTTGACATCATAGAAACCTACGCGCCGGATATTCAGTTCCTGCCCGTCATTTCGAAGGACGGAGGTGTTCACGAAATGATGAAGACCAGAAATATCAACTACATCGGTTCCGAACTGCTTTTCAAGACCATGGACGACGAACTCGCGTCCGCAGAGTACCGCGAAAAACTTCATAAGGACGGCAAGCTCTGTTGGGTCAACACCATCGTGTACAGCTATAAGGCGGTCCTCGCGGCGTTCCATTCCGACGACACCGCTCTCGCAGGGGATCCCGAATACGGCTGGGGCTGGTGTGCCGACAACTTCGACATTATCCAGACCGACTGGATTGGTCCGCTGTCCGCATACCTCGAAAAGACCGGACGGAGATTCAGAAAATAAAATAATTGGGGAAACCTTTTTTGCAAAAAAGGTTTCCCCAAACCCCTTCCCAAAAATCCTTATACTAAATAAAAAAATAGTCAGGTTTAGATTTATGAGAAACAGAAATGAAATTCCCGCGGAACTGAAGTGGGATTTTACGCATATATTTGTGACTCACGAAGACTGGGAAAAGGCGTTTGCGGAATGTGAAGCGGCGATTCCGTCCGTTGCGGCGGTCAAAGGAACTCTCGGTCAGTCTGCGGAAGCGCTGTACAATGCCTACGAGACGATGTACGGGTTCTCCGAAAAGTTCTCGCGTGTTTCCTGTTATGCATTCCTTGCGAAGTCTGCAGACGGTTCCGACACCGCCGCGCAGGTCATGAGTGACCGCGTACGCATGCTCGGTGTCAAGTATGGTACGGCAATGGCGTTCTTTACGCCGGAACTGCTGGAAATTCCCGAGGAGACCCTCGCGGAATTCCTGAAGTACGAACCGCTGCAGAAATATGCGCACATCATTGAAAACGAAACCCGTCTGCGGGCGTACATCCTCGACGAAAAGAGCGAACAGCTCCTTGCGAAGGTTTCGAAGATCACCGGTATTCCGAAGTCAACGTACGATATGTTCACAAACGTTGAAATGTCGTTCCCGAAGACCCTTGCGGAAAACGGCGAAGAAGTGGAACTGACCCGCGGCATGTTCGGCATGTTCCGCGAATCCGGCGACCGCAGGGTACGTGAATCGGCATTTGAGGCCATGTTCGGTACGTACGGCAAGTACATCAACACGTTCGCGTCTCTCTACGGCGGCAGCGTCAAGAAGGACAATATGGGCGCGGACATCCGCGGCTATTCCTCCGCACGTGCGGCGTCCCTCGCGGGAAGCAACGTTCCCGAAGCGGTTTACGACGCTCTCGTGGAAGCCGTGCACGATGCGATCCCGTCGATGGTGAAGTACCTTGACCTGCGCAAGAAGGCGCTCGGTCTGGAAACACTCGACGTATTCGACCTCTATACCCCGATGGTTGCCGACGTGGATTATCCGATGCCGTACGAAAACGCGTGCGAACTCGTCAAGAAGGCAGTCGCACCGCTCGGTCAGGCGTACGTTGATGTGATCGACCGCGCGTACCACGAAAACTGGATCGACGTTTACGAAACGCCCGGCAAGGATTCCGGTGCGTTCTCGATGGGCGTTCATGGCGTTCACCCGTACGTCATGATGAACTTCAACGGTACTCTCGACCACGCGTTCACCCTCGCGCACGAGCTTGGTCACGCGATGCACTCCTATCTGTCTTCCGAAGCACGTGATTATGCAAACCACGGATATCACCTTGTGGTTGCCGAAGTGGCATCTACCTGCAATGAGGTTCTGCTGACCAAGTATCTTCTCGCGAACGAAACGGACCGCAAGCGCCGTGCCTACATTCTCAATCACTTCCTCGAAGGCTTCCGTACGACCGTATTCCGTCAGACCCTGTTTGCGGAATTCGAACAGAAGACCCATGAACTCGAAGCATCCGGCACGCCGCTGACCGCCGAATGTATGTGTGATCTGTATGCGTCCCTCGTGAAGCAGTACTATCCGAACGCGGAATTCCGTGACGTTGTGAAGTACGAATGGGCGTTCATCCCGCATTTCTATCGTGCGTTCTATGTTTATCAGTACGCGACCGGCTTCTCTTCCGCCGTTGCGATCGCATCGAATATCCTCGAAACCGGTGATCCGTCGAAGTATCTTGAATTCCTCGCGACCGGCGGTTCCGACTATCCGATCAACGAGCTGAAGATCGCCGGCATCGACCTCACCTCTCCCGAAGTCGTCAAGAATGCAATGAAAGTCTTCGACGAAACCATCGACGAACTCGCCGAATTGTTGGGGTGAGCTTCCGGGGAAAAACTTTTTTTCAAAAAGTTTTTCCCCGAACCCCTTTTCAAAAACTTTCAAACAAATGTGTTGACAAAGTTCCGGTGCAGACCGTAAGAAAAGGGGAAACGAACAATCCGCACTCACTCAATCAAGTCATATAGATTGAAGTTTTTTGAAAGGAGTGCGGGAGGAACTTTTTTTCAAAAAGTTTCCCCCGCGAAATCCATTATGCGTATTACCTTTATCGGCACCAGCCATGGCGTACCGGAACCGGAACGCAGATGCTCCTGTACCATGATCGAAACCGCAGGCCGGTACTATTTCATTGACATGGGTACACAGGCGATCGAAGACCTCATCCACCGCGGCATTTCCATCAACGCGGTCAAGGGTATCTTCATCACCCATCCTCACGGTGACCATACGAACGGTCTGATTTCCTTCGTCGATCTTGCGAACTGGTACTTCAAGACGTCGGAACCGCAGGTATACCTGCCCGACGAAAGCCTTGTCACCGGTATGAAAGCATGGATCTCCGGCGGAAAGGATCTTCGGGAAGGTATCGGTCTGCACGTTTACGAAGCGGGTGTGATTTACGACGACGGCTTTGCAAAGGTCACGGCGATTGCGACCCAGCACTGTCATCATTCCCACGCGTTCCTTTTTGAAGCGGAAGGGAAGAAGATCCTCTTCACCGGCGACCTCGGACATCCCACGAAGGACTTCCCGCAGGTGGCATTTGAGGAAGAACTCGACCTCATCATCGTGGAATCCGCACACTTCTCCTCCGACGCGACCGAGGCTGTCCTTGCGAACGCGAAGGTGAAGCGGGTTCTTCACAACCACATCAGCCCCCGCTGGGCAGAAGACCTCGCGAGAATGGCGAGCCGTGAACATCACTACCAGTACGGCAAGGCGTTCGACGGCATGGAAGTCGTGATGTAAGGGGGAAACGAAATGGAAGAAAACAGTGTACTCCGCTTTGACCCCTCCGTTTTCGTGGTAGGCAGGGACTACCAGATCATTTTTCTGACGACGACCATGGGGATTGGCTGGATCGAAATTGACGGCGAACGCTTCACTGACGAAGAATGCGGTCTGCTCATGTACGATACCGTTCATAAGATTCCCGTCCCCGGCGACAAGCTGAACGCGGCGGGACATTACACCGTTGTGTTCGTCGAATATCTCGATAAAAAACCTTATTATCCGGAAGGTGTGGAAAAAGTCCGCAAGACGTACAATTTCTATCCGCTGACCGGTGACGACTTCCGTCTGTTCCAGTTTGCCGATACGCACGCGCAGACCGCACTGCCGATCGAAACCTTCAACATGGTCGGCGGTACCTGCGACATCCTCCTGCTCAACGGCGACATCAATGAATGGAGCGACAAGATCGAGCATTTCTATACCTCGTACGAGCTGGCTGCGAACGCCGTTCACGGCGAACGTCCGGTTATCGGATCCCGCGGCAACCACGACACGAGAGGGCACAAGGCACAGCTTCTGCCGAACTACATCCCGACCGCATTCCGTGACGGACGGCGCGAGACCTTCTATTCCTTCCGTCAGGGCGCCCTCTGGGGTCTCATTCTCGACTGCGGCGAAGACAAGTACGACCACAACATCGAGTACGGCGGAACGATCTTCTTCGATGCGTTCCGTAAACGTGAGACGGAATACCTCGAATCCCTGATCGCGAACAAGGAAAACGAATACGCGGCGGACGGCGTCAAGTACAAGATCGCGTTCTGTCACGTGCCGATCACGGAAAAGTTCGGCCATCCGTTTGATGTTGCGTCCGATATCTACGAATACTGGACGAAGCTGCTGAACGAAATGGGCATCGACCTGCTCGTCTGCGGTCATATGCACCGTGCGTACTGTATTCCGCCGCACACCGCAGGCAAGTGCGATGCCGATTTCCCGACGATGGTGATGAGCATCCCGAACGTCAAGCGCGAAGACGGCAGCAAGTACTACGTCGGCGGCATCGTTGACGCGAAGGACGGCAAGCTGATCGCAGCTCCCGCGCCGTACGGCGAACCCTTTACGTTCTGATCCTGTAACTAAAAAATGCGGTGACTTTTGAAAGTCATCGCATTTTTGCGGGTTTATGGGGATTTTCAAAGGTGCGACAGGATCCAGTTTTCCAGGGCTTCCGCCGCTTCCGCAGGTGTTTTTCCGGTGATATCGAGCAGGGTGATGGGCGGATTGGTCTCGGAGGCGTGTTCTTTCAGCCAGCGGTTGAAGTTGTACGACACGCGCAGCCAGTCTTCTTCATCGATGCCGCGGCCGTTTTTCATCCGGTCTTCGAGGGCTTCGTCACTGCATACAACCGCGAGATAATGGATCTCCGTGAACAGATCCCGTTCCGGGAGATTTTCGAACTGATCGGGTGTCGCGCATCCGCATAAAACGACCGGCTTGCCGCACTGGGAAATGTTCGCGCAGAGGTACATCCAGATCGTGCGCAGCCCGCGGTAATTGTCCTCGGGTGTGTCGTAGTAATCGTCCCAGAGAATGTCGCTTTCCATCACGAGATACGGTTTTCCGGCCTCGTTCCGGAACAGCTCCTCGCAGGTGGTCGATTTCCCGACGCCGGACGCGCCGGTGACGACAAACAGCGGCAGTTTTTTGGTAGGAGTCATAAATAACCTCCAAAGTGCAGATTCTTTCTGAAATTATACCATATTACCGGACGGATTACAAGAATTTCACGTACTTTTATACAATCCTACAAACTCAAAAGAATTCAGCAATTTACTTGACTAAAGCGCTAAAGCGTGCTATAATAGGAACCATCAATTTTAACCAAACAATATTCTTTTTCCAGATTAAAGCTTTTTGAAAGGGGTTCGGGGAAAACTTTTTCTCGAAAAAGTTTTCCCCGAGAAACACCAATGACCCAGAACATCCTCCGCAAAGAAGAGAAAGCCATCTTCGACCTGCGCGAACTGTACGAAACGCACGGGTATAAAAAGTACAAAATGTCCAAATTTGAGGAGTACGACCTCTATGCCGACAACCGCAGTTTTCTTGCGGAAGGCAACATCATCACCTTCAACGACACTCACGGCAAGCTCCTCGCTCTCAAGCCGGACGTTACGCTTTCCATCGTGAAGAACGCGGCCTCCGGCGAACGCATCAAGGAATACTATAACGAAAACGTCTACCGCGCCATCGACGGCGAGTACCGCGAGATCATGCAGGTCGGACTTGAGTGCATCGGGGAAGCCGATCTTTACTCCACCTGCGAAGTTATCATGCTCGCGAAGAAGAGTCTTGAATGCATCTCGAAGGATTACATTCTCGACCTCTCCAACGCGGCGTTTGTCGGCGGGCTGTTCGAGAACCGCAGCATCCCTTACGATGTCCGCGAAGACCTGCTCACCTGTGTGGCGGGCAAGAATCCGCACGACCTCGCACGCATCTGCCGGGAAAACGGCATCGACGACGCGATCTGTACAAAGCTGACGACCATTTCCGAAACCTACGGCAAGGTAGAAGACGTGATTGCCGCCCTCCGTCCTCTCGCGGAAAACGATACCATGACCTCCGCACTCGACGAACTCGAAGCCATCTACAACTTTATGACCGCCGTCGGCGAAGGAGAAAACCTCCGTCTCGACTTCTCGCTCATCAACGACATCAGCTACTATGACGGCATTATTTTCCGCGGCTACATCGACGGTGTGGCACGAGGTGTGCTTTCCGGCGGACGGTACGACAAGCTGCTCGACAAAATGGGCAAGCATACCGGCGCGATCGGCTTCGCGATCTACATGAATACGCTTGACCTTTACTTTGAAGATAAAAACGACTACGATGTCGATATCCTCATCACCTACGATGATACGGCAGACCTTGCCGCTCTCACGAGAACCGTGAAGATGCTCACAGGCGGCGGACGCAGTGTCCGGGTACAGAAGTCCGGCGACGGATCGCTCAAATGCCGCGAATACTTCCGTTTCGGGGAAAGGGGACTTGAAATTGAAACGACTTAACATCGCTCTGCCGAAGGGAAGACTCGGCGAAAAGGTCTACGAAATGCTCGAGAACCTCGGCTATGGCTGTCCCGGTCTGACCGACGGTTCGCGCAAACTCATTTTTGAAGACGACGGAGGCATCACCCGTTACTTCTGGGTCAAGCCTTCCGATGTAGATATTTACGTGGAACGCGGGGCAGCGGACATCGGCGTCGTCGGACGCGACATCCTGCTTGAACACAACCCCGATGTGTACGAACTCCTTGACCTCGGCTTCGGCAAGTGCCGCATGTGTGTTGCCGGAATGGCCGGTTACGAACCGAACCCCAACCGTACGCTCCGCGTGGCGACGAAGTTCGCGAACATTGCGCGGTCGTATTACGCATCCAAGGGACGCGAGATTGAGATTATCAAGCTGAGCGGTTCCATCGAGCTTGCTCCGATCCTCGGCATGTCCGATGTTATCGTGGACATTGTAGAGACCGGTTCGACTCTCAAGGAAAACAATCTGGAAGTCAAGGAGACTGTGTGCGACATCAGCGCGCGTCTTATCGTGAACAAGGCAGCATACCGGTTCAAGAACGAAGAGGTGCGCGGACTTGTCGAAAAAATCAATGCGATATACAGCAATAAGGTGAACTGAATGATCAAGACATACAACATCAGAGACCTCTCCGTGGACGAGATCCTCGCGAGAGAAGAAAACGCCGTTGACGTGTCCGGCATCGTCGCGGCTGTTATCGAAAATATCCGGAAAAACGGTGACGCGGCTCTCGCGGAATATACCGAAAAGTTCGATAAGGTAAAGCTCGACTCCATTGTCGTTACCCGTGAGGAGATCGACGAAGCGGCGGCTTCCCTTGATGAGGATTTCCTGAACATCCTCCGCGATGCGGCGGCGAACATCGAACACTACCACAAGTGCCAGATCCGTCAGGGATACGCCGTTACCGACAAGGAAGGCGTCATCCTCGGGCAGCGTGTTACCCCGATCGAAAAGGTCGGCGTGTACGTTCCGGGCGGTTCCGCTCCGCTTCCGTCGTCCGTGCTGATGAATATCATTCCCGCGAAGATTGCGGGGGTTCCGTTCATCGCCATGGCGACCCCTCCGGGACCGGACGGTAAGGTCAATCCCGCCATTCTCGCGGCGGCTGACATCGCCGGTGCGGATGTGATCTACAAGATGGGCGGCTCCCAGGCGATCGCTGCTCTCGCATACGGCACAGAAACCGTTACCGCGGTACACAAGATTGTCGGTCCCGGCAACGCGTTCGTTGCGGAAGCAAAGCGTCAGGTATTCGGCAAGGTCGGCATTGACATGATCGCCGGTCCGAGCGAGATCATCGTTCTCGCGGACGGTACCTGTGACCCCACCGTCGTTGCGGCGGATATGCTCTCGCAGGCGGAACACGACCGTCTCGCATCCGCGATCCTCGTCACGGATTCCGAAGAGCTTGCCGCAAAGGTTGCGGACGAACTGGAAATCCAGATCCCGCAGCTCTCCCGCGCCGATATCGCCCGCGCGTCCATTGACGTGTACGGCAAGATCATCATTACCGACACGTTCAAGCGTGCCATCGATATGGTAAACGAACTGGCACCCGAACACCTTGAAGTTATGGTGGACGACCCGTTTGCGGTTCTTTCCGAAATCAAGAACGCCGGTTCCATCTTTCTTGGTAAGAACTGTCCCGAACCGCTCGGTGACTATTTTGCCGGCACGAACCATGTTCTTCCGACCTCCGGCACAGCGAAGTTTTCCAGTCCCCTGTCGGTCGACGACTATGTAAAGAAGTCTTCCTATATTTATTATACCCGCGAAGCTCTCGCAAAGGAAGCATGGCGTGTCAACGAATTCGCGAAGCGCGAACAGCTCACTGCGCACGCAAAGAGCGCCGTTGTGCGTTTCGATAAGGACGGTAACTGACATGATTCCGTTTGTCAGAAAAACAGATGCCCTTGTCACCTGCGAGGAAATGCAGTTGATTTACGAAAAAATCCGTACTCCGAAAAAACTCGGTGCGGTTATTAAGTGGGAAAACGATTTTGTCGACTGTCCGAGCATTTTTCGCCACGGCGACCGGTTTTATATGTACTTCATCGCGATCTCCAAAGACACCCGTGTCTCCGGTTACGAAACCCACCTCGCGAAGTCCGCAGACCTCGTGAACTGGGAATACGTCGGACCGGTCTTCCGCCGCAATGACCTCAATCACTGGGACAGCAAGCAGGTCGCCGGTTATGCCGCATTCTTTGATACGGAGTTCGGCGGCAGCAACGGACTGGTGAAGGTGAACGACAGCTATTACATCACTTACCTCGCGGGCAACAGCGACGGCTACGAACCCGATCCGCTTCTTATGGGCATGGCGAAAACATCCGATCCCACAGCGGCGGACAGCTTCATCCGGTTCGAAGACCCGATTCTCACCCCGCAGGACGCGGACAGCCGTCCGAAGGAAACGAAGACCCTGTACAAGAGCTACGTTTTCACGGATCCGAAAAATTCCACCGGACATCCTTATGTCAATTGCTTCAACGCGAAGGGCGAGGACAACCGCGAACGTCTTTTCCTCGCTGTATCGGATGACGGCGAACACTGGGAACGCTGGGGCGAACACGCGATCATCGACCTCGCGAGCGACGGTCCGTGCGATTTCATCAGCGGTGACCCGCAGATCGTGCTGATTGACGACATTTACGTTATGTTCTTCTTCCGTTTCGGATCCGGCGCGGGTGCATACGACAGCTTCGCATGTTCGAAGAACCTCGTCGACTGGACGGTCTGGGACGGCGAACCGCTTATCAAGCCCGAATTCGCCTGGGAAAACGTCCATGCGCACAAGCCGTGGGTGATCAAACACGACGGCAGGGTCTACCACTTCTACTGCGCGGTCAACAACAAAAACGAACGGTATATTGCACTCGCCGTCTCGGAATAAACAAATTTGATTTCTGTAACAGATTAAAAGTTTTTGAAAGGGGTGCGGGGAAAACTTTTTTCAAAAAGTTTTCCCCGCAGAACCACATTTCATCTATGAGCAGATTTTTAGATACAAAATTCGCGGCACTTGAGGCCTATGTGCCGGGTGAGCAGCCGCGTGACAAGAAATACATCAAACTCAACACCAACGAATCCCCGTTCCCGCCCTGTGCCGCTGTCATCGAAGCGATGAACGGCGCGGCGGCCGCAGATCTCCGTCTGTATTCCGATCCGACGTCCGTCGGTGTCAAGCGTGCGATTGCGGATTTCTACGGTGTCGCTCCGGAATATGTGTTCGTTTCGAACGGTTCCGACGAATCGCTGAACTTCCTCTTCATGGCGTTCTGCGAAAACGGTGCGGCGTATGCGGATATTACCTACGGTTTCTATCAGGTCTTTGCCGATCTTTATCAGAAGAAGACCACCGTCGTTCCGCTGGAGGACGATTTCACCCTCGATCCCGCCAAGCTCAAAGCGACGACGGAAACTCTCTTCATCGCCAATCCGAACGCGCCGACCGGCATCTGCTTCACGCCCGACGTGATCGAGTCGCTCGTGACCGCCAATCCCGAACGTCTGATCGTCGTAGACGAAGCGTACATCGACTTCGGAGGCGAATCCGTCGTTCCGCTGACGCAGAAGTACGACAACCTCGCCGTTGTGCAGACGTTCTCGAAGTCCCGCCAGCTCGCAGGTGCGCGTCTCGGTTTCACCATCGCGAATCCTGCGATCATCGAGGGACTTGAGAAGATCAAATATTCCACGAACCCCTACAACGTCAACCGCCTGACTCAGCTCTGCGGTGCGCTGTCCATGCAGGACCGTGCGTATTTCGATAAGACACGTACGGCGATTATCGAAAACCGTGCGTACACCGTCACTGAGCTGAAAAAGCGCGGCTTCACGATGACCGATTCCATGACCAACTTCATTTTTGCAAAGTCCGACAAAATTTCCGGCAAGGCGTATTACGACGGACTGCGCGAACGCGGCGTTCTCGTGCGCTACTTCGGCAAGGCGCGCATTTCGGATTATGTCCGCATCACGATCGGTTCGCGCGAAGAAATGGAAGCGCTCGTTGCGGCAACGGACGATATTCTTGCGAAAGCGGGGGAATGACGATGGCACGTACGGCTGAAATTGTAAGAAATACATTCGAAACGCAGATCTCACTCAAGCTCAACCTCGACGGTACGGGCAAGTCGGAGATCGATACCGGCTGCGGCTTTCTCAACCATATGCTGATCCTGTTTGCAAAGCACGGACGGTTCGACCTGAACGTCAAGTGTACTGGCGATACGGACGTTGACTACCACCACACGACTGAGGACATCGGCATCGCACTCGGCGACGCGTTCAAGAAAGCGCTTGGTGACAAGCGCGGCATTACCCGTTATGCCGACATCATCCTCCCGATGGACGAATCGCTGATCCTTGCCGCTGTGGATGTGTCCGGACGTGCGCATCTGACATACGACGTGATCATGCCGACCGAAAAGGTCGGGGATTTTGATACCGAACTGGCGAAGGAATTCTGGCTCGGCTTCATCCGTGCGGCGGATATCACCCTCCACGTCCGGATGCTGTCCGGCGAAAATTCGCACCATATTATCGAGGGCATCTTCAAGGCGGTTTCCCGCGTATTCTCGAAGGCAGCCGCAATCGATCCTCGTTACGCGAACGAGATCCCCTCCACCAAGGGTGTGCTTTAATCGAATGTTTGAGAAAATCAATTTTGGAGAAAACCTATGATAGCGATTGTTGACTACGGTGTCGGGAATATTTTTTCCCTTTGCTGTTCCTTTAAATACATCGGCGCGGATGCCGTCCTGACTTCCGACGCAGACGTGATCCGGAAAGCCGACCGTGTTTTGCTCCCCGGCGTCGGTGCATTCGGTGACGCGGCGTTCAAGCTGCGGGAATCCGGTCTTTGGGATGTTGTTGTGGAGGAAAGCGTACGCAAGCCCCTCCTCGGCATCTGCCTCGGTATGCAGCTCCTGCTCGAGCGCAGCTTCGAGTACGGCGAACATCAGGGGCTCGGACTGGTGAAAGGCTCCGTTGTGCCGATCTCCGGCGTGATCCCCGCGGACTATAAGGTTCCGCACATCGGCTGGAATGCGCTGCATTTCCCGAAGGACAAACCGAAATCCCCGATTTTTGAATCCATCAGCGAAGGCGACCACGTTTACTTCGTTCACTCCTACTATGCGGCGGACTGTGACGCGAACGTCATTGCCAGCGCGGAATACGGCGCGGAACTCACGGCAGCCGTGGGTGACGGCAAGTACGTCTACGGTGTGCAGTTCCATCCCGAAAAGAGCGGCGAAGTCGGTCTGAACATCCTCCGCGCATTCGCGAAACTTTAATTTTCACCCAGTATAAAGGTTTTTGAAAGGGGTTTGGGGAAAACTTTTTCCTTAAAAAAGTTTTCCCCAAGAAATATCAATGCAATGAAAATTTTTCCTGCCATTGACTTATCCGAAGGCTGTGCCGTCCGTCTGCTGAAGGGCGATTACGCACAGAAAACCGTATATTCCGATGATCCGGTGTCCGTTGCGAAGGGATTCCGCGAAGCGGGCGGCGAGATTCTCCATCTCGTTGACCTTGACGGCGCGAAGGCCGGTTATGCGGCGGCAGCGGAGATCGTTGCGAAGATCGCGGCGGAATCCGGCATGTTTGTTGAAATCGGCGGCGGCATCCGCAATGCAGAGACTGTGAAGCAGTACCTCGATGCGGGCGTCGGACGCGTGATTCTCGGGACGGCGGCGCTCCGTGACCGTGTGTTCCTCGAAGAAATGATCCGCCGGTACGGTGACAGGATCGCGGTCGGCGTGGACATCAAGAACAGCAATGTAGCCGTCCAGGGATGGACCGAAGACGACGGCGTGAAGTACACGGACTTCCTCGACTACCTTGAAAGAATCGGGGTCGCGACCGTGATCTGTACCGACGTGTCGAAGGACGGCGCGATGCAGGGGACGAATCGCGAACTCTACCGTGAACTTGCCGCAAAGTATTCCTTCCGCGTGGTCGCATCGGGCGGTGTGTCCACTCTCGACGACATCAAGGCACTCGCGAAGATGGACATCTATGGTGCCATCGTCGGACGTGCGCTTTACAACGGCGCGATTGACCTCAAGGAAGCCATTGCTGCAACGAAATAACAGACCTGTTTTTATAGATTAAAAAGGTTTTGGAAAGGGTGCGGGAAACCGGGAGGTTCACGGAGTGAAACTCCATTCCTCAAAAAGGTTTTCCCGCTAAAAAAACATATGATTACAAAGAGAATTATCCCCTGTCTGGACGTCAAGAACGGACGGGTCGTAAAGGGCGTGAACTTCCAGGGAGTGTCCGATGTGTCCTCTCCGGTTGAGCTTGCCGAGTATTACAGCCGCGCCGGTGCGGATGAACTGGTGTTTTACGACATCACCGCGTCGGTCGAGGGACGTTCGCTGTTCTGCGACATCCTCCGTGAGACCGCATCGAAGGTATACATTCCCCTGACGGTCGGCGGCGGGATCAATACCATTGAAGACTTTGACCGCGTGCTGAAGTGCGGCGCGGACAAGGTCAGCGTCAACTCCGGCGCGATCCGGAATCCAAACCTCATTGAGGAAGCAGCGAAGGTTTACGGCGACCAGTGCGTCGTTCTCTCCTGCGATATCAAGCGTGTGGACGGAGAATTCCGTCTGTTCGCAAAGGGTGGACGTGTGGACACCGGCATCGAAGCGATCCAGTGGATCAAAGACGGCGTGGCGCGCGGTGCGGGTGAAATCGTCGTCAACAGCATCGATACGGACGGCGTAAAGAAGGGATTTGACCTCGAAATGCTCCGTCAGGTCATTGACGCGGTCAACGTGCCGGTCATCGCATCCGGCGGCGCGGGTTCTGCTGAAGACTTTGTGACGCTGTTCAATGAAATTCCCGAAATGGACGCGGGTCTTGCCGCATCAATTTTCCACTTCGGCGAAGTAAAAATCAACGAACTCAAGAAAATTATGGCGGATAACGGCATCAACGTCCGTCTGAACTGAAGAAGGTATAGAAACATGCTGAATATCAACGATCTCAAATTCGACGACCGCGGACTGATCCCCGCCATCGTTGTTGATTATCTTACCCGCGACGTTCTTACGCTCGCGTACATGAACCGCGAATCCCTTGAAATTTCCATGAAGGAACGCCGCACCTGCTTCTGGTCCCGTTCCAGAAACGAACTCTGGCGCAAGGGCGAAACCAGCGGCAACGTCCAGCACATTGTCAAGATCACGGCGGACTGTGACCGTGACGCGCTGACCGTTCTCGTGAAGAAGGAAGGTCCCGCCTGCCATACCGGCGCGGAATCCTGCTTCAACGACGAACTGTTCATCAGTGACGAAATTTCCGAATTCTCCGTACGCGGTCTGATGAAGCTGATCGAAGGCAGAAAGACCGACCCGACCGAAGGCTCCTACACGACTTACCTGTTCCAGAAGGGTCTTGACAAGATCCTCAAGAAGGTCGGCGAGGAATCCACCGAAGTCATCATTGCGGGCAAGGCGGAAGACAAGGCGGAAACCGTCTACGAAATCTGCGACCTCATCTACCACGTCCTCGTTCTGATGGTCGAAATGGGCATTTCCTACGAAGACATCATGAAGGAGCTTTCCTCCCGTCACGTTGTCGACCACAAGGTCAAGCAGGAAAAGATGCAGTAATTGGAAAGTGATTGGGGAGGAACTTTTTGCAAAAAGTTCCTCCCCAAACCCCTCTTCAAAAAACTTTATACGGAATGAATGGACATAGTATGTGCAAATTTTGGGGAAGGAGGCGTTTTTTGTGCTGAAAGTGGTAAAAATTATCCTGATCGTTCTTTTGTCGCTGCTGGTTCTTGTGTTCGGCGTGATTCTGCCGATCGTTTCGGTTGCGGTTTACAAATCGGTGTTCGACGTCCGGTTTGAGACGGATATTGACGAGTATTTCACCGCGGATGATTACGAAGGTCTGACCGTGGAACACGTTTCGTTCAAGACCAAGCAGGGGCACAACCTCGCCGGATACAAATACCGGATGGAAGACGTGACGGAGCCGAAGGGCGTTGTCGTCTGGGCACACGGGTTCGGCGGAGGCGGTCACTGCATCTATATGCCGGAGATCCAGTATTTTGCGGATCACGGGTACGCGGTGTTTTCCTATGATGCGACCGGGAACAACGAGAGCGAGGGCGATGTGATCGGCGGATTCCCGCAGGGAATCATCGACCTCGATTACGCCATCCGCTATGTGAAGGCCGACGCGGCGTACAGCGGACTGCCGGTTTTTCTGGCGGGACACAGCTGGGGCGGCTATTCCGTCGGGAATGTAATGAATTTCCATTCGGATGTTCGCGGTGCGGTACTGTTCGCGGGCGTGGACAGCTCGACGGCGATCATTCATCAGGAAGGGCGCGGTTATGCCGGTGAAGCCGCAGGCCTGCTTATCCCGTATGTACGTGCGTATGAGTGGATCAAGTACGGCAAATATGCTATGACGACCGCGACGGAAGGGATCGGTGCTGCCGAAAATGCGGAGATCTTCATCGTTCACAGCCGGGATGACCGGACGGTTCTGCAGGAAAACGGCTACGACCTGTTCCATGCGGCACACGGGGACAGTGACCGTGTTCACTTTGTTCTCTACGACAATCGCGGACACAGCGAACTGTTCTATACCGAGGACACGATGATCGAACGTCAGCTCATTGACATCGACTACGATTTCTATCTGATGGATTACAATCTGGAGCGGAACGACGAAACACATGCCGCGTTCCGGAAAGAATTCATGGATTATTCGGTTTATTACAAGATGGACGACGACCTCATGGGCCAGATCGTCGATATGTTCGACCGGCAGCTTGACAAATAAAAAATGAAGAAAGTACAGTGTGAATTTACCGTAAAATCCGCACTGTACTTTCTTTTTTTCACAGTATGAAGTTTTTTGAAAGGGGTTCGGGGAAAACTTTTTTTCAAAAAAAGTTTTCCCCGAGAAAAATATATTAAATTTCCAGAATGTTTTCGCTCTTCATGAGCACTTCGCGGACGTCTTCCGCGAGATCGCCGGTGGTGATGTATTCACCGTCGCCGAGGGTAATGACAATCATACCCGCGCCGGTGAGCGCCTGGATCTGTTCGTCGGACAGGTGCGCCGCAAAGTAGGGCAGGCGATTTTCGTCAAACAGTGCGCGTTCAAGGGACTTGCCGTAGTCCGCGTCGGTGACGCCGACGGTCAGCGGCTTCTGTCCGAGGTACTTCGCGCGTTCTGCGGGAGTGACGGCCGCGCCGCGTCTGATGTCCGCAGTATCCGCGAGAGCTTCGGTGATGATACCGCCGCCGGAGATTTCGTAGTTGTCAACGATGACGAAACGTCCGGTTTCCGGAACAGCCGCGCCGATGTCAAACGCGATGTCGCGTTCGCATTCGATTTCACAGTCGGCGATGTCGTTCTTGTTCGCGTGGTCGGGACCGATGATCTTGTCGAGCGAAGATGCGTCGAGGGAGCTGTAGATTTTCGTCACACGGCATGCGATCTTTGCGGTGCAGGACTTGATGATATATTCATGACCGACGGTCAGCGGAGTACGTCCGAGCCAGAACATACTTGCGCGGAAACGTCTGCCGACGACCGGCGGAATTTCGTCTTCACGGCACGCGATTTCACCGCGGTGGACGTAGATCTGCGTTTCGGTCGTGAAACCGCAGGACTTTCCTTTGTAGAACGCTTCCGGAGCCTCGTGAGCGGAGGGGTCCATGAACCATTCTTCGAGGTTCTTGACGGTCGTGGTCTTCTTCGAGGGATAGAAAATCACACGGTCGCCGCGGCGGATCGAACCGGATTCGCACATGCCGGCGATGATACGGCGGTCGTCGCCGCCTTCGGTGAACTTGTAAACGTCCTCAACGGGCATACGGAACGGCTTGTCGTCCGCACTGCCGCCGCCGTTGAAACGGTCGAGCTGTTCCAGAACATTGCAGCCGTCATACCACGGGGTATTTTCGGAATGGTTTGCGATGTTGTCACCGTCCATGGCGGAAACGGGAATGAACGCTGCCGGCGTGATGCCGATGGAATGCAGGAATTCTGTATATTTTTCGCAGATTTCGTCGTAAACCACCTTATCGTATTTCACAAGGTCGATCTTGTTGACGAGAACGGCGATCTGGGTGATGCCGAGCATCTCGAGCATGTAGCCATGACGGCGGGAGTTTTCGCAGATGCCTTCCGCAGCGTCGATAACGAGCAGGGCGGCGTCCGCGCGGGATGCGCCGGTGATCATATTTTTGAGAAATTCGATGTGACCGGGCGCGTCGATGATGATGTACTTGCGCAGATCGGTTTCAAAGAAGCAGCGCGCGGTGTCGATGGTGATACCCTGAGAACGTTCGTCTTTGAGTGCGTCGAGGAGGAAGGCGTATTCGAACGGCTTGCTGTTTTTACGGCAAAGCTCGCGGATGCTTTCGATTTTTCCGTCGGGAAGGGTGTGAGTGTCCGCCAGCAGACGACCGATCACGGTGCTTTTCCCGTGGTCAACGTGCCCCGCCACGACGATATTCATATGCTGTTTATCTTTTATCATGATAGATTAACTCCAAGTTCAATAGTAGTACGGCTGCGGAACCGGAAAATCACATATATCCGTCACGGCGCAGTTCTTCAAGACCGCCGCCGTCTTCCTTGTCCTGTTCGCGGCCGCTTCTTTCTGCGATTCTTGCGAACTTGCCGGACTTCAGTTCTTCGATAATGTCGTCGAGGTTCTTTGCGGTGGATTCGACCGGTTTGGTGCAGGGCCAGCAGCCGAGGGAACGGTAACGCTTGCCGTTGCCCTGATCAAAGTACAGGGAAACGACCGGTACACCTTCGCGGCGGATGTATTCCCAGATGTCAACTTCGGTCCAGTCGAGGAGCGGGTGGATGCGGACGTGGGTACCGGGAGCAAAGTCGGTCTTGTACTGACCCCAGAATTCCGGCGGCTGGTCGTCTGCGTCCCAGTCATTGTGCTTGTCGCGGGGGCTGAAATAACGTTCCTTGGAACGGCTGCCTTCTTCGTCCGCGCGTACACCGACGATTACACCCGTGAAGGGTTCGCGGTTTTCGTCCTTTTCGTAGAGACCGGTCGCATGGTTCAGGCGATATCTCGGCCATTCGCCGGAGAGCGTGTTCGCCAGAGCGGTGGTCTTGAGCTTGCGGCAGCATTCGATACGGGTCGCGTTGCCGTCCGGGAAGGTTTCCTTCGCATCGAGGGCTTCGCGGTTTTCGCCGTAGATCATGTCGAGGTTCCATTCCATCGCGAGACGGTCGCGGTACTCGATCATTTCGGGGATTTTGTAGTGTGTATCAACGTGGACGAGCGGAAAGGGGACGTGACCGTAGAACGCCTTGCGTGCAAGGCAGAGCAGAACGGTACTGTCCTTGCCGATGGACCACAGCATACACAGATTTTTAAATGCCGAATAGGATTCACGCAGAATATGAATACTGCGCGATTCGAGCATATCAAGATGACTGTACATAATTTATTCCTTTATGTTAAAACTGATTTTTACATGATGGGTTCCGGGAGCGTCAGCGCGGATTCGGGACGGTTCAGAATGATGAATCCGCCGTGGTTGACCGGATCGGCGCGGTTGGCGGGAACTTTGTTTCCGGTACCGTCGGTGTAAATGCCTCCGGCCTCCTCGCAGATGATCTGCATGGCAGCGGTGTCCCATTCTTTCATGAACGAGCCGAAACGGTAGTGGATGTCTGCCGCACCTTCCGCGATGAGGCAGCCCTTGAGGCAGCTTCCCGCCGTGATGGTATCGGCGATGCGGTCCGCATTGAGGTCGAGCAGGGCTTCGGTCTGACGGTCGCCGTGGGAACGGCTTGCCGTGATGATGAGCTTGTCCGCTTCCTCGCCGGTCGTACCGGTGCGGTCGGAGACGCGGATACGGTTTGCGGGATCAAAGACGTCGGACGGGATACCGTCAAACTGGATTTTATAGGAACCGTGACCTTCCGAAGCGTAATAAAGCAGACGCTTTGCGGGAACGGCGATCACGCCCGCGTACACACGGTTGTGGGTTGCGAATCCGATGGAGACGCAGAATTCGCCGTTGCGGTGGATGAACTCCTTGGTGCCGTCGAGCGGGTCGATGATGAAGACGCCCGCGTTGTTCGAAAGACGTTCGGGCATGCCGTGCAGGTCGGCCGCAGAGGATTCCTCTTCGGTCAGGATGCTGTATTCGGGGTATGTTTCGCGGAAATAAGAAGTCAGCACTTCGTTGGACGCGGTGTCCGCTGTGGTCAGCGGGGAGGCATCCTCCTTGAAGGAAACGTCGTACTTGCCGTCGTAGATTTCCATGATTTTTGCCGACGCAAGCATGGCGGCATCGAGCATGGAGCGCACCAGTTTGGCGGGCTTGTAAATGTTGTCAAGCGCGGCGGAAACGAGGAGTTCCGCACATTCTTCCGCGGTATTTGCGGTGGTGTCGAGAACGATGTCTGCATTTTCGGGGACTTCATACGGCGCGGAGACGCCGGTGAAGTTCGCGATCTCTCCCGCGAAGGCACGTTTGTACAGCCCCTTCGGGTCGCGCGCGGCGCAGACGTCCACGGACGCTTTGACGTAAACTTCGTAAAAATCTGCGGATTCCGAAACGATCTCCCGCGCGGTGTCGCGGGACTGTTTGTCCGGCGAAATGGTGCAGACAACCACGGTCAGACCGGCGGAAGCCATTGTCTTCGCGAGATGGGCGATCCGGCGGAGATTTTCGTGACGGTCTTCCGTCGAAAATCCGAGTCCCTTGCAGAGACCGGTGCGGACGGTGTCGCCGTCGATCATGAACGCGGCGTGACCCTCTTCGGTCATACGCTGTTCAAACTGCACGGCGATCGTGGATTTTCCCGAGCCGGACAGACCGCTCATCCAGAAAACGGCGGGCACGGAACCGGTGATTTTCCGCCGTGCTTCCGATGCCACACCGGAGCGGTGCGGCGTAATATTGTTAGCGAGCATATTCACTCCGATTTCATAATAATCTATAATATAATTATATTATAGAACGGTGGGGCATGTCAACGGAAGATTCAAAAAAGCACGGAAAAAATCAAATTTAGTTCTTTTTTTGAAGCATGACTCTGTCGGAAAACAATCCAATCGGAGGGATTCTATGAGCAAATTTACCATGGGAAGAACGCGGAAAAAATCAAAAACGGAAGAGATTGGAAGTCTGTACATCCCGCGCGCACGGACGAAGGCGGCGGACGCGGTGTTTGTCTTCGGTGCGGCAGCGGTGTGCGTGATGCTGGTGCTTCCGATGCTTCCGGAAGAACACACGTCACCGCGTGCGGAAGCCGCCGTGATGGTCATGAGCGGTGCGGTACGGGAAGTCGGTACGGAAGACACGGCGGAACGAGAAGAACTGGTCACGCCGTCGAATACGGAGTTTGATGAGGAGTGGAATTTTTACGACTATATCGGCGAACTGTTTGCCGGTCTGCTCTCCGGACAGGGCTGACGGATGGAGAAGCTGTTTCTTCTCCTCACGGCAGTCCTTCTGCATGAGACGGGGCATATCCTGTGCGCCGTCCTGCTGAACATTCCGTTTTCCGGACTGGCGGTGCGTCCGTGCGGTGCGGTGATGACGTTTGATTTCTCCGGTACGGCATACACGCGTGAGATATGCGTCCATCTTGCCGGTCCGGGGACGGGGATTCTGTCCGCCGTCTGCGCTTTACTTGTGTTTGGAAATAAGGCGGCGTATTTTGCGGGGCTGTCGGTCTGGCTTGCCATACTGAATCTCCTGCCTGTACAGGGTTTTGACGGCGGCGGCGTGCTGTCCTGCCTGCTTTCGCTGTTTCTGACAGCGGAGACGGTATACCGCGTCTGCCGCGCCGTTTCGGGCGTGACACTTTTTTTTCTGTGGACGGCGGTTCTGTGGATCGAACTGCGTGTCCGTGCGGTACTGACCCTGCTGCTGTTTATCCTGTACATTGTTATTTTATCTTCGAATAATCGTAAATTTTAGATAAGATATCTTGACATTTATGTGATCGTGTGATATAGTTTGGGCAAACAATTTGAAAGAATAGATAAATGTAAAATAAAACCGATTCCGTTTCGGAATCACGGGGTTCAGACTATGAAAATTGTAATCGTTGGCTGCGGTAAAGTTGGATACGCGCTTGCCGCACAACTTTCCGCGGAAAATCACGACATTACCGTTGTGGACAACAATTCACGTGTCATCGAAAAGGCGCAGGAGACTCTTGACGTCATGAGCATGTCCGGCAACGGTGCGGCTCTTGCCATCCAGCAGGAAGCACGTGTCGGGGAAGCGGATCTGCTGATCGCCACGACCAGCTCGGATGAACTGAATCTGCTGTGCTGCATCGTCGCAAAGCGGCTCGGATGCCGCCACACTATTTCCCGCGTACGCAATACGGACTATATGAACCAGCTGACGTTCATGCGCGATGACTTCGGTCTGTCGATGACGGTCAATCCGGAATATGCGACGGCACGGACGATCTGGCGTTTCCTGCAGTTTCCGTCGTTCCTGAAGATCGATTCGTTCGCGAAGGGACGCGTGGAACTGGTCGAACTGAAGATCACGGAAAACAGCGTTCTGAACGGCAAGAGCCTCGACAAGCTGTCGACGGAACTGCATCTGAAGGTTCTCGTCTGCGTTGTGGAACGCGACAACCGGATCTTTATCCCGAAGGGGGACTTTGTGCTGCGTGAAGGAGACAAGATCAACGTCACCGCGCCCCGTTCGGAGCTTACGAAGATGATCAAGACGCTGGGCATCAGCACGCAGAAGATCCGGAACGTCATGGTGGTCGGCGGCGGACGGATCGCAGAATATCTTGCGGAGGAGCTGATCCGCTCCGGTGTGGACGTGAAGATCATCGAACGCGACAGGGAGCGCAGCATAGAGCTTGCTTCCCGTTATCCGGAAGCGCTCATCATCAACGACGACGGCTCGATTCACGACGTCCTGATGGCAGAAGGAATCCGCGAGACGGATGCGGTCGTTACGCTGACCGGGATCGACGAGCAGAATCTCGTCATCTCCTTGTATGCGGGACATATCGGGGTGCCGAAAACAATCACGAAGCTGAACCGGAGTGAGTACAGCGAACTGTTCTCGGACAGAGAACTGGGAAGCACGGTCTGCCCGAAGGAGGTCATCGCGTCGGAGATCATCCGGTACGTACGTTCCATTGATAACAGCGACGCGTCGATCATCACACTGCACCGGATCGTCGACGGCAAGGCGGAGGCGATCGAGTTTATCGCGAATGCTCAGACGACCGGACTGGATATCCCGCTCAAAGATCTGAAACTCAAGAAAAACATCCTCATCGCGTGCATCAACCATGACGGGAAGATCATTATTCCGCGCGGTATGGACCGGATCTCGTACGGCGACACGGTCATCATCGTGACGGCGGCGGACGAACCGATCTCCGAGCTGAACGACATTTTCGAAGACAACAACTGAGGACGGAGACGGGACGATGAACATAAAAATTACGTTGAAATACCTCGGGTATCTCCTTGCGATCGAAGGAGCGTTCATGTTTCCGGCGATGATGATCGCGCTGTTCTGCGGCGAACGGACGGCGTTGACCGGATTTGCGGTCACGGCGGTGATCCTGCTGGCGATCGGTGTTCCACTGTCCTTTCTGAAGGAGGAGAACCCGACGCTGTACGCGAAGGACGGCTTTTTCATCGTCGCGCTGTCATGGATCGTAGTATCCCTGTTCGGTGCGATGCCGTTCACGATCAGCGGCGCGATTCCGAGCTACGTGGACGCGTTTTTCGAAACGGTGTCCGGCTTTACTACCACGGGCGCGAGCATCCTGACGGAAATCGAGAGTCTGCCGAAGGCGATCCTGTACTGGCGCAGCTTCACACACTGGCTCGGCGGGATGGGCGTTCTGGTCTTTATTCTGGCAATCATTCCGAAATCGGCGGGCAGCGGAGTTTCCCTGCACATTCTTCGTGCGGAAAGCCCGGGGCCGGTCGTCGGGAAACTGGTGCCGAAAATGCGGAGTACGGCGCGTATTCTGTATGCGATTTATATCGTTCTGACGCTGCTTGAACTGTTCTTCCTGCTGATTGGCGGAATGCCGCTGTTTGATGCGGTAACGGTTTCCTTCGGTACAGCGGGAACGGGCGGTTTTGCCATTACGAACAACAGCATTGCGGCGTACGACAGCTATTATCTGCAGGGTGTGATTACCGTATTCATGCTGCTGTTCTCGGTCAACTTCAACATTTACTATCTCCTGCTCTCCAGGGAATTCCGTGCGGCGTACAAGGATACGGAACTGCGCGTTTTCCTCGGGATCGTGTGTGTGTCCGTTCTGGCAATTGCTGTCAACATCTGGCATACCGGTCAGGCATTGTGTGAGACTTTCTTCGGTGCGCTGCATCACAGTGCATTCCAGGTAGCGACAATTGTTTCGACGACGGGATTTGCGACCACGGACTTCAATCAGTGGCCGGCATTCTCGAAGATGATTCTGCTTCTGCTGATGTTCATCGGCGCGTCGGCGGGTTCCACCGGCGGCGGTATGAAGGTATCGCGTGTGATTATCCTCGCAAAGTCGATTCTGTCGGAAATCAAGAAGCTGATCCACCCGAACAGCATCAAGCTCGTCCGCGTGAGCGGCAAGGTAGTCAGCCCGGACGTTGTTCACAGCGTCAACGGTTATTTCGCGGTCTATATCGCGCTCATTGCGCTCTCCACACTGTGCCTTTCCATTGACAATTTCAACTTTGAAACGACCTTCTCTGCCGTCGTAGCCTGTTTCAACAACATCGGCCCCGGCTTTGACATGGTCGGTGCGGCCGGAAACTACAGCGCATTCTCCAACTTCGGCAAGCTGGTATTATGTGCGGATATGCTCCTCGGCCGTCTCGAAATTTTCCCGATTCTCCTTCTCTTCAGCCCGTCGCTGTGGAGACGGACGAAGTGAGAGTTTTTTCTCGGGGAAACCTTTTTTCAGGAAAAAGGTTTCCCCGAACCCCTTCCCAAAACCTTTTCAAACGAATAAAAAGACAAGGTGCAGTGCAAATTTTTCGTCAGATTTGCACTGCACTTTGTGGTTATATTTGTCTGAAAGTTTTTGAAGAGGGGTTCGGACGAGATTTGCTTCGCAAACTCGGAAACTTTTTTCAAAAAGTTTCTCCCCGCAAACTTAATTTATTTAAACTTTACAGCGGTGCCGTAGACGATGACTTCAGCCGCTCCCTGCATGACAGCGGAGGAAGCGTAGCGGATATTGACAACGGCATCCGCGCCGAGTGCTTCTGCTTCTTCGACCATCCGTTTGGTAGCGAGTGCGCGGGCTTCGTTCATCATGTCGTTGTAAGCCTTCAGTTCACCGCCGACCAGAGTTTTGAAGCTCTGTGCGATATCGTTTCCGATGTGCTTGGACTGGATCGTGCTTCCCTTGACGAGACTCAGGGTTTCCAGTTCCTTGCCGCTGATGTAATCAGTATTTACTAAGATCA
>JAFQFS010000046.1 GCA_017398585.1 Clostridia bacterium
CCCCCCCCCCCCCCCCCCCCCAGAAAATATTCGATCAGAATCTGAAATCGCGGCGGTTGGATGCCTTGATGTCTTCGATGTTCTTGGCGGCGATTGCCTTGACCTTTTCCTTCGGAATGTTGTTCAGTTCCTTTTCGACGAGGTCGAAGCCGATTTCCTTCGTTTCCTCGCTTGCGTAGTCGACGAGGTATTCGGTCAGGGTCATGAGCGCGTTCGGATGGCAGCAGTTCTGGATCTGACCATTCTTGCAGAGCGCCATGAAGCGGTCGCCGGTTCTGCCTTCGCGGTAACATGCCGTGCAGAAGGACGGGATATAGCCGAGCTGCATCATCCAGTTGACGACTTCGTCGAGGGTACGCTGGTCGGAGACGTCGAACTGTTCGGAGTCGTGCGGACGTTCTTCTTCAGTGTAGCCGCCGACGGAGGTACGGGATGCGCCGCTGATCTGGGAGATACCGATCTCAAGCGCGCGTCCGCGGACTTCCTGGCTTTCGCGGGTGGAGATGATCATGCCGGTATAGGGAACCGAGATGCGGATGCAGGCGATGATCTTTTCGAAGAGGTCGTCTGCGAGGCCGTTGTCGAAGGTATCGGGGTCGATGTCGTCCGCACGCTTCAGGCGGGGAACGCTGATGGTGTGCGGACCGACACCGTGAACGGCTTCAAGGTGTTCCGCGTGCATGAGCAGACCGGCGAATTCATATTTGTACATTTCAAGACCGAAGAGAACGCCGAGACCGACGTCGTCGATGCCGCCTTCCATTGCGCGGTCCATCGCTTCGGTGTGGTAGTCGTAGTTGTGCTTCGGACCGGTCGGATGGAGTTCTTCATAGCTCTTCTTATGGTAGGTTTCCTGGAACAGGATGTACGTACCGATGCCGGCATCCTTCAGCTTGCGGTAGTTTTCAACGGTGGTTGCCGCGATGTTGACGTTGACACGGCGGATGTCGCCGTTCTTGTGATGAACGGAGTAGATAGTGTTGATACATTCGAGAATGTATTCGATCGGGTTGTTGACCGGGTCTTCGCCGGCTTCGATGGCGAGTCTCTTGTGACCCATATCCTGCAGGGCGATGACTTCCTTACGCACTTCTTCCTGCGTCAGTTTCTTGCGGGCAATGTGCTTGTTCTTGTAGTGGTAAGGGCAGTATACGCAGCCGTTGACGCAGTAGTTGGAGAGGTAGAGAGGCGCGAACATAACGATGCGGTTGCCGTAGAACGCGAGCTTGATTTCGCGGGCGAGGTCGTACATTGCCTGCACCTTTTCAGGAATTTCACAGGCGAGAAGAACGGACGCTTCGCGGTGAGTGAGTCCTTCGCAGTGGATGCCGTCGGCGGTCTTCTTCGGACGGGCCTTTTCGAGGATCGCGTCGATCAGCTCGACGTTGTTCTTGTTTTCTTCGGCATACCGGATGGTATCGAGAATTTCTTCGTGGTTGATGAATTCTTCCGCTTTGAGGGATTTGGGATTGTAGATTGCCATGATGTGTCCTTTCTTATGGGTCAGACTGAACTTCCCCGTTAGAGATTATTTTTATTAAATGGGATTTTCGGGGAAACCTTTTTGCAAAAAGGTTTCCCCGAACCCCTTCCAAAAAACTTTATACTATGAAAAATATCTGAGTATGTGCAGATTTGCGGTTTTCTACCTTACGAAATCTCCGCGCGCCGTGACGACTTCGTAGCCGATCTTTGCCATCGACTGACGGAGGTGTTCGACCGCCTGGGCGGATTCATCGCCGGTCGCGATCTTGTTGTCGTACAGGGCGTACTTCTTCCGCTCCGACAGGGGCGAGAGGTTCGGCATGACGACGTTGGCACCCGCTTTGATACCGCGTTCGCGGCCGTCTTTTGTGATGGTGCCGAGGGCGGTGGTCGCGGGAAGAAGAATGTTCGGCTTGATGAGCCGGATGATCGAGAGCAGATAGATCGTCATGTCCGCCGTACCTGCGGGATAATTGCCGAACGGCGTATCCTTCTGCGGGATGAACGGACCGATGCCGCACATTTCCGGCGAGAATTCCTCGACAAACCTGAGATCGAGGGCAAGATTGCGGAGGGTCTGGAACGGAGAACCGACCATGAATCCGCAGCCGACCTGAAAACCGAGGGTGTGCAGATCGCGCAGGCACCGCATCCGGTTGTCGAACGACATTTCCGCGGGATGCAGACGGTCGTAGTGCGCCTTGTCCGCCGTTTCATGGCGGAGAAGGTAGCGGTCGGCGCCGGCTTCGCGCATCATGGCGTATTCGTCTCTGGAATATTCGCCGAGCGAGAGGGTGACGGCGCAGTCGGGATACCGTTTTTTCAGTTCGCGCACGATGTCTGCCGTGTGTTCGGCGGAGAAGATGCCTTCGCCCCCCTGCAGGACGAACGTGCGGAAACCGAGGGCGTACCCTTCTTCGGCACATTCGAGAATCTGCTCCTTTGTGAGACGGTAGCGGTCGCAGGATTTGTTCGAACGGCGAATGCCGCAGTAGAGGCAGTCGTTCCGGCAGATGTTGCTGACCTCGATCAGCCCGCGGATGAAGACGGTATTTCCGTAGACTTCACGCCGTACTGCATCTGCTTTTTCAGCGAGGATCGCGGCGGTTTCGTCGGAACGGTGTTCCAGAAGAAGTTCGTATTCTTCCACGGAAAGCGAGTGTGTGCGTTCGAGTTTTTCGATGAGTTCCGTAATTTTTTCAATCATTGTGTTCGTGTTCAATATGGGAGTAAGCGGTCTTGACGCTGACTCCGGTCAGATTTCCGATTTTTCCCGAAAGTGCGGAGATCACGTTGAGCGGCGCGTCGATGGCAATGGAGATAACGCTGATGCCGCATTCCCGATAGGGAATCCCCATCCGCCCGATGATGTATTCCCCGTACTCATGAAGCAGGGAATTGAGCGGTTCCGTGGAATCCCGGTTTTCTACAATGATTCCCATGACCGCAACTCTGGATGCCATGCCGATCGCCTCCGTTCTTTCAGAATAAAAAATCGGTTGTACCTGCATTCAGGCGCAACCGAAAAACCACGTATCTCCGCGGATCCTTTTGTATTTCAGCAGCACCTTTCAGGCAGAATCCGCGTTTTCCCGTTATCAACGGCAAAACGGAAAACTTAATGTCAGGTATCTTATGTCTCTATTATACACCCCAACCTCCGTTTTGTCAACTATCTGAACGCATAAAAACATATAATATTTATATGTTAAAAGGTTTTTGGAAGGGGTTCGTGGAAACTTCATTTATTCAAAAATCGCTTCTGCGTTCACATCTGCGAGGAAGACGGCGGCGTCGCTGAGGGTCAGATGGAACAGGGAGGTGTTCCATTTGGTGTCGCGGCCCCAGCCTTCGAAGGTGGTGGTGGCACCTTCGCGGATCATGCGCAGCCATGCGCTGCTGTCGCGGAGCATGGATTCCACAATATCGCGGCGGCCGCGGCGGAGCAGACCGTACTTCAGCGGGAATGCACCGAAGAAGGAAACGCCTGTGACGCCGCGCTCGCCGATCCACGCGAGGATGTTGTCCGTACATTCGTCGTCCGGACAGAGTCCGAACGCGAACGGGAGAACATTGCCGATGTAGCTGAAGTGGGAGGAGTGCAGACTGTCCGTGAACAGGTGACGTTCCGCGTCGTAAAACGCGTCGGTGAACGCACCGATCAGCTCACTTTCGTCGCGGTACGGCTCTTCACCGAGGATTGCGGCGATTTTGTTCGTGCAGCGGATCGCTTCAATATAGTATGCGTTCAGCGCGACATGCGGCTCGTGGCAGACCTTGCCCTCCGTGATGTCCACGTCGTAGCCATCGCGGAAGTTCGCCGGCCATTCGACCACACACCATTTGTCAAGATCGCGCAGAAGTCCGTCTTTTTCGTAATCCGTCCGGTAGGAGTCGAGCAGGGCGCGGATGCCGGGATAATTTTTCGCCAGATATTCCCGGTCTCTGCAGACACGGTAGTGCCACAGGATCAGCGAGATCAGCATCAGCGGGTATTCCGCGATCTCCTGCATCATCGCGCAGTCGAGACAGGTCACCATGCCGGGCGTGATGAACGTCGAGCGGAACGCATCGTCGATCAGCTTGCGCACGATGGAGTCGTCGCCTGTCAGGATCAGATTTGCCAGAGCGGTGTAGCAGCCGTCGCCGACGTAGAACCCCTTTTCTCGTTCCATGCAGTCCTGGATGACTTCCTGCACGCCGTATTTCTGCGAATTCACGCACAGATTCCATACCTTCTGCATCGCTTCGTCGTCCCGGTATTCCGGCTTCATAGAAGCCGCAAGAGAGAACGGATAGTGCCGCGCCGCGAACGAAATGTCCGTGACAACGCAGCCTTCGGGAAGTGTCAGTTCGGCGTAACGGAAGGATTTGTAGTCGAACCAGTCAAGGACGGAGGTGCCGTTCTTGAGGATCCAGCTTTCCTCGTACTTGCAGTTTGCGCGGAGCGCATAACGTACTTCGCCGTTTTCATCAAGTTCCTGCGCACAGCGGATGGTAATGACGTCACCGGATGTTCCGGCTGCCGTGAGGTTCAGATACCCCACATAGGTCGCGCCGAAGTCGATGAACAGACGGTTTTCGCTGCGCTTTTCCACAAGAACCGGCGTGATCGTCTCGAATACAAGGGATTTCGTCGGCTGAGGGACGACTGTATAGTCGAGGATCCCGCGCGGCAGGGCGTTTGCCCACGCGGAATCGTCGAAGTCCGGCTGTTCGAATCCGACTTCCGCTGCGCGGGAGTCGTACGTTTCCAGAAACTGCGTCGCGTAGCCGACCGTACCGGTTTCGGTGTAGCCGGTGTGCAGGTGCGTGAGAAACGTACCATCGCTCGCGAGGACGGTTTTTCCGTCGAATTCAAGGTCACACAGCAGACCGTGCCGTCCGTCCGCACTTACCCAGACGCGGTTGATCAGTCCCTGATACAGCGTGTGGACAGCGATGGTGTTTCTTCCTTCGCGGAGGTACGGTGTCACGTCCGCGGTGTTGTATCCGTACGCAAAGTGGTACGCCGGTGCGGGTCCCTGCGTGACAAATGTGCCGTTGATGTAGAGTTTGTAGTAGTCGTCCGCTGTGATATAGAGAACGGCTTTTTCCGGGAGCGCGTCAATGTCAAACGTGCGGCGGAAAAGGATGTGACGGTTGCGGTGTTCATCACAGGGAAGATGGACTTTTTCGAGTTGACGGTGGAACACGTTCCGCGGCTCGAGTCCGGCGAATTCCGCGTCGGTGATCCATGCTCCGGTGAAAATGTGATCGGTCATGATACTTCCTCGGTTTTGTGTAAGATTGACGAATTTCATGGTTCCATTATACAGGACAGTCACGGTTTTGTCAATGAATTTAGCGTTATCCCTTGTCAAGACGTACGGTTTATGTTACAATGAGACCAGAAAAATAATGCAGGACACAGAAAGGACAGCAATATGAAAACTCTCGATTTATCGGCCTTCCGCCCGTGGCAGGCGACGGTGCTCGGTGACGACCGGTATCTTTTCCCGAAGGGCGCATCCTCAATTTTTGTTGAATTTCCGCGCGGCACGTTCTGCGGCGAAGTGATCCGTCCGGAACAGTACCTTTCCATGGACATCACCGTCTGCGGCGAACGCTCGGCGGGCATCTGCTGGCAGTTCTGGGAAACCTCTTCGAACCAGTACGACCTCAGCATCAAGATGGGGCTGCTGCCGAATCTGCCGACCCGCGTGGCGCTCCCGTTCTCCGCGCTGTTCGCGAACGATCTGTTCATGCCCCGTACCCCCGGCAAACTCAAGACCGTCGTACACGGTCATCCCGTTCACCTGGACCGGCTGCAGAAATTCGCTGTCTGTGTGGACAAAACGCCCGTTGATCTTGTTCTGAAGATCGAAAACGTCTGCATCCTCGATGAGGAACCCGACTATCCGCTCGCGGACATGAAGATGGTCGACGCGCTCGGCCAGAAGAAGGGCACGACCTGGCCCGGCAAGACGGAATCCGTCGAAGAACTGGTGACTGCTCTTCGTGCCGAAGCCGCCGACACGACCGAAAAGCCCCTTCCCGGACGTTCTGCATGGGGTGGATGGACGGGCAAAAAGCTCAAGGAAGGCACCGGTTATTTCTCCCTCCACAACGACGGCAGACGCTGGTGGCTCTGTGACCCCGACGGGTATGCGTTCTTCTCAATGGGCTTCGACTGTATCTGTCTCGGCGACCAGTGCAACCTCACGGGAATTACGTCCCTCTGCGAAGATCTGCCCCCGAAGGGCGAGACCGGCTGGGCGAACAGCCAGTGGCAGGGCAGAAAGACCGAAAACTTCAACTTTTTCGTTCACAATGCGGCAATGGCATTCGGCGACGATTACTTCAGCATCTGGGCGGACATGATCCGCCGCCGCCTCGTCAGCTGGGGCTGCAACACCGTTGCGTGCTGGAGCGACAAGCGTTTCATCGACCGTGAAAAGCTCCCGTATGTCATCATCGGCTGGGGATATCCGCGCACATCCACCTGCATTTTCCGTGATTTCCCGGATGTTTTTGCACCGGAATTTGAGGAATCCGCGGAAAAATGGGCGCACTTTCTCGACGAAAAGCGCGATGATCCCTACCTCCTCGGCTACTTCATGTCGAACGAACCGACCTGGGCATTCGTGAACAACATCAACGTGGCCGCGTACGCGATGCAGCGGGAAGAAAAGCTGTATTCAAAGGACTACATTGTCGGCGAACTGACGAAAAAATACGGCGATATCGCAGAGCTCAACGACGCGTGGGGGGCGGAATTCGCGTCGTTTGACGCACTGTACACCCCGTTTGAAGCGGCAGACATCGGAAAAACCGCCGAAGACGACCTCATGGAATGCACCGTCGAAATGATCCGCCGGTACATCCGAATTCCTGCGGAAGCGGCCAGACGCGCCGACCCGAACCACCTCAACCTCGGCATCCGCTACGCATGGCTGTCCAGCAAGGCGCTTGCGGCGGGCTGCGAATACACCGATATTTTCTCGTTCAACTGCTATTCGATGGATCCGTGGGACAGCATCGAAAACTTCTCGCAGATTACCGGAAAACCTGTCATCATCGGCGAATTCCACTTCGGTGCGCTCGACCGCGGCATGGACGCGACCGGACTCCGCGGTGTGGAAAACCAGCACGAGCGCGGCGTAGCGTACCGCCGGTATATGCACCGTGCGGCGTCGCACCCGATGTGTCTCGGCGCGCACTACTTCATCTTATACGACCAGGCGTATCTCGGACGCTTTGACGGCGAAAACTACCAGATCGGCGTGCTTGACGTCTGCTCGAGACCGTACACGGAATTCCTCGACGGTATTGTGAAGACCCACGGCGAACTGTACGAAGTTGCGGACGGAACCCTGCCCGTGACCGAAGAAAAGGCAAAGGAAATCGAAGCGATCGCATTCTGATTCACATATACAGGAGGAAATCTCATGTTTGAACAGCTGAAACAGGCCGTTTCGGTTCGTCCGGACGGCGATTATGTCATTCCCGATCTTCTCCGGTACCGCTGCTACCGTATGTATTTCGGCGAAAAGCCCGCAAAGGCAAAGGCGGCGGCATTGGCGTACCTTCTTGAAAATTATCCGGCAAAGGTTTACGAACACGACCTTGTCGCCGGTTCCCGCATGGGATGCTTCGTTCCGGCGGCGGAATACGACCGCACCGAAGCCATCCGTTCCCGTGACATCGCCGGCTCCTACGGTAACCGTCACTTCACCACCAACGCCGACCACTTTGCACCCGGTTACGACCGTTTCCTCGCGGACGGAATCTCCGGCACAATGGCGCGGATCCTTGAATCCATCGGAAACCACGCGGACGAACCGGAAAAGGTCGCGTACCTTGAAACGCAGAAGCAGGTTCTCGCGGCATTTTCCGTTTTCGTGAAGAATCATGCTCTTGCGGCAAGGGAAGCCGCGGAAAAAACATCCGACGAAACCTGCCGTGCGAACCTCGCCGCACTTGCCGCCGACCTTGACGTGATCGCGTGGGATGCGCCCGTGACCCTTCGTCAGGCGCTCAACCTGACGTGGCTTGTGCATCTGACGTTCCTGCTGATGGGCAAGTACGCGATGGCGCTCGGCCGCATGGATCAGTATCTCTATCCGTACTACCTCCACGATAAAGAAGCCGGTACCATTACCGACCGGGAGGCGGAGATCCTGTTTGCCTCCACGTTTATCAAGATCGGTGAATCGCGCTGGCTCGGCGGAGACGACGTTGTCAACATCGCCATTGGCGGCGTGAAGCCGGATGGTTCCGAGGGCATCAACGAACTCAGCTATATCATCCTGCATGCCGTACGCGACTGCAACATTCCCGGACCGAATCTGTCCGCACGTCTCCATGAAGGAATGCCGGACGAATTCCTTGATGAATGCCTGCAGGTCATCGGCACGGGTCTCGGTTATCCCGCGCTCATGAACGACCGCGTGAATATTCCCGCACTGACCCGTCACGGATACACCATCGAGGATGCACGCAATTACTGCTTCGTCGGATGCATTGAGAACTTCATCCCCGGCAAACAGCCTGCGTGGTCGGATGGCCGCTTCAACGTGCCGGAATACCTCGAAGCCGTATTCTTCCGCGGCAAATCCCTCATCGACGAACACTACCTCGGTGTGGACACCGGCGACGTTGGAAACTTCGAAACGATGGACGCTTTCATGCGTGCATTTGAAGAACAGCTTGATTTCGCGGCGGCGGAATACGTGACGGTTTTTTCAAACGAAAACGACCGTTACAACCGGAAAAACTACACCGACCCGTTCATGTCCCTGTTCTGTGATGACTGCATCGCGCGCGGGATGGACATCAACGACGGCGGCGCGCATTATCCGTCGGCACACGGCGCAGGATGCATGGGCATCGGCACCGTGGCAGATTCCCTCGCGGCGATCGAAAAGTGTGTGTTCAACGAAAAACGATTCACGCTGACCGAACTGCGCGACGCGATGGCAGCGGACTTCAAGGGCTACGAAACCCTTCAGGCGCACCTCATCAATGCACCGAAATACGGCAACGACGACGATTTTGTCGATAAATATGCTGTCTGGTACGTCGATTATCTCGATAAAATTTTCTCCAAGTACCGCACCCCCGACGGCGGCCCGTACTATACCGCGATCGCCAGCAACACGGCGAGCGTTTACGCGGGCATGGGCATCGGTGCGACCCCGGACGGACGTCACGCAAAGGTGCCGCTGTCCGATGCGGCGTCCCCGACGTACGGCATGGATCAGAGCGGCACGACGGCGGTGTTCCTGTCGCTGTCGAAGCCGGACTACAAGCTCGTCTCCTGCGGCACGGTGCTGAACCAGAAGTACACGGAAGATATGCTGCAGAAGCCGGAAAACCGCGCGGCGCTTCTGGCGGCGCTGAAGGTATACTTCGCGCGCGGCGGTCAGGAAGTGCAGATCAACTGTGTTTCAAAGGAGACTCTGCGCGACGCAATGGATCATCCGGAAAAGTACGCCGGACTGGTCGTGCGCGTTTCGGGATTCAGTGCGTATTTCACGAAACTGGACAGAGCCGTACAGGAGGATATCCTCCATCGTACGGAGCACTCCGCGGCTACCTGAACTCAAGAAGCGAAAAAAGAAAACCGTTCGTTATTTCTCGGTTGTCTTTAACGGAGAAATTACGGGCACAGAAAGTCGGCAGAGAACTTGTTTTCTCTGCCGACTTTGTGGTATAATGGGGTTAGCAAAAAAGCCTTCCTCCGGGAGGAAGGTGGCACGCGAAGCGTGACGGAAGGAGCCCGCGTAACTTTGAAGTTTTGATATGTTTTATTGTCACGCATTCTCCCTCACCCGACTTCGTCGGGAGCTCCCTCCCGGAGGGAGCCTTAGGATGCGTGTCACTTTTAGGGGTATGGGCTTGCCCGAAGCCCGCGTTGCTTGCAACGCTGTAATACAAAAGCGAAACTGGCGATAAACAGAACGATAAATAGAATTTTTGAGGTTTGGCTATGAGGGCGATCATTTTTGACGCATTTGGCACGCTTTTCAAGGTTGCAAGTGGCGGTTCTGCAAAAACAATCATGAAAAATATAACTGAGTGTGGGATAGATATTGATGGAAAAGTTTTTCTTGAGGAATGGAAATCATACTATAAAAAACACACATCAGACGATTGTAAATTTATGACAGAACGTGATATTTTCATTTCAAGAATTCAAATGTTTTATGATAGATATCATGTCAAGAGAAATGCCGAAAACGATGCAAATTCTTTACTTGCAACTGCATTCTCGCGTGAAGCGTATCCCGAAACTAAAGACGTATTACATGATCTTATGGAAAACTATTTGGTTTTCATTGGTTCTAATACGGATAACGATGTGCTTGAATGTGTTATGCAAAATAATAATGTTGCCGTTCATAAAGTATATACTTCTGAAAATTTGAAATGTTATAAGCCGTCCGGTCATTTTTTCAGACAAATCTTGGATGATAGCGCGCTTTCGGCAAATGAAGTCCTGTTTGTTGGCGATTCTGTAACAGATGATATTATGGGACCTAAAGCAATTGGGATAAAAACTGTTTGGATCGATAGAGATGGTGTTGGCGGTGATTTCGGACAAGATTACACAATTACTAATTTAAATGAACTAATCAAGGGCATATTAAGATAATCGAGAATAAAAAATTCCCACAAACCGTTTGTTTTGGTTTGCGGGAATTTTTTGATTATAATTTCTCCGCTAAGAACATCACGCTTTCCACGAACGGTTTTTTGTGTTATTTCAGCTTTTTCGCGAGGGTCTTGTTGTGGTATCGCCGATCGTCCGTGACTTCGCGGACGATCTCCAGAAATTCCGGAAATTCCACCGCTTCGTCCGGATCGTTCATCTCCACTTCAAGGATGGCGTATCCGTCGAACACCTCGCCGCCGATTTCGGGCGGATAGACGTCGATCTCCATCACGTGTCCCGCAAACGGGAAGGCGTAACGGGTTTTGACAAGTTCGGAATGCGCGTCCTTCCGGAGACATTCGTATTCTTCCCGCGTCACTTCCCGTTCATCCTCGAACCGGCTGAGGTAGGCGCGCGGGGATTTTTGCGTGTACACGTACGAGGTCACGCCGTTTTCCGTGATTGTACGGACACGGCGCTCCGTCTGCGGTGCGTCCGGCAGACGTTCAAGATAGGTCTGCCGCATCTCAAGAATACGGCAGCCGTCCAGCATGCGCAGATACGCAAGGTCGGGAAATTTGATCAGATATTTGCGTTCGGTCTCAACATTCATGGATGTCACCTTCGGTCATGACCGTGATGGTCAGAAAATCATTTTGCTGTCGTCCGCGCCTGCAAAGCGGTCGACGAACGCGCGCATTTCTTCTTTGGAGCGAATGCCGTGCGTACTGCCGATCAGTTCGCGTTTTTCGTCTTCGTTCAGCTTCTGAAACCGGTCGAGGGCGGACGGATTCTGCGTCAGTGCCATCCCCAGACCGAGCGGCATGTCGTCCGTGAAGATCGGATTGTGGTGCATGCGCGGTTTGTTTCTGCGGTTCTGTTCCATCGGATTTTCTCCTTTCGTCTGCGCTTCTACGGATAGTCTGCGCGGACGGAAGGGATTTTATCCGGCGTTTTTCTGTCAGAAATCGGGCGTATATTTTTTTGTCGCGGACGTGCGTTCCTGCGAATATCCCTCAAAGCCGAGACGTTCGGATTCATCGAGAACGGCGCTGTATTCGAATGACGTGATCCGGCGGCGGATCTTTTTGTACTTTTCCACAGGATCCTCAGGAAGAAATTCCGGTGTATACTGCGCCATCAGCGAAAGTCGTATGTTTTCCACAGGAACCGTTTCCGCAATTTTCCTCAGAACAGCGGCGGAATCCGCGCGGTGTCCCGGCAGGATGAGATGGCGGACGATGATCCCGCGCGTCATCATGCCGGCGTCGTCAAATTCGCACGCACCGGTGAGTTCGTACATCTTCGCGAGAGACTGTGCGGCGGTTGCCGGATAATCCTCCGCGGCAGAGTAGAGTTTTGCGGTCTCCGGCGAGGCATACTTGAAATCCGTAAGGAACACGTCGACCGTGCCGCGCAGAAGTTCGACGGTTTCGGGAAGCTCATATCCGCCCGTGTTCCAGACGACGGGAAGCGTGAGCCCCTCTGATTTCGCGATCCGTACGGCTTCGATGATCTGTGGGGTGTACTGCGTCGGGCTGACGAGATTGATGTTGAACGCACCGTCCCGCTGTAATCCGAGGAAAACTTCCGCCAGTCCGCAGACGGTGTACACCGTCCCCGCGCAGGAACGGCGGCTGATGTCCCGGTTCTGGCAGTAGACGCAGCCGAGCGGACAATGCGTGAAGAACACCGCACCGGATCCCCGGTTTTTGCCTGTCCCACTGATGCAGGGTTCTTCCCAATGATGAAGCATCACCTTGGAAACTTCGATTTTGTCGGAAGCCCCGCAGTACCCTGCGGACTTCGTCCGGTCGATCCCGCACTTCCGCGGACAGATTGTACAGTTTTGAAGAACTTGTTTCATACTTATCCAGATTGAAGTTTTTTGGATGGGGTGTGGGGAAACCTTTTTTTCAAAAAAGGTTTCCCCACGAATTTTTTTAGTCTTTGTTCCCCTTGATGTATTTGGAGATCATTTCGTTCTTGAGATCCCACAGGCGCTGGGAGAGGTCGATGTAGTAACCGTGCGGATTTTCGAAACGGAGGACTTCCTTCCACATGGTTGCGATTTCACGTGCGCAGTGGTCGCGGATCTCGTCGATCGGCGGCAGGTCGTAAACGAGACGGCCTTCGATGAAGACGGGAACGAGCATTTCGCGCGCGGTGAAGTTTTCGAGGATGGTGCGCTTCCAGGTGTGTTCCGGGTCGAAAATCTCAAGCGGTTCGGTCTGGTCGACGGTCTCATCGTAGAGCATGATGAGGTCGGCCATCGCCTTGCCGGTTTCGTTCGAATACATACGGAACAGTTTCTTGAAGTGCGGATTGGTGATCTTGGCGGCGTTTTCGCTGACCTTGATCTTCGGGGTGATGTTGCCGTCTTCGTCTTCCACGGCGGTCAGCTTGTAGACACAGCCGAAGACGGAGTCGCTCTTCGCGGTGATGAGGCGTTCGCCGACGCCGAACGCGTCCACACAGGCTTCCTGTGCGATGAGTTCGCCGATGATGTATTCGTCGAGCGAGTTGGAAACGATGATCTTGCAGTCGGTCAGTCCCGCTTCATCGAGGGTTTTGCGCGCCTTTTTGGAGAGGTACGCGATGTCACCGGAGTCGATGCGGATCGCGCATTCCTTCAGCCCCTGCGGCCACAGAACGTCCTTGATGGCGCGGATCGCATTCGGGATACCGGAACCGAACACGCTGTATGTATCGACGAGAAGGGTCGGATTGTGCGGATAGAGACGGCAGTAGGTCGTGAACGCTTCGTATTCGTTGTCGAACATCTGGACCCACGCGTGCGCCATCGTGCCGCCCGCCGGAACGTCGTAGAGTTTGTCGGAGAGGGTGCATGCCGTACCGGTGCATCCGCCGATGTATGCCGCGCGCGCGCCGTAAACGGCTGCATCTTCGCCGTGGGCACGGCGGCTGCCGAATTCGGAGATCGGCCGTCCCTTTGCGGCGCGTACCATACGGGAAGCCTTGGTCGCGATGAGGGACTGGTGGTTCAGGGCAAGGAGAACGTAGGTTTCGATGAGCTGCGCTTCGATGGTGTTTGCGCGGACGGTCAGGATCGGTTCACCGGGGAAGATGACCGTCCCTTCCGGAACCGCCCAGATGTCACCGTTGAAACGGAACCCTGCGAGGTAATCAAGGAATTCTTCGGAGAACTTGTTTTTTCCGCGGAGATATTCGATGTCGCTGTCGGTAAAACGGAGGTCTTCGATGTAACGGACGATCTGTTCCAGACCGGCAGCAATGGCGTAGCCGCCCCCGTCCGGAACGCGGCGGAAGAATACGTCGAAATACGCGATCTTATTGCGCATTTCGGTTTCGAAATAACCGCGGCTCATGGTGAGTTCATAGAAGTCGCACAGCAGGGCAAGGCTGTATTCGTCTCTTTTCATGATGTTTACCTCGTATTTTATAGTTTAGGGGATTTCTAGGGGGAAAACTTTTTTAAAAAAGTTTTCCCCCGACCAGCTCCGATGGTCGGAGCCGGACCCCTTTTCAAAAACTTTTATACTGGATGGGACAGACATGATTGGGTGCGGATTTGGAGTACCGGAACGGAGGCGCAGTTTACAAAATTCTATGTAACGAATGCTCTGCACTTCCTTTGTCACGTCTCATAGATTGAAGTTTTTTGGATGGGGGGTGGGGAAACCTTTTTTTAAAAAAAGGTTTCCCCGAGAAACTTCATTTCTCAAAGCTCCTGATAAAGCACGACCGTGTTTCGCGTCAGCCATGCTTCCTCGACGAGAGCTTCCACGTCGAGCTTTTCTTCTTCGACGAGGACTTTGGCGAGTTCGGGCTGGGTACGCGGGTGCTTCGGGGTGAAGACGGTGCAGCAGTCGTCGAAGGGGAGAATGGAGGTCGCGAATGTGCCGATTTCACGGGAGATGCGGATAATCTCTTCCTTGTCCATGCCGATGCAGGGACGGAAGACCGGACGGTCGGCAGCGTCTTCGGTGACGCACATTGCCTTCATCGTCTGGGAGGCCACCTGAGCGAGCGATTCGCCCGTGACGAGAACTTCGCAGTGGTTTTCTTCGGCACACTTCGAAGCAAGACGCATCATGAAACGGCGCAGGAGGAGCGTGAAGTAGTCTTCTTCGCAGTTGTCGCGCATGAGTTCCTGAATGTGGGTCAGGGAGATGATGTGGACCTTGATCTTGCCGCAGTATTCGGTCAGCTCGGATGCGAGGGTCAGCACCTTTTCGCGCGCGGCTTCGCTGGTGTACGGGAAGCTTTCGAAATGGACGCAGTCGACGGTCATGCCGCGCTTCATCATCATGTAGCCGGCAACGGGGGAGTCGATGCCGCCGGAGAGCAGGAGCATACCGCGTCCGGCGGAACCGAGGGGCATGCCGCCCGCACCGCGGTCCTGACCGGCGTGGATGTACGCGTAGGTTTCGCGGACTTCGATCTTGACGATGATGTCAGGTTCGTTCAGGTCGACCGTGATGTCAGGGATGGTTTCCAGAATTGCCGCGCCTACTTCGCCGGAAAGTTCGGGAGAGGACAACGGAAATCTCTTGTCGCTCCGCTTTGCGGTGCACTTGAAGGTCTTGTATTTCGCCAGCTTTTCCGGCAGATATTCTTTCGCTTTTTCGAGGATGGCTTCAAGGGTCTTTTCGCAGACTGCCGCGCGGCAGATGCCGGCAAAGCCGAAGACCTTGCCGATCTGGGCGTACATCACGTCAAGCATGTCTTCCGCTTCTTCGTTGTTCGGTTCGACGTAGACGGTGCTCTGGTTGTAGCGGACGGTGTAGTCGCCGACGAGAGCGGCACGGCGGCGGACTTCGTTCATCAGCTGATTTTCAAATGTTTTCTTGTTGGTTCCTTTGAGGATGACTTCTCCGTATTTGCAGAGGATGGCTTCTTTCATCTGGTACATGTGGTATTTTCTCCGTTTGTATATGGTATGGTTAGACTTATCCAGTTTATCATTAAATTATAGTATACCACAATTTCCGCGCTGCGGAAAGAGCAAATTTCAACAAAATAAAGGACACCGTATAGAAAAAATACAGTGTCCTTCGGCTTCACTCCGGAAACGCACGATGACAGGCGGCGAAATGGCCCGGCGCAACCTCACGCAGAGACGGAGGGGCCGTCCGGCACCGATCGCAGGCCTGCGGACAGCGCGGATGAAAGGCGCATCCCGAAGGAGGATGAACGGGACTCGGAATGTTCCCGCCGAGGAGGATACGCTCACGTCCGCTTCCTTCCGGATCGGTTGTCGGGATGGCAGAGAGGAGCGCGGCGGTGTACGGATGCGCGGGACTGCCGAACAGTGCATCCGTCGGTGCGATTTCGACCATCCGTCCGAGATACATGACCCCGATACGGTCGGAGAGATAGCGCACGACGGAGAGATTGTGCGAGATGAAGAGGTACGTCAGCTTTTCTTTTTCCTTCCGCTCCTGCAGGAGATTGAGAATCTGCGACTGGATCGATACGTCGAGGGCGGACACACATTCGTCGCAGACCACGAATTTCGGACGGACGGCGAGGGAACGAGCGATGCTGATCCGCTGCCGTTGACCGCCCGAAAACTGATGCGGATAGCGGGAATGCATGAATTCCTGCAGACCGCATTCTTCCATCACGCGGAGGACGTGTTCCTTCAGCATAGGATCGCCGCGCCGGAACATGCCGTGTGTGAGCGGACCTTCCGCGAGGATCTGTCCGACCGTCATGCGCGGATTGAGGGAGGAATACGGATCCTGAAATATGATCTGCAGATCGCGGCGGAGCGGACGCATCTCCGACCGGGACAGCTTCGCGAGGTCAAGCCCCTCGTCGTCCCGGCCGAAATAGAGCGTGCTGCCGGATGTCTGAGGATAAAGCTGAAGCAGGACGCGTCCGAATGTGGATTTCCCGCATCCGGATTCGCCGACCAGACCCAATGTCTCGCCTTCGAAAATGTCCAGAGAGATGTCCTCGTTCGCGCGGACGTACAGTGGTTCTTTCTGAAATAACCGCTTCTTTGCGAGAGGGAAGTATTTCTTCAGATTACGGATGGACAGCAATTTTTTCATGTTCCGCGCTCCTCCTCTCCAGCTTGGCGGGATAATGGCACCGGATCCGCTGGTGTTCCGTGACCGGAAGAAGTTCCGGTTCGATGTCAATGCACTTCCGGGTACAGTATCTGCAGCGCGGCGCGAACTTGCACCCCTTCGGCAGATCGAGCGGGTGCGGAACGGCGCCGGGGATCGGTTCGAGTTTTTCCCGCGTGTCGTTCAGACGCGGGATCGACAGCATCAGCCCTTCCGTATACGGATGGCTGTATTCGCAGTCGGTGAAGATCGTTTTCGCAGGTGCCTGTTCCATCGCCTGACCGCAGTACATGACGACTACATCGTCCGCCATTTCGTTGATGACGCCGAGGTCGTGCGTGATGAACAGGATCGCTGTGCCGTTTTCACGTTGGAGTTCATTCATGAGACGGAGGATCTGCGCCTGAATGGTCACGTCGAGAGCGGTCGTCGGTTCGTCCGCGATGAGGATGTCCGGACGGCACGCGAGTGCCATCGCGATCATGACCCGCTGGCGCATCCCGCCCGACAGCTGGTGCGGGTACTGCCGCAGAACGGTGTCCGGATTCGGGATGCGGACGGCTTCGAGCATGTCCCGGGCTTTCTGGGCCGCCTGCTCTTTTGACATTCCCTGATGGATCCGGAATGGTTCGGAGAGCTGTTTTTTTACGGTGAATACCGGATTCAGACTGGTCATTGGTTCCTGAAAAATGACGGAAATCTTGTTTCCGCGGATTTCGTACATCTCCCGCATCGGCAGGGTAACGAGATTTTGCCCGCGGAACAGGATCTCGCCGGATTCGATGTACCCGTTCTCGCCGAGAAGGCGGAGGATGCTCATCGCGGAAACGCTCTTTCCCGAGCCGGATTCGCCGACGATCCCGAGGGTTTGCCCGGCACGGAGAGCGTAGGACACGCCGCCGACCGCCTTCACGATACCGGCGCGGGTCCTGAAATAAGTGTGCAGGTTCTTTACCTGCAGGAGAACGTCGTCGTTTGCGTGATCCATTATTTTTCCACCTCCGATTTCGGGTCAAGGATGTCCCGCAGCGTGTCACCGATCACGTTGACCGCGATTGTACTTGCGGAAAGAAAGAGCGCGGGGAAGACCCACCGCCACCAGTACGACCGGATGACGATGGAGTTGTTGCAGCCGTAGAGCATGTTCCCCCACGTCGGGCGGGGGAGCTGTACGCCGAAGCCGAGATACGACAACGATGCTTCCGTCAGCATGCATCCTGCAAAATCGAGCGTGAGTGATACGATGATGACGGAAAGGACATTCGGCAGGATGTGCCGGAACGCAATGCGGCTTTCGGGAACGCCCATCGCCTGCGCTGCGAGGACGAATTCCTTCTCCCGTTCGGCGAGCACCTGGCCGCGGATGAGCCGGGCAAGTCCCGGCCACGAGAGGATGCCGAGTACGGTCATGATGAGAAAAATGCGCGTCGTTTCGCGCACATCGGTCTGGCGCAGGACGGCGGAGAGGACGAGTGCAAAGGGAAGAAACGGGATCGCGGAGAAAATTTCGGTTACGCGCATGAGGAACAGGTCGGTTCTGCCGCCGAAATAGCCGGAGACACAGCCGATCAGGATTCCGATAACGGCGGAAATGACGACGGCGACTGCGCCGATGGTCATGGTCATCCGTCCGCCGTTCATGACGCGCGTGAAAACGTCGCGTCCGAGTTCGTCCGTGCCCATGAGGTAGCCGCGGAAGCCCCATTTTCCGATGACCGCGCCGTCTTTTTCCGCGTAGGTCTGGAATCCGGCACAGGTCACGGCATCCGCCGCACCCGGTTCGGTCATGGACGACGGCAGATCCGTCTGGTCGAGGGAATCGCTTCCCCATGTCAGGATACGTCCGGTATCGGTGAGGAGGGCGTAGTGCCGTGCGCCTCCGGAAACGGCGACGATGGTCTCCCCTTCCGGAAGTTCGGGGATCTGCCGCGATTCCTCCGTGGACGTTCCGGCGACGATCAGGGAGCCGTCGTCGAGCAGGAGGCAGACGTCCGTCATTCCCGCGGCGATGTCCGTGACCTTCCGGTTACCGATGGTTTCCCGCAGATTGACGAAGGTGGTTGTTCCGTCGGGATTCGGGATCTCGCAGGTTTCGAACACACCGGTTTTTCCGTAAACGAATTCGCCGTCCTTCGTGATCCCCGCGGCGAGTGACTGCAGAAAAACGATTTTCGCGAGGTTTTCCGTTTCCGCAAAGGAGGGCAGATTCACCGCACCGATGTTGTAGTTGCCCCAGAGGTACGCGGTACCGTCGTTCATGAGGATTGCCGTGACCTGATTCCCGCAGACAAGCTGGCGGACGTCTGCTGCGTCGATCGTTCCGGAGAGGAGTTCTTCCGGCTGGGGTTCCGCCGTGGCGATCATCGTACCGCTCCTGCCGTACTGCCCGTTGTCGTACGCCCCCCAGCAGAGGACACGTCCGTCCTCCGTGATGACGACGGCATGGTCGGTTCCGGCGGCGGCATGGACGATGCGGCTGTTTTGAATGTCTTCGGGGATCTCCGCGATGTCGATTCCGACGTCCTTCAGGTAGGTTTTCCCCCATGTGTAGACATTCCCGGCATTGTCAAGCCCGAGGGAGAACGAGGAATAGGACGAGATCTGCCGCACATCCTCCGCCAGTGCGGGCGGAATGCTCAGCATATCGTACGACGGACTGAGATTTTTGTGGAGCGGTTCGGCGTATGAAAGGTCGATCGGGTCGAACAGCGGTCCGAGAAAGACGAACAGAAACATTGCTGCGATGACCGCGAGTGCGGCGCATGCGGCGGGGCGGCGGAAGAAACGGCGCACGGCAAGGCGTCCGGGAGCGGCGTACCGTTCCGGATCGGAGGCAAGGGAGCGGGACGAGCCGGAGATCATCCGCCCGAACCAGCCGGAACGGAAGGGTTTGTTGTTGTTTTCCATGAGGATACCTCCGTTTATCCGGAAACGCGGACGCGCGGGTCGGCGATGCCGTAGGCGATGTCGATCAGCAGATTGCCGAGCAGAGCAAGGGCGACGTAGAACATCTGCAGGATCAGGACAACCTCGTAGTCGTTGGCGTTCAGGCAGGTGATGTAGAGCCTGCCCATGCCGTTCAGGGCGAAGATGTTCTCGATCATGAGGGAACCCGAAAAGATACGGATGAACCATCCGATGATGAGCGTGATGACCGGAATGAGCGCGTTCCGCCATGCGTGGGAATAGATGACGACCCGTTCCCGCAGACCTTTCGCACGTGCGGTGCGGATGCAGTCCATGGCGAGCGCTTCCGTCATGGAGGCGCGGACGTAGCGGGTCATACCGCCGAGAGAGGAGAACGTCATGACGAGGATGGGAAGTCCCATGTAGTAAAGTTCGTCGAAAAATTTCCGGAACCCGGTGTAGCTGCTTCCGGGGGTCTTCATCCCGCTGACAGGGAAGACCGGGACGATCACCGCGAACAGGCAAATGAACAGGATCGCCATGATGAACCCCGGAATGCTGTAGCCGACGATGGTACCGATCTGCACGGCGGTGTCGCGGCGGCTCCCGCGGTGGACGGCACAGAAAATACCGAGCGGGATGGTGACCGCGAGGGCGAGAACGGTCGCGAACAGGTTGAGGAAGACCGTACTGCGCAGTGGTCCGGCGAGAACTTCGGCGGCGGGACGGCTGTACTGGAAGCTCCAGCCGAAATTGCCCTGCAGAAGCCCGTCGTATACGCCGTCAATGGGGACGAGCCCGAGCCAGCGGAAATACCGGAAAACGACGCTGCGGTCAAGTCCGAGTTCGTGCCGGTACTTCTGATACGCCGCTTCGAATCCTGCCGGGTCGTTTTTGTAGACGGCTTTCTGCTCTTCGACGAGCGCACGTGCCCGGTCGTACGGGATCATGTTGTAGATAAGATACATCAGGAACGAGAGGATCGCGAGGATCAGGAGCATGTACCCGATCCGTTTGAAGAGGTATTTTGCCAAAATCTGTACCTCGTTCCGTCATCCGCGGCAGTACAGGATCGCTTCCGCCGTCCCCCAGTAGGGAGAGGTGTGGTAATCCTGTATGGTTTCCCGGTAGACGTCGTAATAGTAGTTGCAGTACAGCGGGATCTCCGGCAGAAGCTCGTTCCACCGCTGAATGTATGCTGTCCACCACTTCACGTATTCGTCTTCTTCCACCGCGTCGTATACCATTGCCATCGAGAGGTAATCCATGCCGAGCTGTCCTCCGGAAAGCCGCACGGCGTCCTCGTAAGACAGGCGTTCGTGCGTGCCGTCTTCCTTATAATAGGGGAACGCAGCGTCGTGTTCGTCGTACAGTTTGGCGGCGGAGAAGCTGAAATAGGCGGGATCGCGTGACCACTGAAACGAATAGTCGTAGACGGGACTGGTGAAACCGGTCGCGAGATTGTACATGCCGTAGGTGACCACACCGCCGTACCCGTAGGATGGGTCGCGGTGCAGTTCGCCGAGCAGGGAGTTGAAGTCCCCGGTCGTTCTTCGGATGACCATTCCGGCCGCCGCCGTGCCGGAACCGCTCATGAGCATGGTCGCGATGAGGTCGGACACGGCGTTGTTTTCCGTCGAAAACCAGTTCAGCACCAGCGGGATATAGTACGCTCCGTCGATTTCGATGGTTTGGTAGACGATGTTGTCCGTGTTTCCGACGGAGCGGTAGCCGACGGTCGCCTCCGTTCCTTCCGGCGTAGTGAGGGATTCCAGTTCCTCACGGGTGATTTTTTTGTAACGGACCCGGTCGGTACCGTCCGCTCCTTCCGTGTATGCTTCGCCGCGGGAATTGTACACCCATCCGCCCTGTTCAAGAAGCGATTTTGCACCGGAGAGGGAATAGTCGTAGCGGTCGAGCGTATCCTCCAGCGTATCACGCGCGGCAAGATACATCCACGAATCTTCGGAATACGGTCCGTTGACTACCTTGCCGTATCCGCCGGTGAACGTTGTTGCGAAGGAGGCGCGGTCGAGCAGCAGAGCCACCGCCTGCCGCACCTCCGGAAACAGCGTCGGACCGAAATCGCAGTCGAACTGGATCTTGCCGTAGCCTGCACGGAGATAGTGATTCTCGAGGAATCCCTGCCCGACGACCTGCAGTGCCGCTTTGGTCTCGTCTCCGCCGGTGATACCGGAAAGAATGTCCACGGCACCGCTTGTCAACTGGTCAAACTGGGTCTCCGATGCGATCCGCGTATAGACGACTGTCTGAACGGACGGTTTCTGACCTTCGAAATTGCCGAGGAACGCGTCGTTTTTCGTCAGAACGACCTGACGTGTCCCTTCATCCCATTCCGTAATCGTGTAAGGACCGGTGTAGGGATAGACCGACGTGTCGTAACGGGCCTTCTGCATGTGCACGGTCTTCACGAACGAGCGGGACTGCGCGGTGCTGCCGGAGGCCTGTTCGTACCAGTTTCCGGCGAGATAACAGCCGTTCCCATCGTCGCGGACGGTAACACCGTCCCCAAGGATCAGCCCGAGATCGTACGGCGTGACGGCGGCGTACGTGTCGGCGTAAAAATAGGGATAGTACCCCGCCGCACCGTCGGCTTCGATGGAAAAACAGTAGTCGGAAAGCCGGCGCAGTCCCGCGAATTCACGCGACGCGGGCGCATTTTCGTCCACCTTCACACCGTCACCGGCATAGTTGAAGAAATCCGCGTAGCCGACGAACGCCTGTCCCGCCATGCCGGTCGCCCCTGCACTCTGCGCAACGACGGTGGAGAACGCCAGCAGATACGCGAGGTAGTTGTCCGCCGTCACGGGTGTACCGTCGGAAAAGGTCATTCCTTCCTTCAGCTCGATTGTGATCCGGTAGTTCTGCGAACCGTCCGGCTGTGGGATCACTTCTTCGGTATGTGATTTCACGGCGGTTTCGTTCCAGACGTATTCGCCCGCCGGATTGGTTTCCATAACGGCATATCCCGTCGTCAGCACCGCAATGTCCTGATCTGCCGCACCGGCGGACGCGCCGCCGTAACCGGGGAACCGGAAATCACCGGTCAGTTCAGTCGAACTGCCGAGGATGATCCGTTCACTCACGTCCGCCTGCGCACAGGAAGTCAGCATCACCGACAGCGCGAGAGTAAGGGAGAAAATTTTTTTCATGAAATTCCTCCGATGATTTTGTCTGTTGAAACTATTCCCGGATGCGGCAGAAATTATGCGTTTTTGCGGGGAGAAACTTTTTGAAAAAAGTTTTTGAGGCTGCGCAGCAGACTCGTCCGGACCCCTTTTCAAAAACTTTTAAACGAATCGGGCAGACAAA
>JAFQFS010000002.1 GCA_017398585.1 Clostridia bacterium
AAGTTTCCCCTCCTCTGGACTCTTCCCCTCGGATTATGCGCTAACCGCGGGGGCTGAGGATAAAGTATATTTTGTAGCCGAAAGTATAAACTGATTCTGCGGTTAGCCTATATCTGCGCAACCCTTACACCGTATGTACGTGTCGAGTTTTGCCTCAACTACTCAGCTTCAGAAGCGTAAAGGAGAATCCAAGGGGGAACCCCCTTGGTCGGGGTGATTCACAAGAGGGCGACGACTCGCCCTCTTGTGCGCCGTCCGCGCAGGACAAAGAGTCAGTCTGCACTCGCAGACGTTCAGTAGAATATCAACAATATTACTATTTTTTAGTCTGTTAAAATAGTAATATTCCACAAGAATTCTATTAACATTTCATATACAAAATCAATAGACAATTACAGACAGGCATGGTATACTATAGTATCAACTATAAGTTAATCGTATCAACTAAAAATCCAGTGCTGCAACTCACACTTTCAAGAGGTATGTTTATGAAAAAAAAGGCTCTCACACTGATCCTTGCTCTTCTGATGCTCTGCCAGACCGTTCTGGTAAGCTGCTCGGAAGGTACCGAGAACGCGGAAACAACCGCTTCCGCACCCACCGCTTCGGATGAAGTTGTCGCGGAAGTCGTGGAAGAAGAAACCGAAATGACCCGCGAAAATACCCCCGATGACCTGCCGGAACTCGATTACGAAGGCGCGAATACCATGATTCTCGCACGTACCAAGGCTTGGTTCACCGGTGAAATGTTCGTCGAAGAACTCAACGGCGAAGTCGTCAACGACGCGGTCTACGACCGTGACCTCTCCGTCGAAGAACGCCTCAACGTCGTTATCGACTATACCCTCTCGGATAACACCAACGGTCTCATCAACAACAACGTTACCGCCGGCAACGACGAATTCCAGATCCACGTCGGCAGCGCGGTCGATACCGTTCAGTACGGCGTCAACGGCAACTACTACAACCTCCTCGGCGACTATCCGGAATATCTGAATCTCGATCAGCCGTGGTGGAGCCAGTACTACACCCAGCAGGGTTCGATCATGGGCTGCTCCTTCTTCACCACCGGTGACCTGTTCACCTCTCTGACCAAGCTGTCCTTCGTCATGTACGCAAACATGCAGATGCTCGAAGACTACGGCTTCGGCAGTCCGTACGAACTCGTCCGCGAAGGCACATGGACGTTCGACCGCATGATGGAAATGGCAACTCAGGTCTACGTTGACGAAAACGGCAACGGCGCGAAGGACCAGAACGACACGTTCGGCTACTCCATGGGCGGCGAAATCGGTCTTGACGTTTACTGGAGCGGCTTCGATCTGACGATCTGTGCGAAGGACGAAAACGACGTTCCTTCCTTCAGCGTGGACATTGACAAGATGTCTTCCGTCATCGAAAAGCTGTACCCGTACTACATGGACAACCAGGCCGTCTTCACTCCTACCAACAACGGCGACGCCGAACAGGACGTTATCGCACAGATGCTCGCGGACGACCGCATGATGTTCTCCCCGCTCCGTATCATGCACACCGAACAGATCCGTGAAATGGAAAGCGACTACGCGCTCCTGCCTCTTCCGAAGTGGGACGAAGCCCAGCAGAACTACTACACCTTCGTACACGACCAGTACTCCATCGGCGGTATCCCGGTTTCCGTAAACGATCCGTCGATGACCTCCGCCGTTATGGAAGCGATGGCTGCCGAATCCTACCGCTACGTAACTCCGGCATACTATGACCTCGTTCTGAACGGCAAGTACATCCGTGACCCCGACACCGCGGAAATGCTCGACATCGCGATGGAAGGCATCAACATCGACTTCGGCTGGATCCACACCTACAGCCTCAGCTCCTGCTCCCAGAACCTCCTCCGTCACGTCCTCTACACCAACAAGAGCAACAGCTTCACCTCTCAGTACGCCAAGTACGAAAAGGTCTACAAGAAGACCATGGAAAAGCTCATCGAAAAAATCGAAAAGATCAAGGACGACCATTGATCGGCCTGTCCGGGGAACCTTTCTCACAAGGTTCCCTTTTTTTCTTACAGGGCGTCTGCGAGTGCAGCGTTAACATTGTCCTGCGCGGACGGCGGGGTTATAGATTGTCTGCGAGTGCAGACCGGACTTTGTCCTACGCGGACGGCGCACAAGAGGGCGAGTCGTCGCCCTCTTGTGAATCACCCCGACCAAGGGGGTTCCCCCTTGGATTCTCCTTTACGCTTCTGAAGCTGGGAATTCAGACAAAACTCGACACGTACATACGGTTCAAGGGTTGCGCAGATATAGGCTAACCGCGGAATAGATTTATGCTTACGGCGTGAAGCCGGACGTAAAACTCAGCCCCCGCGGTTAGCGCTATATCCGAGGGGAAGAGTC
>JAFQFS010000047.1 GCA_017398585.1 Clostridia bacterium
ATTATATCATATAATACTACACAAATCAAGCATATATTTCTATCACCGTATAGAAGTTTTTGAAAAAGGGTGTGGGGAAAAACTTTTTCCAAAAAGTTTTTCCCCACAGAACTTTATTTCTTACTCATTACCAAAATCGCCACGCCGTCCACGCGGACCGTCGCGTATTCGCCGACGACTTCGTTGCTCACCGCGTACGGCATCTGACGTACCAGACGCACACAGTCGAGCGGATATTTGCAGCCCGTCAGCGTGACAATGCAGCTGTCCAGCGCAAACACGGAGAAATATCCTCCGTCATCCGGCACCGTTACCGTTTCGTCGAGAAGCACCTGCACGGTGTTCTCGCCGTCCGTCAGTTTCACGCGGATTCCCTCTCTGCGCAGTCCCTCAAGGTACAGCACGTTCGAAAGCGAATGGTCGATACGTCCGCCCGTGCCGCCGATGATCGTTATGTACCGGCAGCCGTGTTCCTTTGCGTATTCGCACGCGAGCATCGTGTCGGTCACATCCTTTTCGCACGCCACGCGGAGAACGTTCATCCCCGTCGGAAGTGCGTCGCGGTACGAGTCAAAGTCGCCCATCGTGATGTCCGGCGTGATGCCGAGCTTCTTCGCCGTCGCGTAGCCGCTGTCCGCCGCAATGGTCAGATCTACGTCCACGGGAAGTACCCGGCGCACGGTATCCACGTTGCAGTAGCCGCCCGTGATCACCAGCGCCGTCTTCGGAATCAGGTCATTCGTCTTTTCCATTCGGGAACACTCCTTTGCTCATCATAGATCCGCACATAACTGTCGTGACGGGACGGTGCGACCCGTCCTTCGTTCATCTTCGCGATCACCGCGCACCCTTCTTCCTTCCGGTGCGTACACTTCGTATACCGGCATTCACCGAGACATTCCTCGAATTCACGGAAACTCGCCGCCAGTTCGTCGTACGGGAAAAAGTTGAACCGCGTGAAGTCAAGCATGGAAAAGCCAGGTGTGTCGGCAAGCCAGAATCTTCCGCCCGACGCCGTTTCCAGCGGATAAATTTCCACGTGACGGGTCGTATGCCGTCCGCGCTCCGTTTTGCGGCTGACCCCGCCCGTCTTGAGCTGAAGATCGGGGAACAGCGCGGTCATCAGCGTGGATTTTCCGCCGCCGGATACGCCCGCGAATGCACCGCTGATGTGCGTTTTCCCGTTCGACGGCGCCGTAATCTCTGCAACGTACGCTGCAAGAGCGTCCATGCCGTCGCCGCGTTCCGCGCTTACCGGAAAAACGGTGTATCCAGCCGTCCGGTAAATATCGGTCAGCTTCGCGGAGGATTCTCCGTCAAGGTCGGATTTGTTCACGATGATCACCGTTTCGATCCCGTAGTTTTCCGCAATGACGGTCAGCTTGTCCGCCGTCAGAAGGTCCGGTGCGGGTGATGCCGCCGGAATCACGGCGAACAGATAGTCAAGATTCGCGGTTGGCGGCCGGATCAGCAGATTCCGGCGCGGCAGAATTTCGTCAATGACGAAATCCACGCGCACATCCTGCTTTTTTCCGCCACCGGCTTTGGAACCGGCTCCGCCGCGGGATTTTTTCGTGTCTTTTGCGCCGTCTTCCCCTTCGGGAACGAACCAGTCCTCGTTCGCATTTCCGTCCACCGGCTCGATCCGTACCTCATCCCCCACGGTAGGGGTGATGTGGTTCTGCCGGAAAATGCCGCGCGCACGGCAGAGCACTTCGTCCGAGACGATCCCGGAGTCCGTGTCGATCGTCCGTACTCCGTACAGTCCGCCGACACCGCGGGTGATAATGCCAAATTTTGTTTCTTTCATATTGTTCTCATGCCTTAAGGATCACGGACGGATGAAGCCGCCGCCCGGGACATCGTAATCGTCCCACCACCAGTCGTCTTCCTCCGCGCTGTCATCCTCGCCGGTATCCCATCCGGTATCGTCGGTGTTGTCGTCTGTCGACGAATCGTCTGTCCAGGTATCACCGCTGCTGTCCGTGGTGGTATTATCGGTCCATGTGTTTTCCGGTTCCGTCGTCGTTTCCGGCGGTTTCCACTTCATGTCTTCCTCGGTCGGGATGGAGGTTCCGTCTCCCGCATAGGAAGGTCCGCCGCTGACGGTGAAGTCGATCGCGGAATACTTCGGAACTTCCTTCCACGCTTCCACACTCTGTTCAAATACCGTACCGGCTGTCCGCCAGTTTTTCACATACGTAACTTTTCCGACGGTCAGATCGTGTTCCATCAGTGTGATAAGTGCACGCGCTTCACTGAGTTCCTTGAAATCCGGAACACTGACATTGACCGTGTCGCTGCCGTGGCTGACATAAATGGTAACAAGGTCATCCTCGTTCAGCACAGTTCCCGCTTCCGGTTCCGTACGGATGACATAACCGACCGTATACACTTCGCTCGTCACATTTTCCACTTTGACTGTCAGCCCGATCTTGCGAAGTTCACTTTCCACCTCACGGTAATCGCGGACCGTGTAGTCCTCGAGCGTAATGGTGCGCGGTCCCTGGCTGACGGTGAGCTGCATCTCGCATTCCTGCTTGCCGGGAAGAACCTTGCGTTTTTCTTCCGCGATCGGTTCCTGATCCATGATCTTACCGACCTCCACCGTATCGCTGTACGTGTACGTGATCACGGGAGGAGTATAGTATTCGCTGTCCGCAAACCATTTCGCCAGTTCTTCCGTGTACAGGGATCCTACAAAATCGGGAATGCGCACTTCCTCGTAATCGTTCATGGAACTGTTGAGGAACAGGCGGTCGATCATATAATAACCGGACACGCCCGCCACGATCAGGAACGCCAGAGTGACGCCCATGATGATCGGGAACATGGAATGGCTGGTCTTTTTCTTCGGCTTCGCGGCGGCAGCGGTCGTTTTCTGCTTTTTCTTGGACGCCTTGTTTTCCTTGAAAATAATCTTCGGATTTTCGCGGAGCTTCAGGAGGTGATTCAGCATCTCCTCTGCGCTCTGATAGCGTGCTTCCGGATCCTTTTCCATTGCGCGGCTGATAATCTGTTCCAGCCCCACGGGAATATTCGGGTTGACTTCACGCGGCGGCAGCGCGGTATCGTTGACGTGCATGAGCGCTACCGAGACAGGCGTTTCTGCCGAAAACGGCAGAGACCCGGTCGCCATTTCGTACATCATAACCCCGAGAGCGTACAGGTCGCTTCTCGCATCGGTGGGTTCGCCGCTGACCTGCTCGGGGCTGATGTAGTAAACCGTTCCGATCGCCTTGTCGGTCATGGTAACGGTTTCCGCGTTCGGGATCTTGGCAATGCCGAAGTCCATCACCTTAATCACGCCGTTTTTCAGAAGCATGATGTTCTGCGGCTTGATATCGCGGTGGACGATCCCTTTTTTGTGCGCGTGATCCAGCGCACGGAGGATCTGCGTGGTGTAGCTGATAATCTCCCGCAGGTTGAGGACCTCGCGGTGCTGCATGTAGTTTTTGAGAGTGATGCCCTCAACGTACTCCATGACAATATATTTTATATTCCGACGTACGGACGCATCGTGAATCTCCACGATGTTCTGGTGTGCGAGCATGGCAACCGCCTGATACTCGTGCGTGAACCGCTGAACCGCCTGTTCATCCGCGGAGATCTCGTCCTTGAGGATTTTGATCGCCACCGTCCGGCGCATCAGCAAATCGGTCGCCTTGAAGACGACCGCCATCCCGCCGATCCCGACAATGCGTTCCACGCGGTAGCGGTTATCGAACACCAGTCCGACGTATTTTTCGTAGATATCCATCATTACAGTTGACTCCTGGTCTGTTGTTTTGGTTTTCCTTGGGGGAACACGTTCCGGAAAAGAAGGCGTCCCCGGGAATCACCCTCCTCAGATTGAAAGGATGACAGCGGTAATGTTATCCAGCCCGCCGCGGCTGTTTGCACACTCGATCAGCGCTTCGCATGCCGATTCAGCGGTGCCGTTTTTTCCGATTTCCTTGACCATATCGCGGATCTCTTCCGGTTCCACGTGGTTGGTCAGACCGTCCGAACAGAGCACAGCATATGTACCGGGCTTCATTTCGCCGATAAACAGGTCTGCGTCAACGGTTTTGCCCGTACCGACCGCACGGGTGATCATATTCTTCATTTTGGAATGCTTTGCATCTTCGGGGGAAAGGGTACCGAAGTCGACCAGCGCCTGCACGTAAGAATGGTCGTGTGTCACCTGTTCAATCTCGCCGTCCGCGCTCAGGTAGAGTCTGCTGTCCCCGACATTCACGATATAGCCCTTTTCGCCCACAACAAGGCAGGCAACGAGCGTCGTTCCCATACCAGCCAGAGACGCGTCCCCGGACGCCGTCTTGTACACCGCACGGTTCGCCGCCGTCACGGCAGCGGAAAGGCAGTCTAAAATATCTTCTTCACTCTCGCCGAAAAAGGACGGATGCTCATGTTCGTATTTGTCCAGCTCCGCCATGAAGACCTCCACGGCAACACGGCTTGCGACGTTCCCGCCGTTTGCACCGCCCATACCGTCGCATACCACAGCGGCAAGCACATCGTAAGAGTATTTCCGGATGGCAAAGTCATCCTGATTCATCTCACGTCTTCGGCCGACATCGGTTTTTCCATAAAATAACATAGGACACATCCTCGAATTCTCGAATGAAATTCAATTTATTTTGATGTTATTTGCGCAATATAATTCATTGTACCGCAAATATCTGGATATTTCTATAGGATTTCTTGAATATTTTACTTTTGTATCTTTTTTTCTGCAGTTTATGCCTGTTCGGCGGCCAGCTTCTGCAGTCTGAGCTGTCCGCAGGACGCGTTGATATCCGAACCGAGACGCCGACGGATCGTCGCGCCGACTCCGTTCCGGTTCAGTTCCTCCGCAAATTCCTTCGCACGCTGACGTCCGGGCGCGGAAAGTCCGGTTTCCGCCACCTCGTTGAGCATGATGAGGTTGACGTGCGCGGTTGCACGCATGCCGCTGCGGATGACTTTTGCCAGCCGTACGGCATCTTCCTTTGCGTCATTTTTGCCGGAGATAAGGGTATATTCGAACGACACGCGCCGTCCGGTAGTTTCAAAGTAGGTGCGGCACGCCTTCATCAGCTCCGCAATGTTGTATTTACGGTTGATCGGCATGAGAGCACTTCTGGTTTCGTCGTCCGACGCATGGAGCGATACGGACAGTGTAACCGGCAGCCCCTCTTTCGCGAGGTCGTAGATGCGCGGCACAACGCCGCAGGTGGACAAAGAAATGTGGCGCAGCCCGATGCCGAGACCCCGTTCATCCGAAACGAGACGAAGGAAACGCACGGTGTTGTCGTAGTTGTCGAGCGGCTCGCCGATGCCCATCATGACGATGCCGTCGACACGTTCGCCGGTGTCTCGGGAAGCAAGTGCCGCCTGTCCGAGAATCTCGGACGCGGTGAGGTTGCGCACCCGTCCGTTCAGGGTGGATGCGCAGAACTTGCAGCCCATTGCGCATCCCGCCTGGGACGATACGCAGAGGCTGGTACCGTGTTCGTACTTCATGAAAACCGACTCGACACATTCCCCGTCCTCCAGTGAGAACAGGTACTTGACTGTTCCGTCGATCTGCGAAACGAGCTTGCGTTCAATGGACGGCAGACGGTAATCCGCTTCGGTTTTAAGTGCGTCGCGGAATTTCTTCGAAAGGTTCGTCATTTCGTCAATCGCCGCGCCGCGCGACATCCACGTAAAGAGCTGTGCCGCCCGGTATTCCGGTTCCCCGATGGACTTCACAAATCCCTTGAGTTCGTCCACTGTCATCGACATGATATCTGTTGCCATGATGTTTCGCGGGGAAAAACTTTTTGAAAAAAGTTTTTCCCCGCACCCCTTTTCAAAAACTTTTAAGCGATATGGATAGATAAAGTTGGGTGCGGATTTAGGAATAACTGATCCCTTCTGCAGCTGACAGAATTATGTTATTTCTTCTTCATGACCGCGCAGAAGAATCCGTCGCAGCCGTCACGGTGAGGCCAGAACGTACGCATGCTTTCCGACGCAAATTCCGGATGTTCTCTGAGGAACTTTTCCACAACCTCCTCGTTCTCCGCCCGGTTGATCGTGCAGGTGGAGTAAACAAGCACTCCGCCGTTCTTCACGTAAGCCGCCGCTCCGCAGAGCACCGGATACTGGATCTCCGGCAGACGTCCGACAGCCGCCAGATCCTTGTAGCGGATATCCGGCTTCTTTGCAATGACACCAAGTCCAGAGCACGGTGCGTCACATAATACGCGGTCCGCCTTACCGACAAGTGCCTCATCCGGCTCACGCGCGTCACGACATCCCGTTTCGATGATAGTGATGCCGAGTTTTTCCGCCCCCGATTTAATCAGGGACAGCTTGTTTTTGTGTAAATCGAAGGAATACAGCGTCCCGCGGTTCCCCATGTCAATCGCCATTGAGAAACTCTTTCCGCCGGGACACGCGCACGTGTCCACAACCGTTTCCCCCGGATTCGCACCGACCGCCGACGACGTGATCCGCGACGCTTCGTCCTGTACGAACCAAAGTCCTTCTTCAATACCCGACTTCGCCGCTTCATCTAAAGACGGCACCTTCACGATGTCCGGCGCAACCTGCGAAATCACCCCGCCGGTCTTCGACGCCGCTTCTTCCGCGGTCAGCTTCAGCCGGTTCACACGGAGGGAAATGTGCGGCTCACGGTTCATCGCCTCAAGCAGTGCCTCGATCTCGTCCCCTGCCGATTGGTACAGCAACTCACACAGTTCGCGCGGAACCGAATACGCTACGGAGAGATACTCCATAAAATCCTTCTTCCGCTCGGGCAGATCGTATTGCTTCCCGTCCCGCAGGAACGAGCGCAGGATAGCATTTACAAATCCCGTCGAACGCTTTGCCACCAGTCCGGCGGATTCCCCGACGGCAGCGTGTTCCGGGATGCGGTCCATCCAGAGGAGCTGGTAAATACCCATCCGTAGCGCACAGCGCACGTCCGGATCCAGCTGATTTGCCGGAAGACGGGAATATTTCCCGATGATGTAGTCGAGCGTGATCCGCCGCTCCGTCACACCGTAGACCAGTCTGGTATAAAGTCCGCGGTCGGCACCGTCGAGAGAGCCTGCGACCAAGGCGGAGTTCACCTCCAGATTTGAGTATCGTCCGTCACGCTCCAGCGCGATGAGGGACTCAAGCGCCAGAGAACGTGCGGTCTTTTTCTTTGTATTGTTTGTCGTTTTATTCATAGTCATTTACGGGAATTCAGTCCCGTCTGGATCGGTTGACGATGGTCAGCAGCCGCAGCAGGTTTCCGATCGCCACCGCAAGCGCGGCAACGTAGGTCAGCGCAGCGGCGGTCAGCACCTGTTTGGCGGCGGACAGCCCTTCGTCCGTCATATAGCCGGAATCCGCAAGAGCCTTTACGGCACGACGGCTCGCGTCAAATTCGACGGGCAGCGTGATGAGCTGGAACACGACGGATACACCGAAGCAGATCACGCCGAGATACGCCAGCGATTCAAAGGAAAGCGCCAGTCCGAGAAGCACGAGCGGCATCGCGAGATTGGATCCGATGTTCGTGATCGGAATGATCGCCGCACGCAGCTTGATCGGTCCGTAATTCTGCGCGTACTGTGCGGCATGTCCGGCTTCGTGCGCGGCAACGCCGACGGCGGCGGCCGTCCGGACGTCATACACCGTATCGGACAGACGGATGGAATTCGAACGCGGGTCGTAATGGTCGGTCAGCTGTCCGCCGACTTTCCCGATCCCGACATTTCCGATGCCGTATCCCTGTAAAACGAGCCGCGCGGCATCCGCGCCGGTCATCACCGAGGGAACCCGGCTGTATTTCGCAAAGGTCGATTTCACATTATGCTGTGCCCACATCGCCAGAATCAGCGCAGGAAGCACGTAGACAATGTACGACCAGTCAAATCCATAGAAGTAGGGCATGAAATGTACCTCTTATTTTCGTATATTCTGTTTTTATTCGTATTTGAGGAGGTCTCCCGCAGAGATCTTTCTGCCGCGGATGTAGTCTGCGGCGGGCATGGGCTTCTTCCCTTCCGGAACCACGCCGGTCACGTTCAGAACGCCGCCTCCACAGGCGATTTTGATTTTGCCGCCGTCCACGGACAGCACGGTACCGGGTTCCGCGTCCGACTCTTCAGCGCCCGGAACCTCCGCAGACGTAAACTTAAGCAGTTTTCCGTCCGGCGTGCGGGTCATGGCATACGGCATCGGGGACAGACCGCGGATCTGGTTGAACACCTCACGCGGAGACTTCGTAAAGTCGATCACACTGTCCTCCTTCGTGATCTTTGCGGCGTAGTTTGCGCCATCGTCCGGCTGTTTTTCACGGGTGATCGTCCCGTCGTTCATCCGGTCGATCGTCATACACATCGCTTCGCCCGCGAGAACCGCGAGTTTGTCGTGGAGCGTGCCAAAGTTATCTTCGTCCGTGATGGGACATTCGAGTTTGAGGATCATGTCACCCGTGTCGATCCCGTCGTCCATGTACATCGACGTGATACCTGTGACGGTCTCACCTTCGATGATGGCACGCTGGATCGGCGCGGCACCGCGGTACTTCGGCAGAAGCGAACCGTGCGCATTGACACAGCCGTATTTCGGATATTCCAGCACATACGGAGGCAGGATCTTGCCGTACGCAACGACAATAATCAGGTCGGGATCGAGTTCCTTCAGCGTTTCTTCGAACGCACCGTCCTTCAGCGTCTGCGGCTGCCAGACCGGAATGCCGTGTTCTTCCGCGAATACCTTGACCGGCGGGGCGATCATCTTCATGCCGCGTCCCTTCGGCTTATCCGTCTGGGTCACGGCGCCGATCACTTCCACGCCTTCCTTTTCGTATACTGCCCGCAGGCATTCCGCCGCGAGATCCGGCGTTCCCATAAACAACACTCTCATTCCACAGCACCTCCGTTGTTTTGTCGTTCTCTGATTATTCGTCGTCCTCGTCGTCAAACAGTTCGGCAACTTCGTCGGGATCCAGAATATGGATCGCCTTGTCCGTGAACAGATGTCCGTCGAGGTGGTCAAGTTCGTGACAGAAGCAGCGTGCGACCAGACCTTCGCCGGTCACGGTGAATTCTTCGCCGTCGCGGTTCATCGCACGGACGGTCACCTTCATCGGACGGTCGGTCACACCCCATACGTCCGGCACGGACAGACAGCCTTCGACTTCCTGCTGTTCGCCTTCCGCCGCGATGATTTCGGGATTGATGAGTTCGAGAACTTCGTCGCCGGTGTCCACCAGCACGATGCGGCGGAGGATACCGACCTGCGGAGCCGCGAGACCGGCGCCGTTTGCTTCTTCGAGGGTTTCCGCCATGTCGTCAAGAAGCTGACGGATGCGGGGAGTGATCTCGGTTACCGGACGGCACACCTTGCGCAGTACCGGATCGCCTTCTTTTACAATATTCAGCAGTGCCATAACAAAAATCTCCTGAAAATAATATTCTATGTAAACCGCAGCATGACGAAGCCATCATCTTCGGTTGTTCGCAATTTTATACCGTCGTGGGGTTGAGGTCGACCGAAATGGTCAGTCTGCGGCTGCTTTTCGCCCCCGCTACCGCTGCCGACGTCTTATCTTTCGAAGACGTTCCGGCTTCCCTGGCGTTTTTCGACTTGTCCGCCGTGGGGGTGAACCGTCCGAATTCGCACACCAGACCGGAGATAAAATCTCGCGTCCGGCGGTTCAGCCGGCATTTCAGCACAAACCGCATCCGGCACATGTTCTGCACGCGGTACACCGGTGCTTCAAACGGTCCGTAGAGCACCACCGGCACGTCGCCGAATTCGGTTTTCAGCGTCTCGAGCATCCGCTCGTACATCCGCGTCGTCACCAGACCGAGATACGCCTCGTCCGCGCTCGACAGCGTGATGACCGCGATGTCGCAGAACGGCGGGAACGTCAATGACTTCCGCAGACGGATCTCGCCCTTGTAGAACCCCTTGTAATCCTGCGCGGCGGCGTATTTCAGCACCTCATGCTCCGGATTGTACGTCTGAATGACCGCCGTTCCGGGAACATCCGCCCGTCCGGCACGTCCGATGACCTGCGTGAGCATCGCAAACGTCCGCTCCGCAGCGCGGTAGTCATCCACCATCAGCGCGCTGTCGGAATTCAGTACTCCGACCGTGGCGACCTTCGGGAAGTCATGGCCCTTCGTCACCATCTGCGTACCGAGCAGAACATCCGCTTCCCCTGCGCGGAATTTCGAAAGAATGTCCTCGATCGAGAACTTCGCCTGCGTGGTGTCGTGATCCATCCGCAAAATGCGGAGATCGGGCAGCATCGCGCAGATGTCGTCCTCCGCCTTCTGTGTGCCGCATCCCATGAAGAGGAAGTGTTCCTTCCCGCAGTCGGGACATTTGTCCGGCACTCTTGCGCGGTAGCCGCACATATGGCAGACCAGCAGACCGTTCCGTCTGCGGTCCTCAAGGTATTCGTCCGACGCCGTGTCGACCTCGGGCGCATCCTTCGCGAAGCGTTTGCCGCTCGAATGGTAGGTCAGTGTCACGGAGCAGTGCGGGCATTTGATGCCTTTGCCGCAGCTCCGGCAGGAAACATAATTGTTGTACCCGCGGCGGTTGAGGAACAGGATGGACTGGTTCCCGTCCGCCTTATCGTGCATCAGCTTCGACGCGAGCAGCTCACCGACGGGCGAGAGATTGCCGTTTGCGGTCTCTCCGCGCATGTCATAGATCTGCACGTCCGGCAGCTTCGCATTCCCATACCGCTCGGTCAGCTCGACCAGCGTATACGCTCCCGTTTCCGCTTTATAATAGCTCGAAACGGACGGCGTCGCGGACGACAGCACCAGAACGGCGTTGTGGTCGCGGCAGCGATAGCGCGCGATATCGTGGGCGTGATATTTCGGATTGGTATCCGATTTGTAGGTATATTCGTGTTCTTCGTCGATGATGATCATGCCAATGTCGGGCAGCGGCGCAAAAATCGCCGAACGCGTTCCGACGACAACCTTCGCTTCGCCGAGACGGATCCGCCTCCACGCGTCGTAGCGTTCACCGTTCGACAGCGCGGAATGGATCACAGCAATATTATCCCCGTAACGCGCCATAAAAATACCGACGGTCTGGGGAGTCAGCGCGATTTCCGGCACAAGCATGATGACACCGCGTCCGTCCTCAAGCACCCGGTCGATCGCCGCCAGAATGACGTTGGTCTTTCCCGATCCGGTAACGCCGTGAAGGAGCGCCGCCGCCGGAAGACCGGCTTCATAGAGGTCGGTGATTTTGTCGCATGCCTCCTGCTGATGGGGAGACAGCGCAGGTTTCGGACGGTCACCGCCGCTGAACTGCTCTGCGAAAGCATAGGCCTCGGCAGTAAAGCGGTTGCGGTAGAAATCTTCTTTTTCGATTTTTATGTAGTTTTTCGTCTCAAGCGAGACAGCAGCGGCCTTTCCGGATGCCGGTGTCAGACCGGCGGCGGCAAAGGCTTCGCTCTCTTCCATGGAGCCGGACTCCGCTCCGGCAAGGACAGAAAACAGTTTTTTCTGGTTCGGACCGCGCAGTTTTGCGGCGATCCCGGTGAGATAAGCCCCCGTACGATCGAGATTCGTTTCTCCGGACAGGGTGTCCGATAACGACAAAATCCGGCGGTATTTCACACCGGCGGAGCCTTTGACCTCGGAATATTTCTCACACAGACCGTATTTGACCATCTGGGAGAGAATGCGCGTACAGTCAAAATCGAACTCTGTGCTGAGCGTCTGACGCGTGAAGCGCGGACGCTCCGACACGAAGGCATAGACCATTTTTCCGCGGTCACCGAGCTGTTCCATCGCATAGTCGAAGGAAAACTCGGAATCCCGTTCCTCCTTCGGGATGATACGGTAAGAATGGACGACCTTCGACATGGCGGCCGACGGGACAGCAGCCCGCACCGCGTCACCGAAGGTACAGAGGGTATATTCCTTTACAAAACGGCAGAGGCCGAGCATCTCCTCCGAGAGCAGCGGACCGTCGCCGAACACGGAGAACACGGGCTTCATCCGCGCGTCCTCCGAACTTTCGATACGGCATTCGTACACGACGCCGGTCATTCGCCGGTTTCCGCCCCCGAACGGGACTTCCACAAGCGCACCCGGCACGACGGACTCGTCCAGCATCTCAGGCACATAGTAACTGTACGCCTTATCCGCATAATACGGCACGTCCAGCACATACACAAGCGCACTTTTCATCTGATTAAATACTCTTTCCCGGGGAAACCTTTTTTAAGGAAAAAGGTTTCCCCGAACCCCTTCCAAAAACCTTTACAATCTATGAGACAGATTTCGTTTGTGCAGATTGGAAGCAGAAAGCTTCCTTACGTTTTATGGACAATAAGTCTGCACGGCACCTTATTCATCCATTCGTCGGAAAGTTTTTGAAGTGGGGTTTGGACGAGTCTGCTGCGCAGCCTCAGAAACTTTTTTCAAAAAGTTTTTCCCCGCTCATTCCCCTCATTCAGCGATGTCTGCCGCCGGAGCTTCTTCTGCGGGAGTTTCGAATTCTTCGGGGGTGTGACCGCCGAGCATTTCGATCTTTCCGTCGGGTTCGATGATCTTGAATTCGCCGTCGTAGAGACCGGTGATCGCGGTCTTGACTGCCTTTTCGTCGCGGTATTCGCGCTTGATCATGCTTGCGATGTTCTTGCCCTTTTCGGCGTCCTTGCTTGCAACGAGCTTTTCTGCATATTCGCGCTGCTTGGTGTATTCGTCGGTAATGATGCGCGCGCACTTTGCGGTTGCAACAACGAGGGTGTAGCGGTTGATCTTATAGTTATTGGTAAGTTCTCCGATGGACGGGTAGATCATGTCAGTGTACCTTCCTTATTCTGATGTATTGATGATATATATGAAATGATAATTTGCCGGCTTATTCAAAATATTCGGCGATGTAGGAGGACATTCTCACGGAACTGCAGTGTTCCGCCTTTATGATTGCCAGAATGGTCTCCGCACATTCGGTCTGCTTTCCGCTTTCGTTGACGACAATGTAGTCGTAGTTAACGGCTTCCTTGATTTCTTCCTTTGCACGTGCGAGACGTCCCTGGATGACCTCTTCGGATTCGGTGCCGCGGCCGCGCAGACGGCTTTCCTGTTCCGCCGCAGAGGGAGCGATCAGCATGATGGAAACGCATTCGCGTCCCATGAGACGCTTGATCTGTCCGCCGCCGTCCACTTCGATCTCGAGGATGAGGTCGTCGCCCTCGGAGATGATGCGTTCGGCTTCGGATTTCAGCGTGCCGTAGTAATTGCCGTTGTACTGGGTATATTCGAGGACTTCACCGCGTTCGATGAGACCTTCGAATTCCTCGCGTGTCTTGAAGTAGTATTCCACGCCGTTCTGCTCGCCTTCTCTGGGCTGACGTGTGGTCGCCGAAACGGAGACCTGCATCGTCGGGCAGATCGCGCGGAGTTCCTTGACGACCGTTCCCTTGCCGCTTCCGGAAGGACCGGAGATCACAATAACAATACCGCGTTTACTCATTTTCTTCTCCTCCGTCTTCATCGGTACGTGCATTTTCGCCGTTCAGCCGCGCAGAAACGGTTTCGTTCTGCAGAGCCGAGAGAACCACGTGATCGCTGTCCATGATGACCACGCAGCGGGTCTTGCGTCCGCAGGTGCAGTCGATGGCACGACCGCTGTCCTTGGCATCCTGCATCAGACGCTTCGCCGGGGCGGAATCGGAAGCGACCACCGCGACCACACGTGCCGCGTTGATCATATTGTTGAATCCTACATTTACAAACTTCATGTTTTCTCCGTTTTGGGGAATTTCTTGGGGAAGAAACTTTTTGAAAAAAGTTTCTTCCCCAAACCCCATCTTCAAAAACTTTTCAACTATATGGACTGACTTAGTCTGGGTACAGCTTCGGAATACCGTACCGACAGCGCAGTCTGCCGAATTACAGGAACTGCAAATCTGCACTCACTATGTCATACCTGACAGTTCAAAGTTTTTTGAAAGGGGTTCGGGGAAAACTTTTTTTCAAAAAAGTTTTCCTCCGGAACATCCCCATCTAAAAATCATTCAAGATTCTGGATCTGTTCGCGGATCTTTTCGAGTTCCGTCTTCATATCAACGACCAGATGGGCGATCTCGGCGTTGGCCGCCTTAGAGCCGATGGTGTTGACTTCGCGGTTGATTTCCTGCAGCAGGAAGTCGAGCTTGCGTCCGAACGCTTCGTTCGCATTGACAATCTCATCAAGTGCTTCAAAATGAGAGGACAAGCGAACGAGTTCTTCATCGATCGCTGCCTTGTCTGCGTAGATCGCGGCTTCGGTGAGGATACGCTGTTCGGTCGTTTCGACGTCGAAATCCTTGAGCAGCTGCTTGATGCGCGTTTCCAGCTTTGCGGGATATCCCGCGATGTCATTTGCGGAAATTTCAGCGATCTTCGCCGCGGAGGCCTGAATGCCTTCCGCCTTCTTCAGGATGTCGGTACAGAGGTTTGCACCTTCGCGTTCACGCATTGCCACGAATTCCTTCGCTGCGGACGCCAGAACGGTCCTGACTTCCAGCCAGTCGCGTTCCATGTCGTCGTCCGGCTTCTTTACGGTGAAAATGTCGCGGTTTCCGGCAACGGACATCACAGAAATGTCGTCATGGAGGCCGAACGTATCGCGGAGGAGTTCGAGAGCGGCAATGTACGCGCCTGCCGCCTCCTTGTCGAGAGAGATCTGAAGCCCTCTCTGCTCGATCACATCGATGCCGATATAGACTTCCACCTTCCCGCGGACGATACCCGCTTCGGAGAGGAACGCCTTGATCTTTTCTTCGAGGAAGCCGTACATTCTCGGCAGCTTCACGGTACAGTCGAGGTAGCGGGAATTCACACTTTTGATTTCCGCTGTGATATCCAGTGCGCCGTCGGACGAAACGGCTCTCGCGCGTCCGAACGCAGTCATACTTTTCAACATGATTCTATTTGATCCTTTTTGGTGTATTTTACATTTCAGTTATTCCGCGCGCTGGAATTCCGTATAGAGACCGTGAGCGGTCACAACGGATTTCGACACCGCGATGTTGTCGTAGGAAGCATACAGATAGGTGTCCGTGCACTCGCCTTCGGTTTCGGACGCCAGACGCATCGCGTCCGCGTAGCCGTAATCCGTGAGGACCCCGCACGCCGTACTGTCCGCGGAACCGTCAAAACATCCGCCGAAGAGAACGGGAATGCCGCTGCAGTGTTCCGCAAATCCGCCGAAGACCTTCATACGATCTTTGATGCCGTCCTTCGGAACTCCGGAGAGATCCGCCGAACAGAAGACGTATTTTTCCTTGGTTTCCGCACAGCGCACCACGCAGTAGGAGAACCAGCCCTTTTCGTCCGCGGTCAGCATGGGCATCTGTGACATCATAAGATGACCTTCCGCAGAATAGGTGTAGGTATCGGTGTTATAGTACATAAGGTCACGTCTGCCGTTTTCCGTCCCGGCGGGAGCAAAATCCGCGCCGAGCGCATATCCTTCCGGCAGGAACGCATCTGCCGCCGCAAAATCCGCGTTCTGGAGGATGAGAAAGTCAGGAGCATACTGTTCAAGCTCTGCCGTTACGTCCTGTTCGCCGCTGCGCGTGAAATCGTATGTCAGAACGGAGTAGACCTTGCCGGTGCCTTTCTTTACTTCACCATAGATGAAGTTGTCCTCTTCGGAGAAGGTGAACGGCGTCTTTCCGGAGAGGAACGTCTTGAATTCCTCCACCGCAAGCCGCGTGGACGCATCGTCGTGTCCGGCAATGACGATCTTCTGTCCGACGAGCGCATAACCGTACTGCCACATCTGCAGATCTTCAAGGAACGCCTGCGTCTCGGGACGGTTGGTCTCTCCAACGAGAATTTCGTATTCGCCCATCGCGTATGCTTCGTGTCCTTCACGGAAGAAGTCGGTGGTGAGCTTCAGATCGTATCCGGCATCCTCGAACGCGTAACGGACATCCATCCCACAGTGAACGAGGTCGCCTTCCGCGTAATCGGAACGTACGATCTGGTACTGCAGAAGATTCGTCTCATTGATGACATAATCGTTTCCCGAAGGAGCACCGGCGGACTCGCCGCCGCACGCACAGAGGGTCATAACAAGGGCAACCGCAAGCATTAAATATGTAAGAAATTTTTTCACACAGCTCTCCATTTCCGAGTCCGGCAGCCGTCCGGAGACCGCAAGCCAACAAGTAACCCATTATGATACTTACTTTATATTATACAATATTCAGGCGTTCGTTGTCAACGAAATGAAATAAAAATTCGTACAAATATGAAAACGGGGGTACTCCGTTTTTCGTGGAATACTCCCGTTCGTCAGAAACCATGCCGCTTTCCCGTCATTCCTTCGACTAAACCTTGACTTTTTCTTTTACTGCAATATATAATAAAACAAGATCCCTTGGCCAAAGAAAGAAAAATCCCCGAACCGGAGGTATGCTCATGTCCGTTTCCATCCGCCCCACCTATCCGGACGACGTTCCGGAACTTCTCTCCCTCTACAACTCCTGCGCCGGTACCCGCGCCCTGTTTGATCCGATCACCGCTGACGAGTTCCGCACACTGTTCCTCCCGGACGTCCCGTTCCCGAATCCCGATCACGCGGATTCCGTCAAGGTCTGTCTGACCGCCTGTGACGCCAGCAGTGAACTCTCCGGCTTTGCCGCCGGCAACACCGTTCCGGGCAGCACGAACGGCTACATCACCTGCGTCGTCACGAAATATGAACGCCGGCACATCGGAAAAGCGCTGCTCGCGGAACTGGAAGCCAAGCTTCGCCGCATCAATCCCGCGCTCGCGAAATACCGCATCATTTTCTACAATCCCGCCCTTCTCCGCTGGGTTGTCCCCGAAACAGACGACGCCCTCCACCCCGGCATGCCCGCCATGGACGTTGGCTCCCGCGCGTACGTCTGGTTCCAGAACATGGGGTACCGGAATCTCGTGTTCCTGAACGCGTACTACAAAAAAATCTCCGGAGATGATGTTACATATCCGGAGAAAATTTCAAAAAAAATGAAAGAAAACGAGCAGCGCGGTCTGCGCATCACGCTCTATGATCGCCAAAAGCACGGATCGTTCCTTCCTCTGATCGAGTCGCTCGGCAGTGCGGACTGGCGGAGCGCGATCCTGCGGAACGAAGCACGCGAACACCCGCTTCCGATGATGGTCGCCGTGGACGAATCCTCACCGGACGAAAACGGACGTGCATTCGTCTGCGGATTTGCCGGTCCGATGGAACGTCAGGACTGCGGACGCGGCTATTTCGCAGGTATCGGCATCCACGAGGACTACCGGAACTGCGGACTCGGCAGCACACTGTTCGCGGGACTCTGCCGCGGCCTTGCGGACGTCGGCGCGGACTACATGACCCTGTTCACGGGCGAAGACGGCAGTGCGCGCAGGATCTACGAAGCCGCCGGTTTCCGCGCGGCACGTTCGTTTGCGGGGATGGAGAAGGTTGTTGGATAAGATTTGGCGGGGGAAAAACTTTTTGAGAAAAGTTTTTCCCCCGAACCCCCTTTCCAAAAACTTCCAGACGAATGAGAATAACAAAGTAAGTGCAGATTTGAAGTTATAAAACGGCTGTATACTTTACAGAAATTTTATTTCGTCAAATCTGCACTTACTTTGTATGTCTATATCGTATAAAGTTTTTTGGAAGGGGTTCGGGGAAACCTTTTTGCAAAAAGGTTTCCCCGAAAGACCTATCCGTTCAATCCCTTCTTCTCGCCGCCTGAGAGCTTGTATTCCTCAAACGGCTGTTCGCCGTAGCGGATCACCTGCGTGCTTTCAAAGCCGTCGCGGAGTTCCATGACGACGGTGAGGGTATCGGTGTCACCGAGATTTACGGCGTCCGCACTCAACTTGCGGTAGTTATAGATCGCACGCTTCTTCGATTCGAGCGCGGTCAGCGGGAAGGTCTCGCCGGTCGTTTCGTTGAGAAGATGGAAGGAGTATTCGTGACCTTCCGTCATGTCGGTGTATTCGTATACGCTGTCATTCCAGCGGACAGCCACCTGAACTTCGCCCGTTTCGGGAATGAAGCAGAAGGCATAGGCAGCGAAGTAGCCGTCATCGGCGATCTCTTTTTCGACCTTGACGGTCTTTACTTCAAGTTCGCCGTCCGCATACGCGGTAATAAGAGAGTCCGTTGCGAAGAGTTCATCGAACACGGATTTGTCCGCAACCATGCAGCAGCGGAAGATGAACATGCCGCAGATAATGAACAGAATCGCTGTGGCGATCTGCTTGATTATTTTTACCATTGTTTATTATTTCGCTCCGTTTGAATGGGGATGATTCTTTATTATAGCAACAATATTTGAATAATTCAATATAAAGTACAGAAAGTATGCAAAAAATCGCTGAAAAATGGTGAAAATAAAGATTGACAAAACACGAGCGGTCGATTATAATATTGATTACCGTGGAATTTTATGCTGATAAGCTGATATTGGAGGTCTGACGCATGAAAATCGACATTTGCGAATTAATGAACCGACGTCTCGACCGGGTCGATTTCGCATACCGCTTTGACCCGCGCCATACCGACGCCGAGTGCGTACTTCTTCCGGAAGACATCACGATTCCGGACGACGGCATTTCGGTCTGCGGCAGCATCACCGACACCCTCGGCTGCATGACGTTCCGTGCGGTTGTAACGGTAAGCTACGTTACAGCATGTGCGAGATGTCTGGACGAGGTGCGTGAAACCCTCGAATTCGATTTCGAGCGGATGGTTCTGACCGAAAAGATCGTGTCGAATGAACCGTTTGACGAAGACGAGGAATGGGACGGAGAGCTCGACGACGTGCTCTACGTCAACGAAGCGAAGGTCATTCCGGACGCGGACATCATGGAGGAAATCTCCCTTGAGCTTCCGTCCTTTGTTCTTTGCGACGAAGACTGTCCCGGACTCTGTCCGAAGTGTGGTCACCGGCTTGCGGACGGCGACTGCGGCTGCAAGGACAAAAAAGAAATTGATCCAAGGCTCGCAATTTTACAAAAACTACTTGATAATCCCGAATGATTGTGGTATAATTAAGTGTACTGCGCAAAACAGCAAACCTAATTATAGTTGAGGAGGTTCATCATGGCTGTACCGAAGAGAAAAACGTCCAAAGCAAGACGTGACAAGAGACGTTCCAACGTATGGAAGCTCGAAATGCCCGGCATGGTTAAGTGCTCTCACTGCGGCGAATACAATGTTGCTCACCGCGTCTGCAAGGCATGCGGCTACTACGATGGCAAGCAGATCATCAAGACAACTGAAGAAGCGTAACATAGAATCCGTGCTATCGTAAGGTAACACGGATGCGCTTTTTTTCGGAGACTTTTGGGGAAGTTCAGACTGCACGTTTGGATTTATAAGGAAGAAAAACGCTGAAGCGTTTTTCAATTTTTATGTCCCCAGCGCACGAGACACTTCGTGTCTCAGGACGGGCGCACAAGAGGACTCAGTCGGAGCCCTCTTGTGAATCACCCCGACCAGAGGAGGGGAAGAATCCCCTCCTCTGGACTCTTCCCCTCAGACGTCGCGCTGACCGCGGAAAATGATTTTTTGTTTTCTGCACAGCCGGACGGCAATCATATTTATTCATTATTCATTAAGGATTTATTATGCGCTGCGTTCCCTCTCAGAAAAATCCGCGGGTGTGGGCGATCGTTGCCGCCCTGCTCGTGTTCGGCGGAATTGCCTATGCAATTCCCATCGCATGCAATGCGAACAGCATCGCCGTCGGCGGCGCGCTGTTTCAGCTTGTGACCGTGTTCGCGGTCGTGGCGGCGGTCTTCCTCGTTGTACGGTATCAGATGACGCACTTCGTTTACCTCATCCGGCCTCGCTCGGATCTCTCTGATGCCGATCTGGAACCGGCGTATGCCGGTACGGTCGGAACGGCGGGAATCACTCGGCTTCCGCCCGACATGCTTGACTTTGTCGTGAACCGTTCGCAGGGCAGCCGTGCGGGTGCGGTCGAATGCGTACTTTCGTTATCCGATCTCGTCGCGGTGATCCCGATGACAAAGGAAAACGGTGTGACAAAGTCCGCGATCCGCGAAAAATATCAGGCGGACGGCTATGTTTATTACGACTACACCGTCACGCTGGGCGTCACGGACGTTCTCGCACTCGTCTTCATCGACGGAAACCGCTACGCCGGTATTTTCATCGAACCGGACGAGACGATGCGTGCGTATTTCATGAATCTCGGCAAAACAAAAAAATAACCCAAAGAACGTGCAGCTTTGAAGTTGAAATCTGCACGTTCTTTGCATTATTTTTTATATAAGTTTTTTGAAAGGGGTCCGGGGGAAACTTTTTTGCAAAAAAGTTTCCCCCGGAGAATTTAATTTTATCAGAATGCGGACATGATCAGAACACCGATGATGATGATCGGGAGAACGAACGTCGCATACGGACGGATCCACTTCGGAACCTTCAGACCGTTGCCGGCGTTTGCTTCTTCGATGAACTTATCCCAGCCCCAGCCGAACTTCTGCGTGCAGAAAAGAATGTACGCAAGGCTGCCGACCGGAAGGAGAACGTTCGATACGGTATAGTCTTCGAGGTCCATGAAGTTCTTGCCGAAGATGAGGATATCATCCCATACGTTCAGGCTGAGAATGCACGGCATGGAGAGGATCAGCATCAGGACGATGTTGATGACCGCTACCTGTACGCGGTTCAGCTTGGTGAGCTCGAGCCAGAAGGACATGATGTTTTCGAATACGGCGATAACGGTGGAGAGCGCCGCGAAGATCATGAACAGGAAGAACAGAGTGCCGATGAGACGGCCGCCGGGCATCGCATTGAAGATGCTCGACAGAGTGGTGAAGAGGAAGCTTGCACCGACGGAACCCGCGTCTGCGGTAACACCGTTGTTGTAGGTGAAGCATGCAGGGAACACGATCAGACCTGCGGTGAGAGCAACGAAGGTGTCAAGACCGATAATCGTGAAGGTTTCACCGAGGAGGCTGCGATCCTTGCCGATGTAGCTGCCGAAGATCGCAATGGAGCCGATACCGACGCTGAGGGTGAAGAACGACTGACCCATCGCCGCGGAAATAACGGTCATAATGCCGGCTTCTTTCATGTTGTCAAGAGACGGGATCAGGTAGAACTTGAGACCTTCCGCCGCGTTGTCGAGCGTGCAGGAGTATACCGCAAGGCCGACAAGAAGAACAAACAGAGCAACCATCATCACCTTGGTGATGCGTTCCACGCCCTTCTGGAGACCGAGAGAGCATACGCCGAAGCAGAGGAGGATGACCGCAAAGGTTGCAACAACGTTGAGTCCGGTGTTGGTAACCATCGCACCGAAGACGCCGCCGAGTTCTTCCGCACCATGTGCAGACATGATGGAACCGGTCAGATACTTGATGAAGTACATGAACATCCATCCGCAGATGGTGGTGTAAAACATCATGAGGAGGTAGTTGCCGCCGATGCCGAGGTACTTCATCCAGTGCCATTTCTGTCCTTTCTTTTCGAGGACATCAAAGGAGGATGCGATACTTCTCTGGCTGGCACGTCCGACGGAAAGTTCCGCGGTCATGACCGGAATGCCGAGAAGAATCAGGAACGCAATGTATACAAGCACGAACATTGCGCCGCCGTACGCGCCGGTGATGATCGGGAAGCGGTAGACATTGCCGAGACCGATGGCACAGCCCGCCGAGATCAGGATGAAACCGAGACGCGATGAGAATTTTTCACGCTGATTCATAGGAATATCCTTTCTTTCATTGAGATTTGCAAATTTAAAAACCGTTTTTGGACGGTTTTTATGAAATCTGTGAATTATTCCCTAACATTCTACCACACCCACGCCGGATAATCAAGAGGATTGCAGAAATTCCCAGAAAAATCCGTCATATCTTTGCTTTTGCGAAATTTTTTCCGCAATCCCCTTGACTTTCCCCCAATGGGGAATGTTATACTAAGGTCAGAACGAACAAACGAGGAAACCGCCATGCTGAAAATCAGTGAATTCGCAAAACTCTGCAATACCTCCGAAAAGACCCTCCGTTTTTACGACAAGGTCGGCGTCCTGAAAGCCGAGTACATCCATCCCGACAACGGCTACCGCTACTACAGCCGCGCGCAGATTGAGCAATACAACCGCATCGTCGAACTGAAAGAGGTGGGTTTCACGCTCGAGGAGATCCGCAGCCGCTTTCTCGACGCGGACAACGAAACCATCCTGCGTCATCTCCGCGAAAAGGAGCAGACTCTGCTGGAATCCTACAACAACTGCCGCAAAATGATTGAGATTTACGAGGAGAGAGAAAAAATGAAAGAGAACACCACCCCGAAGCTCATGATCCACCGCTATCCCGAAAAGAACGAAATCACATTGGACGACGGAAACCGTTATGTCACCTACCCGTGCAGCGCGTCCGTCATGAAGCAATGCTGCCGGATGTTCGACGAAATGCTCAATGTCCCGGAATACATCCAACTTGATTTTGCTGATTTTCCCTTCCCGGAAGATCCGACCCGCCCCATCCTGTACCGCGAAACCGTCGCGGAAAGCAAGGAAACCCTCCCGGATGAAGCGGAACATCTGTATGCCTCCGCAGAAGAACTGAAAGAATCAAACTGCGTCCTGATCCTCATGGAACTGTCCCCGGACGTCGATCTTGACACCGTCGAGGAAGTCAGCCGCCGTCTCGGAGATTATGCGAATGAAATGGCTGCTATCATCTGGGCATCCAATTTCACCCGCGACGTCTCCTACCGCATCAGTCTCATCGGAATCTTCTGAAACCAGCCGTAAAACGATCGAACTTTATGAGGTGAAGAAAAATGACCGACAACAACAAGCCGAAACTCATGATCCACCGCTATCCCGAAAAGAACGAGATCACATTGGACGACGGAAACCGCTATATGACTCTGCCGTGCAGCGCAGCCGTCATGGAGCCGTGCTGCCGGATGCTTGAGGAAGTATTCAACGCTCCCTATGCTCACTTTGATCCGGCTGACCTGTCCGCCCCGACAGACATGACCCGTCCGATCCTGTACCGCGAAACCGTCGCGGAAAGCAGGGAAACCCTCCCGGATGACGCGGAACGTCTCTACGCTTCCGCGGAAGAACTGAAAGATACGGTCTGTGTCCTGATCCTCATGGAATTATCACCGGACGTCGATCATACTCTCGTCGAGAAGGCATGCAACCGCGTCTATGATTATCTCGACAGCGACGCCAATATTTTCTGGACTTCCACCTTTACACCGGATGCCTCCTACCGTCTCAGCCTTATCGGAATCTTCTGAAACCAAAAGTACCGTGCCGATTCACAAAAAATCTGCACGGTACTTTGTCTTATCTATTCGTATAAAGCTTTTTGAAAGGGGTTCGGGGAAAACTTTTTCTCGAAAAAGTTTTCCCCGAGAAACCATATGTCTTATTTCTTCGCGTCCAGCTTTGCCTGCATGCGGGCGGGGATGGGCTTTTCGGTGATTTCACCGGCCTTTTCGAGCGCGATGCGGGTCAGCAGAGGACCGACCAGTTCATAGACGAGAACGGCAAAGAGCGCAACGCTGCGGATGACGACGCCGGGTTCACCGAGGGAGAGCGCAGTCAGGGTCATACCGAGGGCAACACCGGCCTGCGGGAGAAGCGTGATACCGAGGTACTTCTGGATGGTAGGTTCGGTCTTCATAAACTTCGCGGAGATGGATGCACCCACAATCTTGCCCGCGGAGCGGAAGATGATGTAGATCACACCCACAAGGACGATCGCCCAGTCGCCGAAGACGGAGAACTCGAGGTCTGCGCCGCTGATGACAAAGAACAGTACCATGATCGGACCGGTCCAGCGGTCCATGCGGTCCATAAGTTCTTCGGAGAAGTCACAGAGATTGCAGAAGATGGTACCCATCATCATGCAGACGAGAAGGGAGGAGAATTCCACAGTTACGGGACCGAGGTGGAACTCAGTCATGGACAGCGCAACCGCAAGGAATACGTAGGTGACGGAGATCGTCATACGCTTGCTGCGGGAGTGGAAGAACTGTTCGGTGAAGTGGAACAGCAGACCGATCAGCGAACCGAGAATAAGGGACGCAATGACTTCCACGAGCGGGTTCACAATAACGGAGATCATGTCGAGTGCGCCGTGTTCAATCGCCTTTGCGATACCGAAGGAAATCGCGAACACGATCAGACCGACCACGTCGTCGAGCGCGACAACGGGAAGGAGCATCTTCGTCAGCGGACCGTCCGCCTTGTACTGCTTGACAACCATGAGCGTTGCCGCCGGAGCGGTCGCGGTCGCAACGGCGCCGAGCGTAATCGCACAGGAGAGCGGGAGCTTTTCGGGCATGATAAAGTGAAGCGTGATAAGCGCCGCGTCAACAAAGATCGTCGCAACGACCGCCTGAAAAATGGCGATCACGACTGCCTGACGGCCGATCTGCTTCAGTTCGGACAGACGGAACTCGTTGCCCATCGCGATTGCGATAAAACCGAGTGCCGTTTCGGAAATGATGGAATAGGACGTCACGTCCTCATGGGAAATGAAACCGAGTCCGGGGATGCCGAGCTGTCCGAGACAGTACGGTCCGATCAGGATCCCGGCAACAAGATAAGCGGTGACGGCGGGAAGATTCCAGACCTTCGTGAGTCTGGACATCATCAGTCCGGCAAGCATCGCAACGGAAAGCGCGAGCAGTGTCTGCATAATAATGAAGCCTCAATTCTCTCATAATAATATTTGAAAAAAATCCCAAAGCCGTATCATTATACCTCAAGCAGAGCAGAATTTCAAGTGGTTCGTTTCACGAATTGTGAACAGATTTATGTACAAAACAATAATAATATGTACAAAAAATGAAAAAAACGTCGGATTTCTTCCAGAAAAATCCTGTAAAACAAAATCCGCGGAAACTCCGGAGAGCTTCCGCGGGGAGAGAAAAATCTGGTATGTGCGTTTTTACGGAGCGGCAACAAGATCCATGACCTTTTCAATATTCTTGGCAAGCGGCTTCTGCTGCTTGGTGTAGGTGGACACGATGTCACGCTGGTTGCTCGAGTACATGGACGCCATGAAGTTGTCACGGACGAGAGAACAGAACAGCGTGTCGCCGAGGTCGATCACACGGTTGGCGAAGATGAGGTCGAGCATGGCAACGCTTTCTTCGTCACGGGATACCTTACCCTTGAGGGCGATGTCATAGTAAGCAGGGGTAACTTCCTTCTTTGCGAGGTAGTTGGTAAGTTCGAGAACCGCGCCGGTGAGTTCGAGGTTGGTGTTGGTCGCCGGGAGAACCGGAGGCATGTAGTAGCTTACACGTGCATGATAAGCTTCCTGGGATTCGTCAAGTTTCGGATAGGGGATGATACCGAAGTCGGTTTCCATGTCGCGGAGTGCGCCGACCCAGAACATGGAGCAGTCAATAAAGAGAACTTTGCCTTCCTGGAACAGTTCACGGGATGCGGTCGGAACGTCCTGACCGGCGTCACGGTCGGAACCGTTGTACTTGGAGTTGTTGTCGTAGGTGATCTGGAAGACCTTTTCGAAGAAGTTGACGAACGCTTCATCCCCGATGTGAATCTGCGGATAGCCGGCGTCGTCCAGCGCGATGGTCTGGAAGCCTGCGCCGATCCAGAAGCTCGGGAGAGTCATCTTGGAGTGCGCCGCGTAGCCGTACTGGTCGTCGCGCGTCCACTGACCGTCACCGTTGAGGTCGATGACCGCGCCTTCCATCATTGCCGCCATCGAATCGACCGTCCACTTGCCGCCGTTTACCAGATCGTACGGGGAGTCCATACCGAGGTCGGTGATCATCTGCTTGTTGAACAGAAGGATGTAGGTCAGGTCGTGCGTGGAGATGGAGAGGTCGCCGATCGCTGCATAACGCATATCGCCGAGCATGAGTTCGTTGTTGACGCTCTTGTCCCAGTAGGGCTTTTCGAGGTCGATGTACGGAACGTCCTTGTAGCCGATGATCTGACCGCCGGTCAGAAGGGTGGACGTGTCAACGCAGAAGACGTTCGCTACCTGAATGGTATCGTCGCCCGCCGCGATCAGGGGAGTCAGGCTGCCCGCTGCCGGATAGCCGGTCGTCAGAACGTTCTGTTCGATGGTGATGTCGAGTTCTTCCTGCGCGGTTTCGATGACGGAATACTGCGCGTCGTTCAGTGCTTCGCCGGTCAGCTCTTCCATAACGAGGAAGTTGCGTGCGTTTGCGTTGTCAACAACACCGAACGTGAAGCTGGAGCCGGAGAACTTGAGGTCTGCCGGAAGATCGGGCTTGATTTCCTCGGTTTCGGGTTCGGTTTCTTCCACAACCTCTTCGGATGCGGAGGGGGTGTCCGATGCAGTCGCTTCGTCCGTATCTCCCGATCCAGCGTCGGAGCAGGAGAACATCGCGAAGGAGGACGCGACCATCATTGCAGCGAGGATCGCGCTCATCAGTTTTTTCTTCATTATCTTAAATTCCTTTCTCGTACTTTCGTAGTCGGGAATATTATATTATACAATTGTGAATACCATATGAATAAAGCGCGGTAAACCCGAGATTTTTCCTTGTGTTCTTCAAAGAAATCTGCTATAATTTCATTGAATCCGACATAAATATCCCCATCATATTTATAAATCCTGCAAATAAATAATAACTATTTAATAGCGAAAGGAGTCCGCCATGCCCCGCCGCATCGACAACACTTCCCTTCTCCCGCCGTACCGCCCGGACGAAGAGGTCACGCTGATCCCCTCTTCCGCCGACGGCCTCCTGCGGTCCCCTGACTGGACGGACGAGCTTGTCCTCGTCGAAGTCCATCCGGAGACCGCAACCCGCGAAGGAACCCTCGAATCCCTCCTCCCCGTCCTCGACCACCTCGCCGCGCTCGGTGTGAACGGCGTGTGGCTCACGCCCATCTATGAAAAAGGGCCCGGCGGCAACGGCTACGGCAATCAGGGGCCGCATACTCTCGAACCCGCCGTCACCGGCTGTACCGATGTGACCAAAGGATGGCAGCGCGTCCGCATGTTCGTGGACGAAGCACACCGCCGGAACATCCGCGTCTTCCTCGACCTCATCACCTGGGGAACGATGAAAAACTCTGCCCTCTGCCGTGAACACCCGGACTGGTTCGACGGCGAAGCGTGGGGCGGCGCCGCGTTCAACTGGAAAAATCCCGACTTCTGCGAATGGTTTATCTCCACCTGCGTCACGAATGTTCTCGTCACGGGCGCGGACGGCTACCGTGCGGACTGCGAACCGATGTTTGCGGGACACCGCATCTTCGCGGAGATCCGCCGACGTCTGCTGGAACAGGGCCGTAAAGTCCTCCTCATCGCCGAGGAATCCTCGGAACGCGGCGGCGCATACGACTTCGAACAGGACGGCATCACCGGATGGGTGAATTGGTCAAGAGGGCAGCAGTATCAGAACCCGAAAGCTTATTTTCTCGAGGGATGGAACATCGTCGATTGTGTGAAATCCGGCGAACTGCACGGCAGTGCGGCATCCCAGCGGGACGGGACATCCGGTCAGGACAAATATTACACCTACTGTGTCTCCAACCACGACTTCCAGCGATCGCTCGTAAACATGAACTGTCTGGTGATGGGTTATCAGGCAATCTTTGCACCATACATTCCATTGTGGTACCTCGGCTCGGAGTTCGGTATGCATGCGGAAAATCAGGTGATCTACTTCGTCCCCGTCGACTGGACATTGCTTGAGCGGGAGAAAAACCGTGAGTTCTGCGAAGACATCGCCACATACCTGCACATCCGCCGGATGTATCCCGACCTTTTCGCGTACTGGCCGATGAACCACCGCGAAACCAACATCCGCTCGGTCGATGCAGATACGGAACTGCCGTCCTACGAACGGTACACGGACGAACGGCGCATCTTCGTGATCCCGAACGGCGGAGATATACCGAAAACGTATACGGTCCGCGCAGATGTGCCGGAACTGTCCGTCACCCTGATCGATCTGCTGACCGGCGAAAAGCTCCCCTTCTCCCGTGAAAGCGGTACGATCTGCTTCCGCGCCGGCGTGAACGGCGGAAAAATCGGGGTCTTTCTGCTCGAAAAACAGGCAAAATAAAATATTTCAAAAAAATCGAAAAAACTTTCAAAAAGGTATTGACAAAGCCAAACCGGTGTGGTATAATAACAACGTCCTCGAGAGAACGGGTAAAAATCCACAAAGAGAGGACAGCGAAATTGTATAAAATGCTGGTGTGGCTCAATGGCAGAGCAGCTGATTTGTAATCAGCAGGTTGTTGGTTCGACTCCGATCACCAGCTCCAGGGGGAATTCCCGAGTGGCCAAAGGGGACAGACTGTAAATCTGCTGGCACCGCCTTCGGTGGTTCGAATCCACCTTCCCCCATCCTAATGAATGACCGTTAAAACGTAAGTTTTAGCGGTTTTTTGTTGCTTTTTTGAGGTTTTTCGTGAATGTAGACCACATCGGAAATTCTGACGAAATCGGTACGTCTAACGGCTGTCTAACGCAAAATATTTTCCAATGTTTCGGATAGCTTTTGTTTGCTGTTGGAATACACATGAGAATAAATATTTGCTGTTGTGCTGTAACTGCTATGCCCTGCCCACTCCTGCAATTCTTTCATGCTTGCACCGTTTTCCAGTAACAAACTGATATTGGAATGACGAAGTTCATGAATACCAATCTTCCGCAAACCGCATTTTTCACACAGCTTCGGAAATGTTCTGGAAACATACTCAGGCGGAATTAAATCTCCGTTCTCACGAACACAAACAAATTCATCCCATGCGTGATTGTAATTCGGATTCTTCTTGCGTGTATCCTGCTTTAACTTTAAACTTTGGAAATATTCAACTGCTGTCGGGTGCATCGGAAATGTTCGGATGGATGAATCCGTTTTGGCAGAAGGTTCGTACCGCAAGTTTTCAAGCCTTGTTCCGGTCACTCTTTTATCAGAAACCGTTCCAGTAACCGAAAGAGTACAATTATTAAAGTCAATACATTCCCACTTTAATCCGAGGATTTCCCCTCTCCGCATCCCAAACCATGCACCAAGCAAAACCGGGGCTTCCAGTTGGGTTCCCATTGCACCGCCTACAACCTTCCGTATTTCGTCAGCAGTATAGAAATCCGCAACGTGCTTCACCTTTTTAGGAAGATCAACCTTATCCGAAGGGTTAGCGTTCAGACGTTCGGTTTTGACTGCGTAGTCCAGTGCCTTGTGGATGTACGCATGATAATGATGAATCGTGTTCGGAGAGAGCTTATCTTCCGTAAGTTTGAAATTATAGAATTCCTGTATGTGATAGGTTTTCAGATCACACAGAAGAATCTTTCGGCTTTCAAAGTATGGACAGATAGAACCCTGTATCGTGCGTTTATAATCGCAGTATGTACTGTATGCGATTGTGGATTTTGTCTCTTCAAGCCAGTTATCCAAATAGACAGAAAAAAGAATATCGTTCCCGCGAAGCGTAATCTTTGTTTCCCACTCACGCAGAATTTCAAGCCGTTTCTGTTCGGCTTTCCGTTTGTTGTTTCCTGTACTGGATAAATCCGTACCAACCCATTTTTGTTTCCGCTTGCCGGACTCATCTACCCAGTTGAGGACAACGAAATATTTGTCTCGTTTTATCTGTAGGCTTGCTGTCATGTAAATAATAACCTCCTGTAATGGACAGCAGCCACCGCTATTCGAATTATAGCAGTAGCCGCCATACACTGTCAATAGATTTCAAAGAATTTGCTAACGCTCAATTATATATGAGCATTTTGTTATACATTCGTAAAATTATTATGAAACTCGTGATTTATGTTGACACGTCTATTCAAGAATTAATTTCAATCGTCATAAGTAGAGAGTTAAAGCAGTATTTTTTGAAATTAATCTCTCAAGAATATATCCCCGCTTCCCATATCGTTGTTCCAGACCGTAAAGCGTTCCTCTGGCATTGAAAGAAGTATGTCCGCTGTCCGTGACACTGTAGCAAAATTGCTCGCAAAAAACGGCGCATGGTTATCGTGAGCGTGTCGTTCGGCGGGGCTTCCGTATTTCTTCATTATACTTTCACATGGTTCTGCATTCCTGAATTTTCTCAGGAAATCAATCAACGACACCATATCCTTGCACAATATAAAGTGACGTTCCCACCATTCCGTATCAATGATACCGTATATCACTCGGTATTCTCCTTCTCTTGTGACAACAGGAACGCAACTGTATGGAGGTTTAATTTGCGCAGTTAGGTTTCTCTTACGATTATTTTCAATTGAGGGTACAGCCGATAGATTCCAGCGGCAGTTGATGTGGATATTGTCACAGGCATGGTCGATTTCAATTTTGCTCTGTTTGGAATGCTCGTTTATATCCGGGAATTCCTCGGCAAACTGTTCCACCTCCATCCCCATCGAATAGTAGTAATATAGAAAACGATAGAAGAACGGAGAATTTCGATCCCCTTTACGGGTATGTTGCATCAATTCAATTTGTACACGTTCATCCCGACTTACCTTAAACGAACAACAACTGGGACGTGTGATAAAGGAATACAATTCCGGGGTATAATCGAGATATTCAAACAAATTGCTTTCTTTCATGTAAAGAAGGATATATCTGTTGTCATGGATGATAGCACGGGATTTATTGTTTGCAATTCCTCCTTTTCCGATTTCGTCAAGCTCTTGTTGGTTAATGGCGGCTATCTTGTCGAAATTGGCACGGTTTTGTGCTATCCAATCAAACTGGAAATCTTCTGTAGAAACAGTGAAAGGTTTAAAAATAGTTGATGAGTCCATAGTGTTCTCCTTTTTGGATAAAATACTGGTTTGAAATTCATATAAGGTGTATGGTGGGGGAACACGACCTGCTATAAATAAAAGAGGTTACGCGCTCCCCTCTCAATTCCAAAAACATGGGAAAAGCGGCGATTTAACCGCGTTTTATGCTATAAAACAGCCGAAATCCCCTCTAAAATGCGTTTTTCGTTCTTTCGGAAAAGTGTTCAAATTTCGTCAAAGCAAAAATCGTGAAAAACGAAGGAAAACGGCATAACCACATAGGAATCTGAACGATTTTCAGCAGAAATGCCGTTGTTCAAATTTCGTCAAGTCAAAAATGCCTTAAAAATCAAGAAAACCGCATATTTCGGAGGATATCTACAAACTGTTCAAATTTCGTCACTTTTAGCGGTGGCGAGCGGATCAGTAAAGTAGATCAAAGACTGTTCGACATACCTCCAATCTTCTCCCATGAACATAATCCGGGGATTGATGAAGATAATCTCTTTTCCGGTGTCTGTTGTGACAATACTACAGAACTTGTGGAATTCTCCGTCCATCTCGAATCCAAGGTCAGAATATTTCTTCTGGATATCCCTTGCACTTTGCCGTGCTTTTCCTATGTGTTCACAGAATTCCGCCATATTCATTGGCTGAATATTTGAGATATCTTCTTCCAGAGGGTTATAACACAGAATGTTGTACTTTATATTGATGTACGGCATCATTTGGAATACATATCCAAGATAACAGTGGCTTGTGGCAGGGACAGAAAGATAGAGCCTGCGGATTTGATTGGAATATAATTTCATAAAACCGTTTGTATATCCGGTATAGCCTTTCCTTCCTTTTGAAAATAGAGAACCGTTTACCGATATGGTTTTATCGTCAGAGATTTCCACAAGATCATTGGAAACAGTATCGTTCAGAAATCGTCTGGCTGTACTGCGCGATACATTTAGAAATGCGGGAAGTTCAGACAGGACAAGCGGTTTCGCACGTTGCTTGTAAACGGTGCGGCTGTCGTAATGAATATACGTTGCCAGATAGACCAACCGTGCGAAATTTTCCGCGCTGACTTCGGTGATCGGTTTCCCCCTCTCAAATTCGGAAAGTATGAAGTTTCCAAGAGGATTTTCGTGTGCAATCTTTGCCGCACGGTAGAATGCTTTTTCAGCAGATTGCCGTTGTAAGTCTTTACGTTCTTTATACAACCTTTGTTCCTCTGGCGTGAAATACAGTGAACCGACAGGATTTCCATGAATATCGCTGTCGTATATTTCCCCTGTTGCGTTCTCAATGAATTTGAGTTGTCCTGTTTCGTCAGTAAAAGGAGTATATCCTTGTTCTTTTTGTTTTGGCATAAAAGTACCTCCAAAAATAATGAATTTGTAGCGTTTCCGCTCACCTCTAACCGGAAGGGGTAGTCACCCCTCGCGGGAGGTCTGAGCGGTGGCTGTCCGGTGGGCTTCCGCTCACCTCTAACCGGAAAGGGGTGTCACCCTATCCCCTGGACGAGGGCACGTCAATGAAACTTTGATTTGTTCCCATGAAATGTCACCTTCTTTCTCTGTAGAATTTGAATGATTGTTCTGCATCCAAAAATAAAACTCAATGCAAAACTTATCCCTCAAAATAAAAAAAGCCGACACACACTCAACAACGCAGAACTCGTCTGCGGCGTCAAATGTGCATCGGCTTATTTTTGTATTGAATTTTTTGGTATTGCTTTCTATATAACCGTAAGGGGTGTACCCTGTTTCCTATAACCCTAAAGGGGGTTACAGTATCTACAATGCAAAGGGGTATACCCTGCTTTCTCTAATCAAAAAAGATGAAAATGAATTCTTATATAACCCTAACGGGGGGGGGCACCTGCTATAACCCAAAGGGGGGAACCCTTCGCGCTATTCCTGCATGGGAGATCAACCGACATATATTAATCCTGTAAATCGGAGGGGGTAGAAATACCGGAACCACCCCCGGCGTTGCCCCTCTCACCAGACAGCCGCTCTAATTCTGCTTCGATCAACCGGACAATAAAACCGTTGACACTCTCGCCGTTTTTCTCGGCTATCGCTTTTATTTCATCTTTCTTTCCTTTGGGGATTGCAATATTAATTCTATCATAGGTTTTAGCGTTGTATCTATTGTTTGCGGCTATCCTTGCTTCGCTGTTCTTGTTCGACATTTGAAAGTCCTCCATTATATAGTATACAATAATATTATATCACGCAGCGATACACTTAACAAGTACAAATATGCACAAAATATACACTTAAACATTGTATATTTTCGCATATTGACAAATACACTTAAACATTGTATACTGTAATCACAGCAAGGGAACAGCAAGCCGCCGGAAACAAAGCAAGCAAGCGGTCAACAGTCTCGGCAGTTGTCCCAAGCAGTATAAACCAAAACAGAGAATCAAAGGAGAAAAAACAATGTCACAGAACGAACTCATTTCCAAAATCGAAGACCTCAAAGCCCTTGAACAGCTTATCAAGGAAGCAGAAGAAGAAGCGGAAGCTATCAAGGACAGCATCAAGGCTGAAATGCTTGAACAGAACACCGAAGAGCTGATCGCAGGAACCTATATCGTAAGATGGAGAACCACTTTGCGTTCCACTTTCGATACTACTTCCTTTAAGAAGAAGTATGATGAACTCTATAAGGCATTTACCAAGCAGACCACCTCCCGCCGCTTTACCATTGGATAAAGAAAAGCCCCTTACACATCACGCCGACCAAAGCATCGTGTAAGAGACTTAAAGCAAACCCCACATTGAGAGAGGGGAGCATATCAATTATACCTCTCCTCCCTCTCAATGTCAACTACAAAATCATTGAAAGAGGAAAAGGAAAATGAAAGAACTTACGAAATACAGCCGTCTGGCTATGTACCTTGAAAAACTCTTTGACCGACTGAACGAAGACTTTTTCGACGGAGTGCTTGAACGTCCGGTTATCACCATCCAGTCAACCCCGAGAGCCTACGGGCACTACACCTTATACGACGCATGGAGCGTAAAGGGTGAAGGTCACCGGGAACTGAATCTGGGAGCCGGAACCCTTGATCGACCAATCGAAGCGGTCTGTTGCACGATGATCCATGAGATGGTTCATATTCTGAATCACGAAGTGCTGAACGTCCAAGACTGTTCCGGAAGCAGAGGAACGTACCACAACAAATACTTTGCTATGGCGGCTAACTCTCACGGCTTAATCTGTAGCAGAAGTGAGAAGTACGGATGGAGTCACACTGAACCGTCTGACGAGCTGCTTGAATGGATTTTAAAAAATAATATCCAAGAAATCAAAATCACCCGTCACGACATCGGAGAATTCCGAATTCCCGGAGGTGAACATACCACAAGCGGCGGCGTGAAGCCCACCATTTCTACTACTGGAAAATCAAGCAGTCGCAGATATATATGCCCCTGCTGTCATACGATCATCCGCGCAACCCGTACCGTCAACGTCATGTGCGCAGACTGCATGGAACTTATGGTAGAAGGTTAAGAGAAAAGAATACCGGGTAGACCAAACTACCCGGTTTCCTCTCAAAGCGTTATACAGCCCCTACAACGCATTCAATCATATAAACGCGTAAGAACACCACGTTTCGCTCTGAATCTCTCTACGGGGCTGTATGCGCCTTATGCGATGTATCGGGTGCAAAAATACACTCCTTATTTCGTAAGTCCTCTCACCGGACAGTCACCTTCACAGGAGTGTCCGTTTCATCATACGGAGCGAAAACGTTTACCATATCGTCATCCGTTATCATTGAGAAATCATAACAGACAATGTCGTCACCGTCTCCACATTCAATGAATATAAGCGGACGTTCATACATATATGCAAGAACAACCAATTCCACATTCCGCAGAACCATTTCACACTCCCGGCTCATACAGTGCAGACGGATTTCATCCCCAACGATGTACATAAAATCAAATCTTGCGCGGACAAGAGCGCAGGAAGGAGAAGCAGAACCGTCTATGTAAAAATCCTGTCTGTCTCCGCGATACTCGACCGCAAAGAAACTATGCTGTTTCATATATTTCTGGAATTCTTCCGGGGTCATGTGCATTTCAAATCCTGTATCAATCATTTCGTTTCTCCTTTTTATCAAATATATTTTCAACTTCCATGGGAACCCGATGTTCCAACAGCGTATTGATAAGGGAATCAATACAATCTCCGCACAGAAGCAAGGTATAGCGTTCTCCGTCGTGTTCGGTACTGCCGTAGCAGGCACTCAAAGTGAGAACAGACGGTATGAATTCATCCTTTCCGCAGAAACAGCATTTCACATCCGTTACTGGAAACTTCAATACGATCACCTCCAAGGAAAGTATAGCACAGACGGTATACCGGGGCAACTTCAATTTTCTTGAACTGATTCAAGGCAGGAACGGTATTAAATTAACTTTTTTAATTTTGCTCTGCTCACCTCTAATGCAAATGGGGGTTACACCCTCGCGGGAGGTCTGACGGCTGTCCGGCAGGCTGTCCGCTCACCTCTAATGCAAAGGGGTGGGGTGTCCGGTGCGGTCGGGGTGTGTCCCCTCACCTGTAACCACCGACGTTCAACCCCCTCCGCCGCGAAGTATGTTTATATATAACCGGAAGGGGTCAACCCTCTCCAAAAACTATAGATATACCAAATCGGATGTACCATCATAAAGTACCAAAAGATACAGAAAAACGAGCATTCCGGTACAATGTGGTAGTACCAAGACAAACGCTCGTCTGATTGAATACGAAAGGAATAGAACCATGAACAAAGTATACGGATATTGCAGAGTTTCCACACAGAAACAAAGCATCGAACGACAGATACGGAATATCAAAGCAGATTATCCCGGTGCAGTTATCGTAACGGATGAATATACCGGAACGACCATGAACCGGAACGGATGGGACAAGCTAAACAAAGTTATCCGTCCGGGCGATACCATCATCTTTGACAGCGTGAGCCGTATGTCCAGAAATGCGGAAGAAGGTTTTCAGACTTACAAGGAACTGTATCACAACGGAATTCGTCTTGTATTTCTGAAAGAACCGCACATCAACACCGATACTTACGAAGAAGCAATGAATAAGCGTGTCAATGTTGAAGTAGACACGGGGGATATCGCAACGAACGACCTTGTGCAAGCAATCACAGAAGCTGTAAGCCGCTATATGTTTGCACTTGCAGAACGTCAAATCAGACTGGCGTTTGAACAGTCGGAGAAAGAAGTGGAAGACCTTCATCAGAGAACCCGCGAAGGAATCCAAACCGCGCGTCTGAATGGTAAGCAGATCGGACAGCGCGAGGGAATCAAGCTGACCACCAAGAAAAGCGTTGAAGCTAAAACGGTTATCCGACAGCACAGCACGGATTTCGGCGGTACCCTGAATGATATAGACTGTATGAAGTTGGCAGGAGTAAGCCGGAACAGTTATTATAAGTATAAACGTGAAATCAAGGAGAGGCTTTATACGTATGAGTGTACAACATAAGGATTAACAAATGTTACCCGATGCTTTTCAGGCAAAAGAAAGCAGAGAGTATCCAGAAAATTTTTCTGTCATATACTCTCTGCTTTTTTGTTATACGAAGGTATGTACCGCTACCTCATAGAAGTGTTCTGTTCAGACTGAAGTTTACTGAACGAAACCGGAAATACATTTCTGCAGATATACTGCATCCTTTGCGTCAACGGTACCGCTGCCGTCGTAGTCAGCATCATCTACGGAAAGCGGATATCGTTCCGGCAGAATTGTATGACGCAGGAGATACAAAACATCTGCTTCGTTCGTGATGCCGTCACCGTTGGTGTCGAAGGAATTTTCTTCCCCGGAATAATCATCAGCAGCCAACGGATCGGTTCCTGCCAGATATTCCTCAAGGTTTGTCAGTCCGTCACCATCGTTATCCTTGTCGTCAATGATTTCACCGGGAATATCCCAGAGACAGTACTTTTCCTGCCACGATACCGGGATTTCGCTTCCTTCCATCATCTTCACTCCGGAGACACAGGATACGACTTCGCTGAGTTCCGATGTGCTGCCGTCCAAGCCGTGTACCACTATCGCAAGATAGTATTCGCTTCCTGCTTCCGGAAGAGTCAATGATATGCCAGAATCGGTAAACAAGTTCGGATACGAAACTGCATCAGCTACATCAGTAAACGGAGTTTTGCTGTAGTATACGCTGTAGCCGTATACTGTTTCGGCATCGTTGCTGTCTGTGAAACTGAACATGATTCCGCCATCGTTCGTATCTGCCGCAGCAGCCTGAAGATCGGTGACAGCGGAAAGGGTGGTTTCTTCCGATGCAGGTTCACCGAGAATCATGTACAGTCCTTCCACGTCTGCAGCTGTTGATACAACCACACCATCCATGCCGATATCCGTTTCGCTCTCACATTTATTCCATGCACCGTCCTCGAAGCGGTACCATGCGAGCGTTGTCAGGTCAAGCGCACCATATGCATTGGCGGAAAGATATCCTTTATAGTCAGTCTCTTCCTTGATAGCAATATAGTACGGCTGACCGCCCTTGTTCAGCGTAGCGGGAGAAGCATCTACAAATTCCATTTCTGTGATGATGAAGCGGTTCAGGGTTTCAAAGGAGAATGCGACGGTGAAGTCGAAACCGCTGCCGTAATCGTTGGAATTGTATTCGAGAACGGGATCGGAAACATAGGAATAGAAGGAGTTGAGATAGCAGGTTGTACCATCGGTCATCTCCAGTTCGAACAGGACGGACGTGCCATCTTCGGGGTAAGAATCGAGAATACCGTAGAGACAGCCATCCTCCGCTTCAGTGAGGAGGATTTCCGTACATACGTCGGAAGTGACGTCGTAGAGATGGATTTCGCCGGAAAGTTGTGGAATAAGCTTGACTTTGTAGGTCTGCTCGGCGGTGTCGTAGATTACGCCCGCGTAGGCAATGGGGGTACGGACATCGTAGGTCAGGCTGTTGTCGGAGTAGAGGACAGGGCTTTCGCTGGTATAAAGCAAAGTCGGCGAGGTACGGCAGTCCACAATGGTCACAGTATCGGAGAAATCGGAGAAAATACGGTTGGTCTGGTATTTGGAACCGGTGGTGGAGTTGTAGGTACCATCTGCCTTTAAAGCGGCTTCTGTGACTATTGGAGCCGTAAAAGAATAAGAATATTCAGAATCGACTCTTCCATTCTGAGAGCTCCAATATGTATTTTGCAACCACTTCCAACATGACATATATCTTTGATTCCCATATGTTTGTTCAAATTGTTGTGTCATCCTGAAATGATCATTCTCCCATCCTATTACATCATTTACGTAACCATAATGTAATTGAGTAGAAAGTTCGTAATTATTTTCGTAGGGACGTAACATTAATCCAAAATACTGATTGGCATTGATACCACGTATATGTCGTACAACATCAGTACCATCATTATTCTCACTACCGTCAATATCATATGCCCACTGTATTGTATTACCTGTAGTTTCATCTTTCACTGTCGTATTATATTCATCTAAAAAGCCAAAAATATAATGTCCCATTTCATGAATTATTGATTTAGAGAAAAATACGATATCGTTATAACTATCATTGAACTTTTGTCGTCCTAGTCTTGACTGCCACTCAATAGGATATTTTCCAATATGAATCCCCGACTCAATTTCATATTGTTTGTTCAAAAACGATGATGTATATGCACACGCATGTCTTTCATAATGAATTGTAATATCTGCATATCCCTCATCATATTCATTCCATAATATATTGTGGACTTTTATTTTGCTAGATTTGTAAATATATGCCGTATCAATACAGAAATATCCATCAGTGGCTTCAAGCAGTCGCTTATTCGTTTCTTGCATTAATGTAACGACATCATCATAGTAATCATCGAACGCATCTGTGTCTGTATAGATATTCCGATTTTTCTTATTATTTTCCGGTACAAAATACGCTACAGTCAGATTCAAATGGAATTGGGGTCTATCCAACAAAAGTTCCACTGTCTCTCCCTGATAAATACTCAAATCCACACCATTTAGGGCGTAATGCTCTTTA
>JAFQFS010000048.1 GCA_017398585.1 Clostridia bacterium
GGAATAGAGCATTTTATAAATCTTTAACGAGTCGAAAGCGCAAATGCGCGTTCGCGATTGAAAGTTTGTGAAAGGGGTGCAGGGGAAAACTTTTTTCAAAAAGTTTTCCCCGAAAAACTCCCCACTATAAAAAAGGTGACTTTTATGCCGGAATTTTTAGTCCTGCTGCTGATGCAGGTTACTATTTTTTCGTCGGTCACAGCTTTGATTCTGATTGCGGTCAAGCAGATTTTTAAATGCCGGATCCCGCCTCTGATCGGGACAATGATGTGGGTTGTTCTGCTCGCCAGACTGCTCTGTCCGGTCTTTCCGGAGAGCAGCATCTCGGTCTACAATTTCATTCCCGTCGGGCGGAACATCATGTTCACGCTGACGTATGACGTCGGCGAACGGCTGGAAGAACGGGAAGCGGCGTTTGCCGAACGGGAGAATCCGTACGTTCTGCAGGGATTTCCCGCAGAGGAAACGGTTCCAGAGCCGGTCCGGACGATACCGGAAGACACAGGGACGCAGTCTCTCGGCGAATATCTGACCGAGGTCATCGCGGACGAGGAAACGGACGCTGATGTATATACAAAATATTCGGAGCAGATCAACGTTGCGATTCTTGTTGTATACGTGACGGGGATTGCCGTCATGCTGACGTATCACATCGCTGTTTACTTCCGTGCAAAGCGGATTGCGATGCTGACGTCATCGCCGTGTGAGGATGACCTCCTGATGACGGTCTACCGGAACGCTGCAGAGTCGGCGGGGATTTCCGCAAACGTTCTGCCCGAACTGCGGGTCGGATTTTCGTCGATGGTCATCGGATGCGTGAAGCCGTGCATCATTTGCCGCGAAGGAACGGATGAACGCGAGGCGGGCATGATGTTCGCGCATGAACTGATCCACTATAAGCATCACGACAATGCGCTGCTGCTGTTTGCCACTCTGATCGCGTGTTTCTACTGGTACAATCCGCTCATCTGGATCGTCCGTGCGATGCTGCGCGAGGATGTGGAGCTGCTCTGCGACTCCCGTACTCTTGCGGAATACGGGATCGTAGGTACGGATTACGCCATGATGCTCTGCCGGAATTCGGCATTCAGCGAGCTGGCGTACAGTGCCGGGTGTCATATGTCGGCAAGCGGGCGTCATCTCAAGACCAGACTCCGCACAATCTCTTTCCGCAAACGCCGGAATCTTCTCTCACGAGTGGGTTCCGTCGTGCTGTGCACGGTCATTATTATGCTGTGCCTGACCAATCCTATTGTATCTCAGAGCAGTGAATATACTGCCTATATCGAACATTATGCCGCTCTGACCGGCGGAGACGAACGCTCGATGCATCTGCAGTCCGGTGTCACCGTTTCCGACTACCTCGGACAGATCGGAACGCTCCTCACCGAAAAGGCGGGACGGGACGTCTGGCAGCAGGTCGGCGGTAATCTTGAAAAATTCAAGCGGATCTGTGAAGCGGACGATGCCATTTCGGATGCCGTGAAGCAGGATATCCGCAAACTGAAAACGGACGAAGTTCTGACAAACCGGAGCTGTGCGTTGATTACCGACTGTATGGTACGGCTGCTGTCCGGCGGGGCACTGGTGAAGGGTGACGATATTCTGCTTCTGCCGGATGTCATCACGGTTTCGGAAATGGAAGCGCTGCTTCCGAATCTCACGACCAGTGAGGCAAACGCCGTAATGTCCTGCTACAACCGCGGAGTACGCGGTGCGGACGTACAGTTTGCGCGGGTCTACACCAGCGCGATGATGGAGCTGATCCTCTCGCGGATCAATGACGACTGGTGCAGATCGAAGATGCTTGTTTTTTATCAGAAGATCGAGAGCGAACATCTGACGGAATACGTTCTCAGCGAGGAAATGCGGACAGCGCTCGAATCGGTCGGAACCGGACGGGATTTCTACATCCTTGATCCGAACACAACGCAGTCGGAAGAAAATATTCTTCGTGAAATTCTGCGTACGGCGGCGGCCGGAGAGGATGAAAACGTCTACTACCGGAAGGAAGCCGAAGACGGATGTCCGTGGGAGACCGCAGCGTTCCTGTTCTACCGCGCGGGATATACCTATGAGGATATGTTCCGGAATTACGCGGAGATCGGTGACAGCAATACGGAAATCGCAGTGGATTCCGTGGCATATCCGGTGCTTCGAAGCGTAGCGGACGTGACCCTCCGCGGAACGGGAACCGCCGGTGCGCGCGGCGCGCTGCTGAATGCGTATGCCCTTGGGATTCTCGACGCGGAACTTGGCATTCTGGACATGGGCGAACGTCTGACCTGCGGCGAAAGCCTTGCGGCGGCGTACCGTTTGGTCTGCTCGGCGCTCGGAAGCGATTCGGCTGTGAACTGAATAAAAACAAAAGAAAAATTGGGGAGGGACTTTTTTTGAAAAAAGTCCCTCCCCAAACCCCTCTTCAAAAAAACTTCAATCGGTTATGGATTGGAGTTTTTATTCTTTGAGCTGATAGAGATAATAGGTTTCTTGGTTTTCATCGTAGACGGCGATGGCGCTTTCGTTGTCGAGGACAGCGTAAAAGGGAGAACCGAAGATACGGAACGGTGAGGCGTTGTCGGGAAGGATATATTCTTCGAAATTTTCGATGTATGAGGGGACATCATTATCGGTATATCCGAGAAGTTTACCGACCTTTTCGAGAGGAACTTCTGTCTCGTTCCAGTCACCTTCATAGATTTGTCCGTTGTATTTGACAAAGTCACTCCATTCTATATATACCGGCGCAGGAGTATCTCTTGCGACAGTTTCCCCGATCGCGATCGGCGGTGATGCCGTTTCGGCGGATTTTTCCGGTCCGTGATTGCAGGCGAGCAGGCAGAGGATCACACAAAGTACGATCAGCAGCAGTTTCAGCATGGGAATTTCCTCCGTTTGTCGATGGTTTCTGTACTATTAGACGAACGGAAGCCGCATTTTGTTCCCGGATTTCCAAAATTTTTTCGTTTTTTTACCGTTCACCGACGGTTTCGTAGAGAATCTTCACAAACCGTTCCGCGTCTTCGTTCAGACCGACATCCGCGCGGTTGATGATGCCGACGGTGTAGATGTCGCCCGAGACGAGCGGAACGGAGATGACGTTTCCGTTGTTCAGATCGGACGTCATGACACCGGTGCCGATGGTGTAGCAGTCCGTACTCAGAAGAAGGTTCATGAGCGTTGCGCGGTCGTTGATGCGGATGTGCTTTTTTGTCTGGCTGTACTCGGAAAGTTCTTCGGAAAACTCTACGGGACCGGCTTCCCCCTGGTCATAGGTGATGTAGGGATATTCGGTCAGTTCCTCACGGGTCAGACGGTCTCGCGAGGCAAGAGGATTGTGTTTCCCCATGAAGACGTACGGGCAGGTCTCGAACAGCTGACGGAACTCGAGTCCGTTTCGCTTGAGGTAGCGTTCCATGTATCCTCCGGCGGGAGCTTTGAGGTAGGCGAGGATGCCGAGGTCGGAGTTGAGGTTCCGGACGTCATCGATGACTTCAATGGTACGCGCTTCCTTGAGGGAAAGGTTGTAGTCGGAACGGTACTTTTTCATGAAGCGCACGAATGCTTCCGCGACGAAGTCGTAATGCTGCGATGTGACGGCAAAATTGCGGACGGTCTTTTTGTCGTCGCGTTCGTAGCGGTCGGTGATGATCTCATACTGCGCGAGAAGCTGGCGTGCATAACGGATGAACTCCGAACCTTCGCGCGTGATGCGTACGCCCTTGTTGGAACGGTCGAAAATGTGGATGCCGAATTCGTTCTCCAGTTCGCGTACCGCAGACGAAAGACTGGCCTGTGACACCAGAAGTGCCTTCGCCGCCTCATTCATCGAACCGAGACGCGCGATCGCGAGAATGTACTTGCATTGTTGGATCGTCATATGGAACCCCCATGGAAGATTGTTTGATTTATAATTAATGATAACACATTATCAGTATTTTGTAAATGATAAAAAATCAATAATTAAGTTATCAATAAAACATTTAGTCAAAAGATAAAAAAAGGCAGTGCAACATCAAATCTGCACTGCCCGATATTTTCTTTCCAGATTGAAGTTTTTTGGAAAGGGGTCCGGACGAGTCTGCTTCGCAGTCTCAGAACCTTTTTCGAAAAAAAGGTTTTCCCGGAAAACTTTATGTCTTTAAGCGTCTACCTTTGCGTATTCGAGGAGGCGCTTTTCTGCTGCTGCGCACCAGAGGTTGCCGGCTTCCTTGCAGAGCTTGTCGAGGTCTGCGTAGAGGGCGCCGAGGTCGGTGCCTGCATTTTCTTCCGCTGCCTTGCCGAAGTCTTCGACTGCGGTGAGCGGGAGTTCAACATGGGTATAGATGAGCTTCTTTGCGCCCTTGATCTTCGGGAGATTGAGGGTCGCTTCCGCACATGCGTTCAGACCGCCGATGTGGGTGATCATGCCGGACGGATTGATGAGCTTCTTTTCCATGAGGGCGATGGATTCCTTCATGTCATCGGTGTTGCCGCCGGAGGTGCCAACGATGTGGGTCGCACCGTAGTGAACGTTGTAGAAGTTGAACATTGCGGAGAACGCGGTGTTGGTCGGGCCTGCGAAGAAGTTCAGGCAGCCGTCACGTGCGAGAAGAGCGTCGCCCATTTCAACAACGGACTGAACGGGAGCGTAAACGAATACATCGTTGAAGCCCTCGCCGTCGGTGAAGGAACGGAGGTATTCGACGGGATTTTCAATGTTTGCGGTGTTGATGTAGTGGAGGTCAACGCCGTATTTCTTTGCTTCTTCCACGGTGAGAAGTTCTGCTGCGCGTGCGAGTCTCGCGTCGTCGATGTCGGTGACGATCAGGAGCTTCGGAGCACGACCGCCGTGAACGGCGTAGTCCGCACAGCCGAGACCCATCGGGCCTGCACCTGCGAGGATTGCCATGTTGCCGCCTTCCACAACGCCCATGTCGTGTACGTATACGCCGGGTCTGGTGTGGTAGTTTGCATGGTAGCCGCCGACGATGCAGCTCATCGGTTCAGCAAGGCTGCCGTAGAAGTATGCGTCGCCGTCGTAGGGAAGGAGACAGTTGCAGAGCATAACTTCTTCGGGGATGATAACATAAGTAGCCGCACCGCCGCAGTACTTGTAGGAGTAACCGGGGGATGCGAGGGAACCCTTGTAGTTGATCGCGGGCTGGATAACAAACTTGTCGCCTGCCTTGAACTGATCTGCCCACTTTGCGCCGACCTTTACGATCTTGCCGCAGAATTCGTGACCGATGATAACGGGATTTTCCGCAACGTCGTCCGGTACTCTCTTGTGGTTGGAGCCCTGTGATGCTGCCTTGTAGGAAGACATGCAGATGCTGTCGGAAATAACGCATGCGAGAATTTCGCCGTCGGTGATTTCCGGAAGTTCGAATTCTTCCATGCGAAGATCCATCTGACCGTACAGTCTTACAGCCTTAGTATTCATGATATTTCTCCTTTTGATGTGGATTTTTATCGGGGAAAAACTTTTTGAAAAAAGTTTTTCCCCGAACCCCTTTTCAAAAACTTTTATACGATGGGAAAGAGCAAAGTTTATGCAGGGGTGGAGTAACTTTTTTCAGTTTTATTATAACACGTTTTGCAAATTACGTCAATCGTGAATTATCAACAAGAAAAAAATTGAGGAATGGCGGATGTTAAGAAGAAGATAAAAATGTGAAGTATGTTAAGTTTGCACTATACTTCACATTTCTTTTTCAGATTGAAGCTTTTTGAAGAGGGGACGAGACTTCCAGAGGAAGTCTCAAGGGGAAAACTTTTTCCCGAAAAAGTTTTCCCCAAGAATCCTCATCTTCTCTTCAGTTCAATGAAGCCGAGCTTGCGGCGGACCTTGGACATGGTGCGTGCGGCGTCGCGTGCAGCGGCTTCCGCGCCCTTTGCCATAACGTCTTCGAGGTATGCCTTGTCGGCAGCGAGGCGTGCGAATTCCGCCTGAACGGGAGCGAGTGCGTCCGCGCAGGTTTCGCCTACGGCGAGCTTGAAGTCGCCGTAGCCCTTGCCTTCGAATTCCGCTTCGATTTCGTCTTCCGTCTTGCCGGTGAACGCGCTGTAGATGGACATCAGGTTCATGATGCCGTCCTTGCCTTCGCCGCGCTTGATTTCACAGCCGGAGTCGGTCACCGCACGCTTGAACTTGCGGATGATCGCGTCCTTCGGGTCGAGGATGCGGACAACGGCGTTTTCGTTTTCGTCGGATTTGGACATTTTCTTGGTCGGTTCTGCGAGGGACATGATCTTCGCGGTGGTCTTCGGGATGAAGGGTTCCGGGACAACGAAGGTGTCTCCGTAGATCTGGTTGAAACGAGTCGCGATGTCGCGGGTCAGTTCGAGGTGCTGCTTCTGGTCAACGCCCACGGGAACGAGTTCGGTCTGATACAGGAGGATGTCCGCCGCCATGAGGGACGGGTAGGTGAAGAGACCGGCGTTGATGTTGTCGGCGTTCTTTGCGGATTTATCCTTGAACTGGGTCATGCGGGAGAGTTCGCCGAACATGGTGTAGCAGTCGAGGATCCAGCCGAGTTCCGCGTGACCGGAAACGTGGCTCTGTACGAACAGGGTGTTCTTTTCCGGGTCAAGACCGCAGGCGATGTAGAGAGCGAGGGTCTCGTAGGTGCGCTTGCGGAGGTCTGCGGGAACCTGACGTACCGTGATCGCATGTTCGTCAACGACGCAGTAGTAGCAGTGATAATTTTCGGAGAATTCGGAGAAATTTCGGATGGCACCGAGATAGTTACCGATGGTGAGCACACCGGACGGCTGCACACCGGAGAATACAACTTTTTTGTCCTTGTACATGGTTGGGATTCCTTTTGTTCTATATTTTTTGCGGGGAAGCAGCTTTATAAAAGTTACTTCCCCAATATAATTTAGTGAGCAGAAATTATTCGCCGATGAGGTCTTTCAGGGTCTTTTCCATCATCTTGGAGATGACCTTCTTCTGGGAAGCGAAGGTGGAAGCGGGTTCCTTACCGTTGAGAACGATGGTCTGTACTGCGTTGGATGCACCGAAGGAGAATGCATGTTCGAGTTCGTAGGAACGGTTGTCGATAACGAGGTCGAGCATTTCAATGGATTCCTTGTCGCGGAGGTACTTCATGGAAAGCGCGGTTTCATAGTAAGCAGGGCGGAGAACTTCGCGGGATTTTGCGGACATCGCTTCGAGAATGAAGGAGCTGTCGTCTACGCTGCCTGCGCTGATCGGAATGGTTGCGTAGGAACCGACGAACCATACGACGTTACGGTAATTTTCCTGCTGTTCGTCATACTTCGGGCAGGGAGCGATACCGAAGTCGGTTTCCATTTCGCGGAGACGGATGACCATCTGGAGGTTGGTGATCCAGAACAGACCGCGGTTTTCTTCAAACATCTTGGTGGTGCAGAGGTGGTAGCCTTCGCTGCCGTAGTTGTGGTAGTTCAGGGAAACGGAAGTGTCGTTCATGAACTGGGAGAGGTCTTCCAGGATGCCGTATACGCGTTCGTCGCCTTCAAGTGCGAAGACAGGCATGTCGTTTTCATCCTTGTCGATGAGGTGATAACCGGAGGTTACGAGCATTGCGGTTGCGTTTTCATTCTGGGTCAGGTTGGCGATGGAGTCGGCGGAGTCGAGGTCGCCGTCACCGTCGAGGTCGATGGACGCACCGGTGCAGAGGGTCTTGTAGGTGTCAAAGGTCCATTCGTCGTTCGCTACGTAGTAGTACGGGGTTTCAAAACCGTGGTCTTCCAGAACCTGAAGGTTGATCATGGTGCACCAGGTTGCGTCGTTGTTCAGGGTGCTGAGGTCACCGGAAACCATGTAGAGCTTGTGCGCGATGCTGAGGTCGGCGATGGAGCGCTGGTCCCACCATGCACGTTCCAGATTCATGTGGGTCGCATCGGCTGCAAGGTCGGTGAGGTAGCCGTTCTTGAGAAGGACGCCTGCCTGATCGAGCGGGGGCATTGCGATGTCGTAGGTAGAGTCGCCGGCCGTTACCGCATTCTGGATGGTCGGTACAAGAACGCCGTTGTCGCATTCAACCGCAGCGATGTTGGTGTTGTAGGTTTCCGCGATGTAGGAGTTGCGGTTGTATACCGCGTCGTTGAGGACTTCACCGGTAAGTCCTTCCACCCAGATGCTTCCTTCTGCCCAGTCGGTGAAGGATGCCTGAGACTTGGTTGCAAAGGTAAAGGTTTTGCCTTCGAAATCCTTTTCGCCGAGTTCGGGGTCAAAGGATTCGCCTTCCTCTTCTTCGGCGACGACTTCTTCGCCGGCGGAGGGATCTGCCGCGTCAGCAACGGTGTTTTCGGAAGCTGCGGGATCGGTGTTTGCGCCGCTTTCGGAGCAGGCGATCATGGAGGATGCAAGCATCAGAAGTGCGAGCATCAGACAGAACTTCTTTTTCATTTGTTGTTCTCCTTAAAATGTGTTTTTTAGTGAAATTAATGTATGTAAATACTGTTGGGAACGGTTTAAAGGGAGACCTGTTCGGCGCGGATTTTCCGCAGACGCTTCATTACGTCGCTTCCGCCGCGGCCGAAGTAGTCATGCAGGAGAACGTATTCCGCGTACAGGCGGTCGTATATGGCTTTGTTTTCCGGAATCGGACGGTATACTTTGTCGGACAGTTTTCCCATTGCTTCTGCGGCTTCGTCGAGAGAATCAAAGCCGCCCGCTTCCGAACCTGCCGCATATGCCGCGAAGATTGCCGAGCCGAGCGACGGACACTGTGCCGAACCGGCAATGCGGATATCCATACCCGTGACGTCCGCGTAGATCTGCATGATGAACGGATTTTTGACGGCAATTCCGCCCGCCGCACGGCATTCGTCCACGGCGATTCCCGAGTTCCGGTAATTTTCGATGATCATGCGGGTGCCGTAGGCGGTCGCTTCGACGAGAGCACGGAAGAGATCCTCCGCTTTGGTATTCAGATTCATGCCGAGGAACAGACCGGAGAGATCGAAGTCCGCGAGGACACTGCGGTTGCCGTTCCACCAGTCAAGGGCGAGAATGCCGGACTGACCGGGTTTCTGACGTGCCGCTTTTTCGGTCAGCAGGGCGATGGGGGACATGCCGTGCGCCTCGGCTTCTTCCTTATAGGAAGCGGGGGAGAGAGTATCGGCGAACCACGCAAAATGGTCACCGACGCAGGTCTGACCGGCTTCGTACCCGTAGTATCCGGGAATGAGACCGTCTTTCACGACGCCGCAGATGCCGGGAACGGGTTCTGCGCATTCGGAAACGAGCATGTGAACGCTGGACGTTCCCATGACGATCGCCATCTGGCCGGGAGCTGTGACCTTGAGAGAGGGGGCGGTGACATGGGCATCCGAGACGGCGGCGGCAACCGCGATGCCGGGACGGAGTCCGAGCCGTTCTGCCGTTCGTTCCGTCATCCGTCCGGCGAGAGAGCCGACAGGAGTGACAGGACCGGAGAGTTTGTCCGAGAAAATGTGCTCAAGACGGGGATCGAGGAGGGATAAAAATTCCGGAGAAGGATAGACGTCGTTCTGATACAGCGCTTTGTAGCCGACGACGCAGGAGTTGCGGGTGAGATTTCCGGTGAGCTGCCAGACAATCCAGTCGCCGGCATCAACGAAGTATGCGGCGGAATCATACACGGCGGGAGCATTGTCGAGGGTTTCCCAGACCTTCGGCAGCATCCATTCGCTTGAGATGCGTCCGCCGTACCGGTTCAGCCATTCCTCACCGCGCTCGCGTGCGAGATCGGTCATACGGTCCGCGTA
>JAFQFS010000049.1 GCA_017398585.1 Clostridia bacterium
AAACTATGTCAGCGGATGTACCGACCTGCCGTGGGCAATCCCCAAGACAATTACCGAAGAACAGACGGATATTATCGGTACAGTTGTAGAAGCGATTTCCTGCTACAACTACAAGAATGTACTTCCGGTATACTTTGAATCTGCAATGAAGAGCCGTATTGCTGACTCTCCCGATGACGCCGATATGCTCCAGATTATCGCCGACGGCCGCACCCTTTCCTTTGCATTCCAGTACGGTCTTACATACAACGATACTCTGCGGAAACTCATCAATACCGACGAAGGTGTTGCTTCCTACTATCAGTCCAACGAAAAGGTTGCTCATACGACGCTTGAAAGACTGGTTCAATCCTTCTCGGAATGGCAGTAATTTTCTGAATTATTTGATCTGAAAAACGCCGACAACAAAACAGGCATACCGTCCATCAATTCTGATGACAACGGTATGCCTGTTTTTCATTTTCTCACCGGTATATCACACCATACCGGCGGAGTGTATCAACATGGTGTGAAGATGCAGGAAGTTTCCAAAGAATGCTCCGCTGTTTCCGGAACAGGATGTTCTTCTCCATCCGGAAACGAAGAAAACTGTTATTCTCATGGTTAAAACAGCAGACAGATGCCGATTTTGAAAGCAGCAAAATGAAGAATACTGTTATTTTCATATATAAAACTGTAGAATATTTATAGACATTCCCAATCAACTAATACTATAATTATATTGAAAAGGTGATAAATCATGTTCTATAAACCATATTTTGAAAAGTCCGATATCCGATACCGGAAAAGTGCTCTTCCGATTGCCTGCTATCGTCTGCAGAATACTGTGATTTCCGATGAATATTATACGATTACGCCAAACTGGCACAACGAAATGGAATTGCTTTACTCGGAAGCTGCACTTACCCTGTATATCAACAATCAGTGCTACACTGTAATGCCGGGTGACATTTTTTTCATCAACCCGCGGCAGATTCACCGTGCTTTCCGGAAAAGCCACGGCGAAATTTACGCTGTTGTTTTTGATCTGAATCTGCTGAAGCTGCCGACGGAAAATGATCCCGCCAACACACTGATTGACGAGATCATTCGTCAAAAGAAACAGTTCTGTGTAAAACCGGAACAAAACACGGAACTTCATTCCGAACTGCTTCCGGTCATCCGGAATATCACAGAATGCAGTGGCCGTTCCCTGGAAGCCGGAGCGGAGAGCTATCGTATTCTGTCCTGTCTGTACAGCATTATGGCGGCAAGCTGCCGTGTCGGTTTTTTTGAAAACATACCGGCAAACACCCTGAACAGCATACAGCATATTACGACACTTATTGACTATATCAATGCGCACTATGCGGATGAACTGACTGCGGAATGTCTGGCAAAACGAATCAATCTCTCTCCGACGGCTCTGTACTCCCTTTTCCGGGATTACATCGGAGTCACTCCGGTGAACTATATCAATTCCGTCCGCATCCGTGAATCCTATCGTTTTCTGGAACAGGGGATGCGTGTTACGGAAACCGCAGTCGCAGTGGGACTGCCCAATGTCAGTTACTTTATCAAAATCTTCAAGGATTCGACCGGATTGACCCCGCTGCAGTGGATCAACCGAAAAAAACATAAATAAATCAAATCAGGAGGAAAAAGATGCAGACCAACATCGACATCACTCACATCCCGTTCAGCCGGTACGGTGCTTATGTTTCCGTCACGCGGAACGAAGGAAAAGACGGCGAAGGGGACGCGAAGGAACTCGTCATCCACAGTGTCCGCCGCCGCTTTGAGGAAAGTCCGACCTTTTCGCTGACCTTCGGAAAGGACATCGATAATCCGGATGATTTCACCTGCACCGCCGACCCCGCCGTTCTCCGTGTGGCAAACGCAGACGGCTACGCCGACATCTACATCCGTGACGACGATACGGTCGTGATCGACAGTTACGGGCTTGCTGTCCGTCTGAAACTGCTTCACTGGGGCTACGGTGCAGAAAACGGTAACCGGACGTTCAAGCTGATTTCGGGCGTACGCAGTCTGTTCCACACGATCGTTGTTCCCTGCGGACACGCGGTACTGAACGGTCCGTACGACAATATGCAGCGAAACCGGAAAACCCGTCTGGCGGTGGACTGCGAAAACGGCTGCATCCGCATGGCCCTCGCCATCAAGTCCATGCAGCCGAAGAGCATTGCTCTGCCGATCTGTCCCGAAGAGGAAATTCCCGCGATCCGCGGCGAATGGGAAGCATTCCTTGCGGAAATGCCGGACAATCCTGCACCTGACCGGGAAACCGAAGATTTCGTCCGCGTTACATGGTACAATCTCTGGTCCTGCTTTGTCCGTGCGGAAGGATGCTACGTCAACGACACCATGCTGATGGCGAAAAAAATGATGACTTCCACATGGAGCTGGGATCACTGCTTCAACGCGCTTGCAATGGCAAATTACGCGGACGAAGCCGCTGCAAAGAAGTTTGCAATGAGCCAGTTCTCCGCGCCTTTCCATCTTCAGACAGAAATGGGCGTTCTGCCGGATATGTGGAATCCCGATGTGGAAACCCGCTGGGGAACCACCAAGCCGCCGATCCACGGATGGTGCTTCGCCCGCATGATGGATCGCTTCACCTTTACCGAAGAAGAACTCCAGACGGTTTACGGATATCTTGAAAAATGGACGGGTTGGTGGATGAACCACAGCGACACCGACCACGACGGTATTCCGGATTATCCGCAGGGATGCGACAGCGGCTGGGACAACTCCACCCTGTTCGATCTGGGATTTTATATGGAAACTCCCGATCTTCCGGCATTCCTGATCCTCCAGATGCAGACACTGGCGAGAATCTCCGCGGAACTCGGCGATGCCGAAAAGGAAATTTACTGGAAGAACGAATCCGAAGCACTGATGCAGCGGTTCCTTGAACACAGCTGGAACGGCAAACGGTTCGTGGCCAAAAAGAGCAATACGCACGAATACGACGAACATCCGACCAGCCTGCTGTCACTGATGCCGCTTGTACTCGGTGATCTGCTGCCGGACGAAATCAGCGGAAAGCTGGCGGACGTTCTGGAACGCGACTTCCTCACCGAAAACGGTCCCGCAACGGAAATGCCCGCAAGTGAAAAGTATGACCCCGACGGATACTGGCGCGGCCCTATCTGGGCACCGACGACCTATCTGCTGGTGGACGGTCTCCGCAGATGCGGTCATGACCGTCTGGCAAAAACCATCGCAGAACGGTACTGCAATATGTCCTGTCGGAAAGCGAAGGGCAACTACGAAAACTTTGACGCACTGACGGGTCTCGGCAGACGCGCACCGGGGTATACCTGGGCAACAAGCGTTTATATGATGCTCCATCTGGAATACGGCTGCTGAGCCGGAACAGCATAAGGAACGGCTTATAAAAATTCAGCGAAAAAATGCCTGGATTATGAACTGATCCTTAGATGGCAGACATCCCTTACCGGCGAAATCCATATTGATTATGCGAAGGAACTCATCATGCGATCCTGCGTATTGCTCCCGACGTGGTAAAAATGCTCGTTCAGACCCCTGACGGAAAACAGATTCCGCATCCTGTTTTTGTAACCGGGAATCACAGTTCATAACACATAATCAGGAAACCCTGTCCACAGCCAAACAATCTCCCGTGCCTGAATACACAAAACCGTCAGCCGAACAGACTGACGGTTTTTGTATATTCTTTTCCACTTCCGGATCCTCATAGATTTCATCACGGGTACGTTCGATACGTTTGCTTGCTTTTACACCGATATATTCCGGATTTTTCGGATTCGCATCCGCAGTCTGTTCCGCTTCATCGAACAGCAGCCATGCTTTATTTGACACTTACGAAGTTCGTGCGAAAATCAAGTGACAGAATCATTTTTTTGTGTTATAATAAAAAAAGATATTATACAGTAATTTCTTTATCAACAAATAGCCCGGGAGTATTTCTATGAATAACACAATCCGACGACTTCTTGACGGTCATGACGATAACCATATGCTGCCGTTTTTCTGGCAGCACGGCGAGGACGAAGCGACGCTCCGCGAATATATGAAAGCCATTTATGAGGCGAACTGCCGAGCGGTCTGCGTGGAAAGCCGTCCCCACCCCGATTTTGCCGGTCCGAAATGGTGGCAGGATATGGACGTCATTCTTGACGAGGCACGCAAACGCGATATGAACGTCTGGATCCTGGACGACAGCCATTTCCCGACCGGTTATGCGAACGGGGCGCTCCGGAATTATCCCGATTCCATGTGCAAACAGAATATTTTCCTGACCCGGTATACCGCCCGCTCCGACGGTCCCGTAACCCTCGACCTCTATGCCGCAGGTCTTATGCAGATCAATAACTGCAGCGGAACTCCGGCGCGTGTTTTCGAGAATGACGAGAGTGTTCTTTTCGTTATCGCAGAAAATGCCGACGGAAAGACGATCGATATCACCGGCTGCGTTGAAAACAGAACCCTTCACTGGGACAAGCCCGACGGCGAGTGGACGCTCGAGATCTGCGTTCGTTCACGCAATACGGGCGGCCGCCGCGATCATATCGGCCTGCTGGAAGAGGACAGCGTTCAAATCCTCATCAATGCCGTTCATGAGCCGCACTGGCAGCATTATGCCGCAGATTTCGGTAAAACAATCGCCGGTTTCTTCTCCGATGAGCCGGAGCTCGGCAACGGTCCGACATACGCTCAGGGCAACGTCTTCGGCACCGATCAGGACCTTCCCTGGAGCCCCACGATGGAAAAACTCATGCGCGAAGATCTCGGCGAAAACTGGCACGAACTTCTCACTTATCTCTGGAAGGACGGTGCTGACGCGCCCCGTGTCCGCATGATTTACATGGACCGCCTCACAAAGCTCGTCCGCGAGAGATTTTCCAACAAACTCGGGAATTGGTGCAGAGACCACGGCGTTGAGTACATCGGTCATCTGATCGAAGACGGCGGTCAGCACTGCCGCACCGGCTCGACTCTCGGCCACTATTTCCGCGGTCTTCAGGGACAGCATATGTCCGGGATCGATAACATCGGAGGTCAGGTTCTTCCGCAGGGCGAAGATGACAATACCGGCTATTTTAACCCCAACGATTACCGTCCCGGCGAATTCTACCAGTACGCACTCGCAAAGCTCGCCCAGAGCGCCGCAGCGATCGAACCGAAAAAGAATCACAATGCAATGTGCGAGATTTTCGGCAACTACTTCTGGAAAGAAGGCGTCCGTCTCGAAAAATATCAGGCGGATCACTTCCTCGTCCGCGGCGTGAATTATTTCGTCCCTCATGCGTTCAGTGCAAGAAAATTCCCCGACGGGGACTGTCCGCCGCACTTCTATGCAGACGGTCACGATCCTCTCTACCGCCATTTCGGAGAAATCTGCGGTTACATGAACCGCGTAGCGACCGTAACATCGAGCGGCAGACACACCGTTCCAGTAGCCGTTCTTTACCATGGCGAACTTGAATGGGCGGATTCCGGATGTATGCCGTTCGAAAAACCGCTTCGCGAGCTTTATGACCGGCAGATTGACTGCCACACAATCCCCGCCGATGTCTTCACCGAAAAGGAGTATTACAGGACCGAACCCGGTAATCCCCTCGTAATCAACGGTCAGAAATACCACGCCTTTGTCGTCCCCGAAGCAAAATATCTGCCCGAAGCTGCCGCAAACGGTCTTTCCGAACTCGTCGCCTGCGGTCTTCCCGTTTATTTTGTCAACCGCCTTCCCGTCCGGATTGCGGAAACGGGCGCTCCGCTCCCCGAAGTTCTCAAAAACTGCCCCGTTGTCAAACTTTCCGAACTTTATAACGAAGTCGCAAAACTCGGTCTCGATGTCCCCGTCCTCGCTCCCGCGCATAAACTCATCCGGATTCTCCGCATCGAGGGCGATACCCCCATCTACTATATCGTCAACGAAGCCGACGAAACCTACAGCGGCACAGTCACCGTCAACGAAAAAGGCGGCTGTTATCTCTACGATCCCTGGTTTAATGTCTGCCGTGCCGCCGACGCAGCATCCGCGGAAGACAGCGTTACCGTTGCCTTCGAGCTTGAACCGCTCAAGAGCGTCATGATCGTCTTTGACGACTGCGCGGTTCCTACCGTCAAGCCCGTCCTCTGCGAAGGCGAAATGACCGAGCTTACCACTTGGACGAGAAGCCTCTGCGAATCGGTCAAGTATCCTGCCTTCGGCGGCGCAAAGACCGTCACTCTTCCCGACATTGTCTCCGATGAACATCCTGAATTTTCAGGTTTTATCCGCTACGAAACCGAGTTTACCGCCGACAGGAACCATACGTATACTCTCGAAATTACAGATGCGATGGAAGGTGTTGAAGTCTTCGTCAACGGCAGGAGCCTCGGGATTCAGATCGCACCGGGTTACCGGTACGATCTTACCGGAAGCCTTACCGCCGGCGCAAATAAACTCACGGTCGAGGTCGCAACAACGGCGGAACGTGAAGTTTACACCATTTATCAGGCGAAAGGCTACCGCAGCCACTTTATCCCCGAAGATCCCACCGGTATTACCGGCACGGTCAGGGTTTACAGGAAATAAGTTTATCGACAAGGTTTAAAATCCAGTATAGATGTCATAGCACCTGAAAGGAGCCGGCAACATGAACACAAAATACGCAAACTGTGATTTTCTGGCCACAAACAGCAACCGCGCCATGACGTGGGTGCATCCTCTCCCCGACGGTCGCCTCTTCACAATCGCGTCCATGGAAAAATGCCACATCTACAACAACACCCTCCCCCACGAACAGTTCCTGTTCGGCAGAATCTCCGACGACGGCGGACGGAGCTGGGGCAATCCCTGCTACCTCTTCACATGGCCGGAGAAAAACGCCGCCATGCTGTACGCCGGTTCCATGATCGACAGCCGCGGGCATCTTCACGTCTTTGCGCTCCGTATCCGTCATCTGGATATCGGCAAGAGTATCCTCGACGGCGGCATCGGCTATGTCCGCTTTGATTCCTGCATGGGCGAAAATCCCATGTACAGCGAAATGCCCTGTCTCGACCGCTACACCGGTTCGCTCAACAACTGTCTGGAGACCTCGAACGGACGTCTCGTGATTCCCTTCTCCACACCGACCGGACAGCTGGACAGCAAATTTGTGTCCACCGTGATCTACTCCGACGACTACGGTCTGACATGGGCAGCATCGAACGACATTGATGTGGTCAGCGATGAAGAGAACGTCGAGTCCGGTGCTGTGGAACCGATCGTTATTGAGATGGAAGAAAATATTCTTCTCATGCTGATCCGGACGGTGCTCGGCACATTCTGGTACTCCGTTTCCTACGACAACGGTCAGACATGGAACCGCGCAAAACCGACGAAGATCACTTCATCCAACGCGCCGGGTTCGTTCACGCGGATGCCGGACGGCAGGATTTTCCTCACATGGAACAACGTCATGGGACATCCCATGCAGGGAGTTCGCTACAGCTTTGCGAGACAGTGCCTGCACGGTGCGGTGTCCGACGACAACATGAAGACCCTGCAGGGGGCACGGATTCTGCTGAAGAAAACGCCGGGCGACACCGATATTCTTCATAACGCGTACCCTTACACCACGCTGGCAAACAACCGTGAAGTCTATCTGCGGACATTTGAAGTGGAGGGCAAGGGCCGTTCCAAGTGGCACATCGAACAGTCCTATCTGACAAAGCTTGATCCCGATTTTCTGACGGAAACGGAAGTCTGCGATAACTGGAAGGAATGGGTATGCGACATTCCGTTCGGCGAAGACGGGGTTGTGCTCCGTCCCACCACGGACAGCGTCGCATATGCCGTCACCAGTTTCCCGTACGGAGTATCCGGAAGCATCCGGATGACCGCAGAAGGCGAACTGCCGGAAAACTGCAGGATTCTGCTGTCCGACTGCTACCTCGACCGGCTGAACTTCATGATGAATTCCCGTCCGAATCAGTACGACGACAGCATTCACACGCTGTATCATACGCTGACTCCTTCGGCGGCAGGTGAATGGGAAATTGCATGGAAGAACGGCGTGATCACGCTGAACGTCAACGGAAAAGCGGAACAGAGCATTCCCATGACCGCCTCCGCGGGGCTGAACCACCTTGGTGTGCTCTTCACCGATGCGGGGGAGCTGAAAATCACGCATTTTGAAGCGAAGGCGGAGGAAAGCCGCTGGGAAACCGGAATTGAATACTGATCCTCCAAAAGGAGAGAAGGCTATGATTTACAAAAACGATGCAGAAAAAGCGAAAAAACGCTGGACCGCGTGGTGGAACGGAGAGCTTACCGATCGCTGCTGCGTCAACATCACCTCGTGGAACGGGAAGCCGTACACGGAGGAAGACCGCAGAATCCTGCGGAGACCGGACGATCCGGAAGGGCTGAAGACGTACTGGACGGACGCAGAATGGATCGTTGAAAGAGCGCGGATCGGTCTGGAGCATACATGGTATGGCGGAGACTGCCTTCCCATCGTGACGGTCGATCTCGGTGCGGCAGGTCATGCAGGCTTTTTCCGGAATTCGAAGCCCCACTACTCCCAGTCCATCTGGTATTTACCAAGTCATCCGGATCCGAACGATCTTGCATTTGACGAAAACAGTTTTCTCTACCGGAAAACCGTGGATGTGGTGCGCGCTCTGGCGGAGGACAGCAAGGGAGATTATCTGGTAGCCATGCCGGACTGCTCCGGCAATATCGACGTTCTGTCGCATCTCATGGGTCCCGAGACACTGATGTTCCACATGGTGGAGGAGCCGGAGGAAGTGCAGACAGCTCTGCAAAAAATCCAGATGGCATATCGGAAAATTCTTGAAACCTCCTATCGTCTTGTCAAAGATGTCAACATGGGAGGTTCCTGCGTCGGCTGGCTGCGGACATGGGCGCCCGGATTCCATGCGCAGATGCAGTCGGATATGTCCGTCATGTTCTCAAACGATATGTTCCGGCAGTTCGTAGAACCGGAACTGAGAGCGCAGACGGATTTACTGGATTACTCCCTGTATCACCTGGACGGTATGGAACAGATCCGTCATCTGGATACGCTGTTGTCCATTCCGAAGCTTCACACCATTCAATGGACGCAGGTCGTCGGTCAGCCGCCCTGTACCGAATTCTTTCCCGAACTAAAGAAAATACAGAAAGCCGGTAAAAATCTGCTGATCAACGTGGAGCCGGGTCAGGTGGAACCTCTGCTTCAGAATCTTTCCTCGAAGGGACTCTGCCTGAATCTCTATGTCGGTTCTCCGGAAGAAGGAGAAGCCATACTGAAGCAGGTGGAAAAACTGACACATGAATAATCGAACTGTTCAACAGGAGGTAACAATAATGAAAAAAGATGCTGTAATTTTTGACAAAGACGGTACTCTGATCGATTTTGACTCGATCTGGGTTCCCGTATCGTTAAAAGCACTCGAAAATATTCTTGCGGAACTTCACCGCGAAGACATTCCCGTCAGTGAATTTCTGACGGCGTTCGGCGTTCACGACGGCGTTACGGACATCAACGGCGTATTATGCAAGGGAACCTATGCCCAGATGGGACAGATTGTCCATGAAATTCTGGGAAAACACGGCTGTTCCGTTCCCTGTGAAGACGTTGTGAAGCTCGTCGTGGACTGCTACAACAAAAACGCGGACGCCGGCGAGGTAAAGCCGACGTCACCGGATCTCGTGGATGCGCTGAAAGAACTCAAAAAGCAGAACGTAAAAATTGCCATTGTGACCACCGACAACGAGACGATCACGCGCAAATGTCTCCGTGATCTCGGAATCGAAGAACTGTTCGACCGGATCTACACGGACGACGGCGTGATGCCCGCAAAGCCGGATCCGGCCTGTGCGTACGATTTCTGCCGTCTTGCCGGCGTCGAAAAAGACCGGCTCGTTATGGTCGGCGACACACTCACCGATATGCGTTTTGCAAAAAATGCCGGAATCATGGCGGTCGGCGTTGCAAAAAACGCCCGCAACAAGGAAGTACTCTCTCCGTATGCAGATGTTGTGATCGACCGGGCGGCGGCAATTCTGGACGTACTGAAATAACAGCCGATGTTTACGGGAATTTTTGCGGGGATCACCTGGGCACTGGAAACCGTCATTCTGGGAATTGCCCTCGGAATGTCCCCCTTCGTCTCAACACAGGAAGCGATAGTTCTCGCACCGTTTGTCAGCACGTTTCTGCACGATCTTTTTTCCGCTCTGTTCATGTTCGTATATAACATAGTGAGAGGAAACCTCCGTTCCCTTTCCGGCGTGTTCCGGAATGCGAATCTCAAGTGGCTGATTCTTGCTTCCGCCATCGGAGGTCCCGTGGGAATGTCGGGCTACGTCCTTGCGGTCAATCATATGGGATCCGCCGTCGGAGCCGTCGCAAGCGCAGTATATCCCGCCGTCGGTACCGTTCTGGCATGTATTTTTCTCAAGGAGAAGGTACGGTGGTACCAATGGATTTTTCTGACCTTCACACTGTTCGGCGTTTACGGTCTGAGTTACTCCCCGAATCTTGTCGTAGGAAATTTCTGGCTCGGACTGCTCGGTGCGTTCCTGTGTGCGTTCGGATGGGGGATCGAAGCCGTCATCCTTGCGAAATGCTTCCGGAATGCCGAAATCAAAGACGAATCCGCCCTGCTGATCCGCCAGTCGGTTTCCGCGCTGATCCATGGCCTGCTTCTGATGCCGCTGCTCGGAGGCTGGAACTTCACCGCCGGACTGCTCGCAGGCGGAAACGGGAGACTGTTCGCGGTAATCGCACTTGCCTCCTTCTTTGCGTCGGTTTCCTACCTTTTTTATTACAAAACAATTGCGAAACTGGGTGCCGCGAAAGCGATGGCTCTCAACATTACCTACACCGCCTGGGCGATCGCCTTTACGGTGCTGATTTCGCGGGATGTCAGCATTCTTGATCCGCTGACCCTGCTCTGCGCCGCCGTAGTGGTCGTATGCGGAATTTTTGCCGCTGCGGATCTGCGGGAATTCTTTGCCGCACGCAGTACCCGTTCTTCCATAAAATGAAAATTGCACGGGCATACGTGAACTTCACGAAAGCCTGTGCTTTTTTATGGTCCTATGGTCCGTATCATCCGAGGCATCGGAACGGTTCTGACGTAAGCGTCACACCTTACGCCATGAAAGCCGTTATTTCCCGCAGCGGCAGATTTATGGTATTCTGCGAAATGCACAAGAGAAAACGCTTGTAATTGCAGGTATATTCATGATATAATAAATCAACAACAGAATTCGCGGAGGAATAACCGATGTTTGTGTTTGTCGACGGCGAAGAAATCCCCGTGGAACCCGGTGACGTGGTGCGTATCCCGTCCAATGCCCTTCACACCGTCATCAACCGGCAGGACGAAGAACTGCTCTGGGCGGCTCTCTGGTGGCCGGAAGCAATATAAAAACGTAAGTTCGACGGTGAGAAATTTTTTTATCAAAAAAGTTTTCTCCGAGAACCCCATCGAATTCATGTTACTGTAATAAAACAGCAGGTACGAAACAAATAATCCCCTCAACCATATCAAATCCGTTCGGAGGCAGTCATGAAACATTTCACAACAGATGAACTTTGCGCCAGTTTCCTTCTCGACGGGAAAAAGATCTATATCACCCCGGGCACGCACACCTATGCCGGAGGTCTTGAAGTGACCCTGGAACACAGCAAGGCCGCAGACAATGCCGATTATCTGAAGATCCATCTGAAAAACACGGGAGATGCGAACACCGCGCGGATCCGGAACGTCAGAACCCTGGATCTGGAGGTGACAACCGCGGAAGTGCCGCTCTATCATTCCCTAGACGGCGACGACTGCGGCGCGGTCAGCTTCATGCCGCGTGATTTCGAAGTCACGGGTGACTATCACGAAGAACCGTGCGGCGGACGTTCTTCCGATCTGACGGGATTTCCGTACTTTGACCTGACATGGGGGACGGATTCCGCCGTGTTTGCCATCGGCTGGACCGGTCAGTGGTCCAAGGACATCCTGAAAACCGACGACGGATTCCGGGTACAGATCGGTCTGGTCCACTCCGACTTTTATCTGAAACCCGGCGAGAGTGTTTCCGGCGCATCGGTTCTGATCGTGACCGGTACGGGGACGACCGCGGCACGTCAGAATTTCCGCCGCATCATGCGCGAACATTATTCCCCGCGTACCCGTCTGGGCGACGCCATGTACCTTCCTACCGCCATCCAGTGCTTTGACCGTTATTACGCCGGTGCCGGAAATGTCCGCACCGACGAAGGATGGGCAACCGAAGCGGGACAGTATGAAATGGTCGACTGTGCAAAGAAAACCGGCTATATCGATACATTGTGGATCGACGCTGCCTGGTTCAAAGGCGGATTTCTGCGCGGCGGTGTCGGGAATCTCGGATACGATGCCGGTTTTCCGCGGGGACTGCGTCCCGTCGCCGACTACGCTCACGCGAACGATATGAAATTTGTCGTGTGGTTCGAGCCCGAAAGAGCTACTCCGGGAACCGATCTTTCTCATCATGAAGACAAACTGCTTCTGCAGCAGGACAGCGGAAAAACCGGGATCATGATGGTAAATCTTGCCGATGACAATGTCCGTGCGTTCGTCAGGGATTACCTGATCGGAATGATCCGCGACAACGCCATCGATGTATACCGTCAGGATTTCAACTTCCGTCCGCTTGCCTTCTGGACGGAAAACGACGAAGACGGGCGCGACGGCATCACCGAAATGAAGTACATCGCGGGACTTTACGATCTGTGGGATTCCCTTCTCGCCGAATTCCCGCATCTGCTGATCGACAACTGCGCCAGCGGCGGACGTCGGCTGGATCTCGAAACGTCCCGCCGTTCCGTCACGCTGTGGAAGAGCGACACGGGGTGCTTCCCCGAAAATGCGGAACGTCAGCAGCTCACTTCCACATGGAGCCAGAATCAGGGGCTCGGTCTGTACGAATATCTCCCGTATCTGTCCTGTGCGGTCTGGGAATACGATGCGTACACGGTCCGTTCCACCGCGACACAGGGACTTGCGTGCAACTTTGATGTATTGAATCCCGCATTTGACTTTGCCGGAGCTGAGAAAATGCTTGCCGAAGTGAACGAAATGAAGGAATACTGGGACGGGGACTTCTTCCCGCTGACAAAAGCGGCGGCAGACGAATCGGTCTGGTGTGCGTTCCAGCTCTCCCTCGGAGAGCGCGGTGCAGCCTATGTCTTCCGCAGATCACAGGCGGAAGAAAAGACGTTCACGCTCAGGCTCCGTGCGGTCGACGAAAACCTTATCTATCGCGTCCGGTTCTCTGACGAAGAATTGCATGTAACCGAAGCCGAACACACGGGAGCCGAGCTTGCAGCCGGAATTGATGTAACAATTCCGCAGAAACGCGGCAGTCTGCTTGTGCGGTACGAAGTCAAAGCATAACGAACACCATTTAATTAACAAAACTATAAAATCCCTTCTGAATGTGCAGCATTCAGAAGGGATTTCTTTCTATAATTATTTTTCGTTCAATGCTGCCCGTGCGGCACGAACTGCCTGAAGATCTGTCTGCGGAATATGCCATTCATCCAGACCGGGCAGCCCCATCGGGACCCCCTCTCGCCGGAAGATCATTCCGCTTTCAACATCTGTCTTTCCGCTCATATGGAACGCACATGCCTGTGGGTACCGGGCAAGGAAAGCGGCAATGACGGAGGCGTTGACACCACAGCCGATGAGCACTTCCGGACCTCCCCTGCTGTCCCGGAGTTCCAGCAGTCTGCCGATGGTTTCAATCCCGGAAAGACAGCTGCCGGCGGCACCGCTGGTCAGTACCGTGTCAAATCCTGCTTCCCCTGCACTCCGATAGGTTTCCAGCGGATCGCCGGAAACGTCGATGCAGCGGTGAAGAGTCAGTCCGGTCCCTTCTGCGGCATTCAGAAGAGGTTCCATTGCACGGACGTCCAGATTCCCGTCGGCATCCAGACAGCCGATCACAAAACCGTCCGCACCATGTTCCCGAAGATTTTCAATCTGTGCAGCCATCAGCTGAATCTCCTCTCCGGTATACAGAAAATCCCCTGCCCGCGGACGGATCAGACAGCGGATATTGACAGTACTTTCCTGCCGGATCTGCCGCAGAAGCTCCGCATAAGGTGTCAGTCCGCCGACGGCCAGCGCACTGCACAATTCCAGACGATCCGCACCGCCGGCAATAGCAGCCCGTGCGGAAGGCAGAGAATCCACGGTGATCTCCAGAATCCTTGTCATGTTTCTATCGCTCCTTCTCGTTTTGATTTGATCTTCGATTCTGTTATCATTATACCGCCGAAAGCTCCGGTTTGCAACAGAAAAAAATAGTTCTTTATCCCCAAACAAATGTCCGGGACAGAAAAAGTGTATCATATTTTCCGCCGTCTCTTGAAATTATGCCGGAATACAGGTATAATTTTACTGTATTATTCTGATGGAGGCTGACAAAATGAAAACTGTTCAAATCCCCCGCGTTCCCTTTGCCGTATCAAAAATCTGTCTGGGCTGCGCTCCGCACGGAACCAGTGTCCCGAAACCGCTCGCCCATGAGATCCTCGATTATTACTACGACAAAGGAGGATTTTTCTTCAACACCGCCCACGAATACGGTGACGGACTTTCCGAACAATGCCTCGGTGAATGGGTCCGTTCCCGCAGTTTGCGTGACAAAGTGATCATTACCACCAAGGGCGGCGAAGACGGCAAGGTACCCGGTACCCTTACCCTGCATCGGGAAGATCTGATTCAGGACATGGACGAATCCCTTTCGCGGCTCGGTCTGGATTATGTGGATTTCTTTATGCTCCATGTGGATGACCCGACCGTTGACATCTCTGAAATTCTGGATACGCTCGAAGATCTCCGAAAAGCCGGAAAAATGCGGTATTACGGCTGTTCCAACTGGTCGGTCGAACGTCAGCGCGCCGCTTCGGATTATGCGAAGGCTCACGGTTCTCCGGGATTTGTGATCGACGAAATCGAATTCAATCTTGCGCGCAACAACCGCACCAACCGCGGCATATGCAAATGGCTCGACGAAGATTTCATTGCCCTTCACGAAGAAGACGGTGTCTGTGTGGGCGGATATTCCGCAATGGCGTCCGGCATTTTTTCGCAGTATGCGCTCACAGAGAATTTCGATCATCTGGTAACCTGGAGAGCTTCTCTGTTTGACAATCCGTACAACCGTGAAATGTCAGTGCGGATCAAAAAGCTGAGCAATGAAACCGGCTGGACGGCGGCACAGATTCAGCTTGCCTGGCTGATGAATCACCCGTATCGTTTCCCGTCGTTCTCCATCATCGGTGCAATGGAGATCGCTCATCTTGAGGATTCGCTGGGTGCCTGTGATCTTCGTCTCACTCCGGATATGATGGACTATCTCCTTCCGGATTACAGAGAATTCCCCGAAGGACAGCGGATCGAGTGATCCTGCCCATCGGAAGAGGGAATGATCAGAAATTTCAGCTTGCCGAATTCCCTGATCATCGCTTTCCTTTCAAAAGAAGCATGGGAGACCTTCTGCGTGTCTCCCATGCTTCTTTTCCTTGATTCAAGGATTGCTGCCGTTCTTTTCCCGTGCCGCGTCCACGGACGCTTCGCCGAAGATGTAGCTCACGACCGACACCACCGAGCCGACGACACCCACAATCTGTGCGTACTCGTTCTCCTCGATCCCGAACGCCGCCGCGAGTCCTACGACCACGCCGACTACCGCCGCCCACAGCTTACGGCTCGTCAGTTTCTGCTTCCAGTTCACCTGATTCATGTTCATGTTCCTCCTTCGCCCTTCTCTTTTGTTCCTCTTTCGCTTCTGCGACCTTGATCGCGCCGCCGACGAGCAGCTCGACCGCTCCGACGCCCGTAACCGCGGCATACGCTCCCGTGTAGTCGTATCCGGTCAACGCCTGCATCATGACCACGAACGGCAGATACACCGCAATGTACACAAGCACCATCGTCAGCAGCTTCTTCAGCCACCTCATGCTTTGCCAAGCTTCATGTACAGATCGGCGGCATACTTGTATTTATCGAGATAGGTCATCGTATCCTTCGACAGCCCGAACTTCTTCTGCACCTCCGCACGCCAGTCCGTCCCGTATGTACCTGCCTTGTTCGGGATACCGAGGAACGGCGCGGGATTGATGCTCACGCCGTTTTCGCGCACCTCGAAGTGACAGTGGCTCCCGAAACTGTATCCGGTGTTCCCCTCAATCCCGAGGTGATCCCCGACCTTCACCTGCTGCCCGGCCTTCACCAGCCGCTTGCTCAGGTGGCAGTAGTAATACCGCCGTCCGTCCACGCCGTCCACGCGGACGTAGTTGCCCCACTCCCACGTGCGGTCGGATTTGTCGAGGATCATTGTCGACGCCGCCACCGTGCCGGAGACCACCGCACACACATGCTTGTCTCCGAGACCGACCACGTCAATCCCCTTGTGATCGCCCGGCTGCCCGTTCAGCACGCGCCGCCCGAACGGCGACGTCACCTTGAATTTTCCGTTGTAGATCATACGTGCCCCTCCTTGTGATAGATCCGTACCGTTTCCTCCAGAGCCGTCACCCGCTCCGCGAGGTCAATGTACCGCTTGTCCGACTGCTCCATCTTTTTCTTCATGTCGTCAACGCCGGATTTGATGTACCCGATCTCCGTCAGCATCACGCCGTACTCCTGTCCCGACGTCTTCGCCGCCGTCATGCGTCCGACGAAAAACGTCGCGATGGACAGCAGTACGCCGATAATCGAGATCAGCACCGCAATGTCAACCGTCATTTCCGCTCAGCTCCTTCCGCCACCGTACCGCCGCCGCACGCAGCGGCTCCGGCACGTCCTCCGGCGAAATCTGCGAAAACAGCAGCCGCCATGCCCAGATTAATTCGATCATGTTGTCACACCTCCCGCCGTGACTTCCACAGCCCCGCTCACGCGGTACACCGTCACCTTGCCGGTCGCTTTGTCGTACGCGTACCCCGTACCCGCCGCAAGCGCCGTGCCGCCCATCGTCACCGCAATCGTATCCGGCAGACTGTACCCGTCCGCCGCCGTCAGCGTGAATCCGAAATCATCCTCCGTCAGTGCCTTCGCAAATCCGTCCGTCGTGATGTTCGTCAGCGTGTACGTCACATCCACAAACGCCGTGCTTTCAATCACGATGTTGTTCTGAACCACCGCATTTGTGCCGGTCACAACAGCAAACGTCCCGTTCGACATGTTCTGCGCGACAACATAATTTTTGTAGCCGCCCCACACGCGGATCGCGATCTGACTGCTGTCCGCAACAACGATGAAATTCCCCATAATACGAGAGTTATTCTGTCCTGTAATCCCGTTACCGGAATACAGGAACATCTTGTTGTTGTCGACCGCCGCTTCGGGGCAGGAATTCAGCTTGATACACTCTGAGTTTACGTTATGCGGGTTCTGACGGATAATATTGCCGAAAATCATAATTCCGGTACTATTTTCAGCATATACACCGAAATTCTTACAGCGCACATTGTTTCCGGACACATTTGCACAGGACGATTCTGACAGATAGATTCCGGAACCGCCGGGATTGTCAATTACATTGTCACCGATTACACAGTGCGGAGATCTGTACAGCCATACCTGACCGCCGCGCATCGTATTACCGGACACATTCGCGTTTCGGAATCCCTGCAGCTTGATCCCCGTATCGGTAAATACGTTTCCCGAAATCACAAGCCCGTCCCCCGGTGCAACTTTCTGAGATGCGTCAGTCAGATCCAGATTACCGCAGCCAATAAACTGATTGCCGGAAATCACAACGTCAATCGGACCGCCCTCTGCGACATACTCACCTTCAACGGCACGTGTACAGTTTCTTACCGTGCATCCGGATATCTTTATGTGATTGTCGTCCGGACCGTCGATGCCTCCAATTCCGGCTTTACCATCCTCGCAGTAGCAGTTCACGATATCAACATTTTCCACTGCGCGACATACATAAATACATCCGCGCGAATTCCCCATCACCGACGCATTCTTGTTCGCGCCGATGACAACGCAGTCTTCCGCGATACATCGGTATGCTGTGCCGAAATGGATTCCGTTGCCGCCGCAGTTGTACAGCCTGCATCCACTCACGCGAACATCATGTCCGCTGACGATAATCCCTTCGTTTGCATCGTTAAGCGTAATGTTCTCGATCACACACCCAACCGCGAATGTACGAACGTTGATCTCCATCGTATGATTCCACGTCGGGCTGACCATCGCCGAACGGTTCCCCTCAATGGTAAAATCGGAAATCTTACATCCCGACACAAGATTAAACAAGGTTTCTTCAAACCCTGTCGCACGGCGGATGGTCGCACCGTTGCCGTGAATGACCGTGCCTGCGGGAAGGTTGAGCGTTTCGGATACCGTGATGTCCGCGTCCGGCGCGAGGGTGATCTCCCCGCCTGCGGACAGCGCGGCGATCAGCCCTTCGGCATCTGAAATCCCGTTCGTCCATTCCGCCGCACCGTTCACGATCCGCAGGAGTTTCCCTTCGTCCGCTGACGTGTATTCCGGCAGACCGTCCGACAAATCCGGTTCGATCTGTTCGGCAATGTCTTTCAGCAATACCGAAAAACCTTGTCCGTCCTCGCGGGAAATGTTAAGCGCGGGAAACTCTCCAAAACCATCTGGACCTCTGGCGAATCCCAAGCCAAAACTACGCACGCCCCGTCCGGTTCCTGCCGTCCACAGCCTGCCGTTTTCATCCCGCCCGACCTCCGCCGTCATGGCATCGGTCTTGTCTACGGGCGCCAGCCCGCCGGTACCGCCTCCTCCACCGTTCTTTTCGACCTTATCAAGCCGCGCCAGAATCTGCTCCGTCACCGACGCGGGTATCTCAGGGAGCGGTTCGCCGTCAAGTATGCCGGCCGGCAGTACATGCAGAACCTCAATGTCCGTTGTAATGCGTTCGACGACCATACCGTCCGCGAATTCGTTCCCATGAAGGTATACCCTCCATTCACCGGCGGTCAGATTGAGGTGATCCTCTTTCCGGATGCCGTCGTCCGTCAAGCGTATGTCGTAAACAGTGCCGCCGTTCGCAAAGTGCGCCCATTTTTCAAGTCCATCCCAGTCATCGGTGAGGAAATTGCACTTCATTTCAAGATAGTCGATCGTATCTGCAACAATGTGTTCATTTACCAGCGTCAAACGCTGTCGGTGTATGTCTGCGTAAATCAATCTGTTTTATTCCTTTCTGTTATATTGGAGAAGCACTCACATAATAATCCGGTTTTCCGGGACATTTGGGACAGGTTTATTCCGCCAGTTCCGCGCTCCCATACGGACAAACCGGCGGCAATGCCGGTATTTCGGGAGAAAATATTTTATTAATACTATCACTGTTGATTTATAGGGGAATCTAATATATAATTCAGATAATCAATATCTATCTCATTCCTACACGAAAGGACAACACCATGGAACTCAAAAGCAACTTCAATCCGCTGACAGCAACTGCTGCCCATGAAAACACCATCCTCGCCGCCCCTGTTCTCCCGAAAGGAATGCCTGCACCCTTCGATCATGCGTGGGGATATCTGGACAAACCCGGCGAAATGGAACGCCACCGTCATCCCAAGGAGGAAGTCTACTTCTTCTTCCGTGGAAAAGGATTTGTTTTTGTTGACGGCGAAGAAATTCCCGTGGAACCCGGCGACGTGGTACGGATTCCCGCCGATGCCCTTCACACCGTCATCAACCGGCAGAACGAAGAACTGCTCTGGGCCGCACTCTGGTGGCCGGAAGCGAAATGAACGAACGTCTGCAGACCCTTATAAACAAAAACGGCCCCTGTCCCCGGCGATCATCGCTTCGTCCGGGGACAGGGGTTTCTTATGCTTTTTTCACTTACTCTGTGCCGGTCATTTCATCCAGCCATCAAGCAGCCATACTTCATCCTCCGGAACACACGGTTCAGACGTGGTATGGATCCCGACATACGCCAGTGCAAACATGATATTCGCGGCGGTATCGGGATAGTTATCGCTAATAATTTTGTGGATTCGTTCATATGTATCGGTACGCAGAACGATTTTGCTGCCGTCAAACGTATGGAAATCTCCGGGAAGTCCCAGTGCGGCAAGGATCCCGCCGACGGAATCCGCGTTCCGCATGGCATCAAAGTCAATTTTGCGGATCTCGCCTGCAGTCAACTGTACTTCTTCCGTCATCCCGCAGCCGAACGGCTTTCCTTCCGGCACCGGAATCGGATCTTCGGGCGCATCGTCTGCGGCGTATCCGACGTAATAGGTGTAGCTCATCGGGGGAAGCGTTACTGTCAGGAGCAGGTTGCCGTTCACGTCAATTACGGCTTCTGTCCGTTTTTCGGGAAGGTCATGTTCGAACAGCGCCATGTGAACTCCGCTGTCTTCCGCAGGATACGCTTCTTCCAGCAGATTTTCGAGGTGTTCGGGGTAGGTCGGCGGCCACGAACCGAACTTCGGAATCGTAACTTCATCAAAATTCCCGGAAAGCGGGGCGGTGTGCGGACGTTCCAGTCCGGTCAGACCGGTGTAGAACGCGGGAAGAACAAGCGTTTTTGTACGGGTCTCCTTCGTCTGGTTGCAGACCATCAGGAACAGTTTGTCACGGGTGGTGTTGTTTTCCTGCAGGATAATGTCGATGTCTTCGGCATAATTCAGGTTTTCCGCTGCCTTCGGCGGGTACACATGAACAGTATTGGAATTGAGCAGTTTCTTATGGCGGCGGATCGTGTCCGTCCAGTATTTTACGACGCTGCGGCACAATTCGGTGTCATACAACCGTTTTCCGCGGACGCACGGCCATACCCCGCAGGCGGCTGCTTCTGCCATTGCCCAGTCGTATTCCGCAAGATTTTCCGTCAGCGGTTCGAATTTTGCCGCCGCACCGCCTCCATGGTATTCTTCGACCGGCAGGAAGCCCCAGCCCATCGACGGAATTTTATGATAGGTACCCAGATAATTGTAGATGCGGTTGAGTAGAAGCTGCGTTCTGCGCGGCTGGCTGAATCCGATCTCCTCATAACCGACAGCGCATTTGTTGGTGCCGGAAAGATACAGCCAGTCGGGAGCGTTGATGTAGATCCCCAGTTCCTTCATCCGTGTATAGATCTCGACCGTAGATTTCATCCACTGCATGTAGCGGCAGTCGGACAGACCCTTGTGCAGATGCTCCGTCTGACCGGGCTGATTGCCGGTGCAGGTGTAGAAATGGTACGGCCCGTCGATCTCAATGAAGTCGGAGCCGGTCTGTTCGAGGAAAGACACGACGCGGTTCCAATATCCCTCCGACCATTTTGTGCAGAGACAGCGGGAGATTCTGGTGTGATCTCCGTTCGTCGCGCAGTCGTGGTTCATCGGCTGATAGTCGCGGATAATGGCAAGGGTGTATCCGCCGATGGTCAGTCCTTTGCTGTGAACGTAATCGTAGTCGCTCTTCACACGCGCGATATAGTCCGGATCTTCGCTTTCCAGCTGAATACCGGAACCGAACGACTGGATGATCATGTCATAACCGATGTCCGCCAGCATATCCGCGCTGTCACGAAGTACCTTGCTGTCGTCGGAAATAAGATGCAGGAACAGCGGTGCCTCACACACCCACGGAGCCACGCGGCGGTACATATTCTGCACTTCGTTCATGCGGTGATCGAAGCAGATGCTCTGGCAGAACAGCTCGTACACCTGCATCCCCCGGAAGACCTGTCCCGGTGCGAGATCGTAGTCGGGACCCATATCAAAATGCATGGAAACCGTATTTCCGTCGCGGAAAAGCGAGGTGCCGTTGTGGAAACCGGTTCCGTTGTCTCCCGCATAGTCCGACTCCAGATAATACCGCAGAACACCGGCATCGGTCAGCGACAGCGCTTCGGTTTCCGCCGTATCGATCGTGACAGTGCGGTCGCCGTTGTTTCTGACATAGAGCGATTTCCGCATCGCCGGCATATCGTCGAAAATTTCGTAGACCAGTTTGATTTCGAGCGTTCCGCGCAGATAGATCAGTTCCGCGACCTTCCCGGGCGCGGGATAGGTGAATGGATGCGTATTGTAGCTTTTCGGAGTATAATCGAATTTCTTTTCGGTGAGATTCCCTTCGCGGATCCGGATTTCGCACGGACCTTCGATGGGATAAACGGTTCCGTCCACGGAAATTTCCCCTTCCCGGATCGTTCCGGCAAGGATTTCGGTGCCGTCCCCGTCGGTCAGGGATATGGTCGTTCCGCAGCTCCGTTCGATCACTCGTCGGATATAGCGGTTTTCCAGTATCAGTTCGTCTCCGTTCAGACAAACCGATGCGGGGGCGTTAGTGGTCTGCAAGACCCAGAATGGTGTCATGGTGTTCTCCTTTCCTGATGGAACAACAGTTTTTCAGATGCGATCAGTTTACAACAAATAACTCCGATTTGCAATACCGAAATCTTTTCTCCCGATAAATTCACACGATTGTGATCAACTTTCCATGCGCACAAGCAGTGCATCACAGAACAAGCCGCCGACATCAATGTCAGCGGCTTGTTTGCCGATCGGAATCACTCACTCAGGATTTCCATGGTCGCTTTGATTTTTGCATCTACCATCTTCTGGATCCGCTTCAGAGAGGACGCGAGCGGCTGCTGATCGCGGAACGCACTGCCGAGAACTTCACGCACACTGTCACACCATACCGTGTCGCCGAGATCGAAGGAACGGCTCTCGCGGATCACATCGAACATCTGAGAAGAAATTTCGTCTCTCGAATACTTGGATTTCAGATTGATTTCATAATAGGTCGGGATAACGTTTTTCAGGGACTCCGTACCCATGGCTTCCAGCATTGCTCCGACCGCTTCCTTGTTCTGCGTGATCACAGAAATACCGATCGCTTTCGCACCGCCTTCCACCCATGTGTAATAACGATCCTGCTCCGCTGTGTATTTGGGGTAAACAATGATGCCGAAGTCGCTGACCATATCGCGGACCGCACCGACGTAGAAGAACGTCATGTCGGTGATCAGCATTTTATTTTCCTGGAACATGGGAGATTTGGTAAGAAAATCGTTGCCGTTGGTCTGCTTGTACCAGGCTTTTCCGTCATAGAATACGGTGTTGCACCAGTCGTATACATCACTGAATGTCTGATTGGACGCTGCGGTGAATTCGGGGATCCCTTCCCCGTTCAGTTCCACCGTTTTCAGTCCGGCAGCGGTATACATCAGAGGAAACTGGAAGCCCTGTCTCGTGTGGAAGCCGTAGCGGTCGTTTTCGTCCATCACGCCGTTGCCGTCCAGATCATCATGTACAGCGGTGATCAGCGCGCCGAAGGTTTCAAACGTCCAGTTGTCCTCCGCATAATAATCGTAGGGGCTGGTGAGAGCATATTCCTTGATCAGATCCTGATTGAATGCCAGCAGATGCGTATAGTCGTAGGTACCGAGGGACATTTCACCGAAAACGGCAAGCTGCTTGCCGCCAACTTTCAGGACATCGTTGCCGTCGGCATACCAGTAATCCTTTTCCAGATCAATGTACGGCATATCTTTGGAGATATCCAGCAGATAGCCTTCCAGACCGGTGTTGAATGCCACACGGTCCGCCAGATGCGCTACACTGTAGGTATCATCCCCCGCGGTCACAGTGTTCTTGAAGGTCTTGGTCACATTGTCGGAGCCGTCGGTGATCTCGGTGATCTTGATGTTCAGACGTTCCTCAACCATACGGTTCCGGTTATAAATGGACTCGTCCAGAACGGAGGTACTTTCGTCCGTGGATGCAATGTCCATGTACCCGTGGAAATGAACATTAACGGAAGATGCGATCCCGATGGTGGCACCGCCGAAATCGAGGTCTCCGGGAAGTTCATCCGTCTGCCCGGAAAGATCTTCCGCGGGTTCCTCCGGCTCGGTTTCCGCGAAAACTTCCGTATTCACGGCGGCTGCGGGAGACTCATCGGAAGTCTCGCTGCAGCCCGTAAGAACAGACAGTCCGAGCACAAGAGCCATGAGCAAAGAAATGTTGCGTTTCATAAATCCTCCCTGCTGCAAAGCAGCTGTATATCGTGTACATACACGATTTGTCCGATTCATTGAAGTATTCGACGGGCTGTCAGCGGCAGCTCGCTCACCGGACGCTGCCGGAATACAATACAGATAACGCGGAACCATCCGCAATAACCGACAGATCCGTAACAGTTATATTATATCACAGAATCCCACGGTTTGTAAACGAAAATGTTGATAAATTATAATTTTCTGCCATATGCATAAAAAAATTCTGTGAATTTCCGACAGTTTACCAATTGCAAAAACAGAAAATCCGTGTTATACTATAGTTACCAAAAGGAAGAGAGGTTTAAAAGATGTTAGATATCAAGAATTTCAAGTGACCCTTGACTGCAGTTTGTGAAGAAAGATTGCGGTCAAGGGTCACTCTGATTTTATCGGTATCTTTCTCCGGATATCCGGAGTTTTTTGTTGTTCGGGCGGCATAGGAACGGTACCGCTCAGGGAATCATCCGATACAGGAGGAAAAAAGAATGTACAAATATGACCTGCACGTGCATACAAAGGAAGGAAGCGCCTGCGGCAGAAGCACGGGTGCTGAGATGGCGGAAATGTATGCAAGAGAAGGATACAGCGGATTTGTTGTAACGGACCATTTTTACACAGGGAACACGGCGGTACCGCGGGATCTTCCGTGGGAAGAATGGGTGGAACGGTTCTGTGAAGGTTATCGGAGTGCGAAAAGACGGGGAGACGAACTTGGTCTGGACGTATTTTTAGGATGGGAATTCGGGCTTGGCGGCGGCACAGAGTTTCTGACGCTCGGGCTCGATCAGAACTGGCTGCTCGCCAACCCCGACGTACGCCGCATGGACCCTGTGACATACTGTACAAAGGTGCATGAGGCCGGCGGGTACCTCATCCATGCCCACCCCTTCCTTGAAGCATCGTATGTCCCCTGCATCCGTCTCTTTCCCCGCCTTGTGGATGCCGTGGAAGTGCTCAACGCTCCCAAAGGAGACTTCATCAATGCGCGGGCGACCGAATACGCCCTCGCATATGACCTTACCCGGACCGCCGGCAGTGACAGCCACAACGATCGCTGGCATGCACTCGCCGCCGTTTCCGTCCCGTGCCGAGCGTCTTCCATCACCGATCTCATTTCTGCCCTACGTAACCGCGAACATTCACTGATTCAGTTGTGAGAAGCAGTGGAACACAACTTTTATGAACGATGAAGGATCTCCATCCTTGGAATTCACCGGGAACCTGTAATCGTTGTTCTTTCCCCGAACATTTGAAATCATAAATCAAGCCGCTGACACAGATGGTCAGCGGCTTGTCTGATTGATCTTTACTTATTGACGATTCCGAGGATATAGTCGGTCTTTTCCCTATCCAGTTCCGTAAAGACAAGGTCTTTGTTTACTGTATTGCGCCCGTTTTCGTCATTGACATGGAAGTTGATCCCCATACCGCTGACATCCTCGGAAACTCTGCCGGTCAGCAGCCGGCAGAATACTGCGGCGATCAGGAAGTCGCCGTACGGACCGGCGTGCTCGCCGTCGGTATGATACAGTTCGATATCCGGACGGGTCTGCCAGACTTCCTGCCATACACGTCCGATGGGAGCGAGCAGTGCATCGTTATCCCCTGCCAGTTTCTCGCAGGTATCGATCATTTTCTGCTGATTTTCAGGGAAACGTTTTTCCGCCCATGTCATATACACCACCGGCTTCACACCGCAGCGATGACAGATGTCAATAATCTCTGCGCCGGTTTTCAGCGTGGTCTCGACGGGCGGATACGGATGGGCCGCCTGCTGCAGAACACAGTAATCATAACCGCCGTACATCAGGTTAAAACGCAGGGACGTATATTCTCTGAGATGCCAGTCGTAATCACGCCCGGGATAAGCAAGCATTACAACCTCGGGTTTCACGCCGGTCGTTTTCTCCGCAAAACGCGCAAAAAGTTCCGGCATATCGTTGACATATGTATGGCTGTTGCCGACAAACAATACCTTCATGGATTCACACTCCTGCTCACAAAAAATTATCGCATATCAAACCGAACCTATGCAATGGGATGAAATTATTGTAACAGAGGATTCCGCAAAGGTCAACGCTCATTCTGCACATAAATCCCGGAATCCCGGCGGATATTTCTGTACACTTCAGAGACATCCGGACTGTTTTTTCTTACAACCTTTGTTGAATTTGCGAAAGTTTTGTGCTATACTGTAACAAAGTAAACCGTCAGAATTTTTCCCGGACCGCTGAGATTTTATAAATATTTGATGAGGAATACCATATGATCCTTACTTTTGAAAAAAATTCATGGACACTTGCCATGTCCGTCACAGATTCCGGTATCTCTTTTGAAACCGGCCGTTTCGGTGGACTCACCGTCCTTCCCTCTCCCGTTTTCCATCTGAAACTGGAGAACACCTCCGGCAGAAGGTTTACGCTGGATTCTTCTTCCGGATGGAACAGCGTAACCTGTATCCGGGAGGAAACCTCCATAACATTCCGGCTGACCGCACCGGCACAATGCGGAGATCTCACCGTTGTTGTCACAGGACACACGGATGACTGTGGAATCTCATGGTACACCGATGTAATCAACCGATCCGATACCTGTTCCGTCGCCGAAATCACCTATCCGGTTCCGGCAGTGAAGAGCGACGTGCTTCACCTCTTCCTCCCGGACTGCTGCGGACGGGCGATCATGAACATCGGCAAAGACGGTTTCCGCCGATCGTACATGTATCCCGGTCACAATATGTCCATGCAGTATTTCGCGTGGTGGGGGAACAACGGCGGGATCTATCTCGGCGTTCACGATCCCGATGCCTGCATGAAAACCTTTACCGTACATGCGGGAGAAAACGAAGGGCATCTGCAGATCGGATTTCCAGCCATCGGTGTCGGCTGTCCCGCCAACTCCTTCACTGCTGCCGGATCCCTCCGCTGGGAAGCGATTTCCGGCGACTGGTACGATGCTGCCATGCGGTATGCCGCATTCGTCCATACCTCTGCAAAATGGCTGCCGGTAAAAGGACGTCCCGACACGCCGCAGAAGTTCCGGGAGATCCCGTACTGGATCTGCGACTATATCCCGAATTCCGAACAGCAGATGGAAGCGCGTCCCATGACCCTTGCCAGCGTATCGGAACAGTACGGAAAAGATTACTGGACCGATGCCGCCATCGCACTGAAAAAACGTCTCGGCACTCCGGTGGCATATCATATCTACAACTGGCATGAGATTCCCTTCAACATCAATTACCCGCATTTTCTGCCCGCACGGGACACTGCGAAAAAAGGCTTTGACAAACTGAAGGAAGCCGGACTGTACCTTTTCCCGTACATCAATGCGGTAAGCTGGGAAATGGACGATGCTGACGAAGGATTCGAAGAAAACTTCACAAACACCGGTATCCACGGCGCCGTTCTCAAGGAAGACGGTACTCCCATGTATATTCCATATCCGCAGGTCAAGGCAAGCGGAAAAGCCACACGTCTCGCGCCTATCTGCCCTTCTTTCCTGCACTGGCACAGGATCATTGAGGATGTCACCCGCGGGCTCGAAGCTTCCCTGCCGGTGGACGGGATCTATTTCGATCAGGTATCCGCGGTACCGCCGCATCCCTGCCGGAATCCGGAACACAGCCATCGTCCCGGCGGCGGCAGTTACTGGTCGGACGGGTACAACCGGATGATGGAAAAAATTAACGCATCCAAACCGGCGGATAAATTCTATTTCAGCGAATCCAATGCGGAAGCCTACATGAAATCCTTCGACGGATTCCTGACATGGGTCTGGACCATGGGCGACGATGTGCCCGCCTTTCCAGCTGTCTATGCCGGATACATCCAGATGCTCGGCCGGTACACCGACGGTGCCAAGCGGGACGATGATGTCTATTTCCGCTATCATCTGGCGGAATCGCTTCTGTTCGGCCAACAGCTCGGTTGGCTCAACGCCTATGTGGTTTACAAAGAAGAGCGAATGCGTTTCCTGGAAACGATCGTACATACCCGGTACCGGTATACAGCGCTCTTCAACGAAGGCAGACTGCTCCGTCCTCCGCAGGCGGAAACGGAAGTTCCGCCTGTCACGTCCTCCGGCATCACCATGCGGCAGGTTCTTTCCGGCGTATGGCAGACGGATGACCGTTCGGAAACCGTACTGTTCGTAATCAATATTTCCAACCGGCCGGCGGATGCGGTTCTGCATCTGTATCCCGAAGAATACGGTGTTTCCTGTCCCTCCGAATATCGCGTATCGCTGGAACCGATGTCGGTTCAGGTGATTGAACTATAAATCCTGCACGCAAAGCCGTACAAACCGAAAAGGAAACCATATGCATGTTCTGCGGCAATATAAACGCAGGCAAATAAACTATGTCGTTCCGTTCAATATCATTTCCCGGATCCATGCAGCGGACGGTGCCATCTCCGGATCATCCTCAATGTCGGTAAGCATCCGTCCGGCGGTTTCGAGCATATATGCATCATTTACCGGCTTCGGCGTTTCTCCGACAAACCGGACATAATTGCTGCGGCAGATCTTTCTGACCGTATCGTCGGACAGTGCCAGACCTCTGATCCTGTGCTTCCATACCGGCATCGGGAATTCGCTCCTGTCGTGCGTGATTGCCGTGCGGACAAGATCGACCAGATCTCCGTTGATTGTTTTGCCGTCGTTGGAATCCGTTCCGAACATGATCCGGTCCGAATATTTTTCAAAGAAATCATGCCATGCGTCAATGTCCTTTGAGAATCCGAGGTACATTTCCCAGCCGGGCGTAAGGTCAAAATTCACGTTTTCATAAGTCTCCATGACCCGTCTGGCTTCCTCGATCTTGTTGGACAGGAAGAAGAAATGAGCAAAGGTCACTCTCAGCTTCGGATGCTTTTTCAGCATCTCAAAGCATTCCTCGTAGATTTCATCACAGGAAAGGTGCGTACCGTCCCCGTAGAACCAGCCGTACCGGATCTCATCTTCCGTCATAAGATCCCGGTTCCAGAACGTCTCTGGGTCACCCGAATGAATCAGGGCGGGGGTTCCGCGTTCCTCCATGACCGAAAGCACCCGGTCGTAGGACGCATCGTTCAGACCTTTGCCGAGTGCTTTTCTCCGGTCGGGCTTCATCTGAATGAATTTTATGCCGTCGCAGCCGAGATTCATCAGATTTTCGTACTGCTTTTCGTAGGGGATATCCCGGTAGATATCGGCTTCGTGAAAGCATCCGAAGGCACGGACGCTCATTCTCCGGTAATTCTTCTTCCAGTACAGGACACGCAGATTGGTTACGATATCCGAAAACGGCATATAGGCAAGCAGAGATACATCCGTCACGCCTTTGTCTGCAAGGCTGTCCAGCATGATCCGGGGACTGTCAAATTCCCCGATCACAACATCTTCCAGATGTACATGCCCATCGGCAATGCGGTAATCCATAAAAATCCTCCTCGATCGTTTTACAGTTCCGGCTTTGCGTTACACTTCCACGAGGTTGTATTCCCGGCTGCCGTACCCCAGTGCGGCGGCAGCTTCAATGGTATGCACCCCGTTGCGGCTTTCGATCCGTTCGATCAGATGGGGTCTGCCCGGATCGGAGCAGGTATAAACCAGATCGATGCAGGCCTGATCGATGGCAACCGGGTCCGTGGAAACGAGAATGCCGATATCCGCGATGCAGGGATCTTCCGCTACCGCGCAGCAGTCGCAGTCCACGCTCATGTTCTTCATTACGTTTACGTAAACGATGTTTCTCTTGAAGAATTTCACCACGCTGCCTGCCGCATCCGCCATGGCTTCCAGGAAGGAATCGTGGTCGGCCGTCCAGATCTTTGCCGGTTCGCCCGCACCGTGGATATATGCCTTACCGAAAGAAGACGCACAGCCGATGGACAGCTGCTTCAGCGCACCGCCGTAGCCGCCCATGGGATGCCCCTTGAAATGGGACAGTACCAGCATGGAATCGTAATTTGCGATATTTTTGCCCAGATAATTCTTCTGAATGACCCTGCCGTCCGGAACAGCGATTTCCAGATCCGGACCTTCGGCGTCCAGCAGGTCTACCTTAAAGCAGCTGCTCCAGCCGTGATAAGCAAAAAGTCTGCGGTGCTTGGCAGTGGTGTTGCGTTCCCCCTCATAGGCGGTGTTGCATTCCACAACAGTGCCGCCCACATGGTCAATGACCGGCTTCCAGAATGCGGGCTTCAGGAAATTCTGATTGCCCTTTTCACCGGAATGGACCTTTACTGCCACATTGCCGGTCAGTTCCTTTCCTGTCAGCTGATAAAGCTCCAGAACCTTTTCGGGTGTGATCTCTCTGGAAAAATAAACGGTTGCGCTCATGGTTGATCCTCCTTGATAAAATAGTGCAGTAATGTACGTATTGGTTTGTATTAATCGTACCGCATACAACAGATTTTGTCAATACGTCCGCCGGGATTTTGCAGGATGAAAAATTCACATTTCTTTTGTGAAAACTCCCCAATATTTCTTTTTATTATTGACACAGTCAATGTTTTCATATATAATAGAGTTGAGTTAATATACAATATACGATGAATATCTGTTTTTGTACATTAAATCGATCTTTTCCTAATCTCAGGAGGTTAATTTTATGAAAAACTCCGCGAAATTCTGGATGATCCCCGCGGCAGCAGCTCTTGCGGCAGCCTGCGGTATCTCCACTTATGCGGCAACCGGTGAGGAACTGCTGAAATCCGCAGAAATGTACCTCACATTCGAAGACACCATCGAAGACGTTATGGGCAACCATACCGTGGAATCCGACGGCGACACTCCCTTCGTTGAAGGTAAGTTCGGTCAGGGCGTCAACATTGAAAACGCAGTGAACTCCCTCTACATTGAAGACCTGAAGTTCGAAGATTCTTCCTTCACCATCACCACCTGGATCAACTGCCACGAACACAGCGGCGACCCTGTTCTCTTCGGCAACAAGGACTGGAATGCCGGCGGTAATGAAGGTTTCCTTGTCAGCTTCCGCGGCAGCGACCTGAAGTTCAACGCGAACGTTGCCGGCGGCACCCGTACCGACATGGAATACCCCTTCCTTCTTGCTCCGATTGACGGCGAAACCGACAACTGGATGCACGTTGCTCTTGTTGTTGACCGTGAAGGCGGTACCTACGATCTGTACGTCAACGGCGTGAAGCAGGGCAAGACCGGCGATATCAGCGGTCATGCAGGCGGCGCATATGACGATACGATCATGGAATATCCCTTCGCAATCGGCGAAGACGGTTCTCTTCTCTACAACATGATGCAGACCTTCATCTGTGACTACGACGAATTCGCCGTATTCATGAAGGCTCTCTCCGCAGAAGAAGTGGAAGCAGTTTATACCTATGCTCCCGCAGGCGAAGAAGCAGCGGCGGTTGTTGAAGTTGTTGACGACTCCAACACCCCTCTCACCTTCACCGCAAACGCAGCGGAAGTTCTCGCAACCGCAGATGTATACGTTACCTTTGAAGACGGTGCAAAGGATACCACCGGCAACTACAACATCGTTTCCAACGGTGACACCTCCATCGTAGAAGGTAAGATCGGCAGTGCCGGCAACATGACCGCAGGCAAAAACTATCTCACCGTAGAAGGTTTCGAATTCGGTACCGATTCCTTCACCATCACCTCCTGGCTCAAGGCAAACGAACACACCAGTGACCCTGTTCTCTTCGGTAACAAGGACTGGGGTTCCGGTGCAAATGCCGGCTGGCTCCTCTGCGTCAACGATTCCAGCTGGAAGTATAATGTCAACGCAATGGGCGGCAACCGACTCGACGCAAGCTATGGGTTCAACCTCGCAGCATTCCAGAATGAAGCAGGCAGCGAAATCGGCGAATGGTACCATATTGCTCTCGTTGTTGACCGCGCAAACGAAACCGTAGAATTCTTCTTCAACGGCAGAAGCATCCTGAAGAAGGCGCAGTCTTTCGCTGAAAACCTCCATACCGGCGTTACCTACGACGCAGACCTCGCGTTCAACATCGGTGAAGACGGTACCGGCGCATACAACGCAAACAACACTTTCAACTACGACTACGACGAAATCGCAGTCTTCAAGAAGGCTCTCACCGCAGACGAAATCGCAGCGATCTCCTGCTACGACCCGAACGCTCCGGTAGCTGAAGAAGCTCCGGCAGTTGAAGAAACTCCGGCAGTTGAAGAAACTCCCGCAGTCGAAGAAACTCCGGCCGTTGAAGAAGCTCCCGCAGAAGAAGTTGTTGAAGCTCCCGCTGCGGAAGAAGTTGTTGAAGAAGTCGTTGAAACTCCCGCAGAAGAAGTCGTTGAAGCTCCCGCTGCAGAAGAAGTTGCTGAAGCTCCGCAGACCTTCGACTTCGGCGTAATCGGCGCTCTCACCGCAGTTCTCGCACTGGCAGGTGCTGCTGTTTCCCGCAAGAGAAAGTAAGAATTCACGGAAAGAAATTTCAATACAATAACGGATTATGAAAAATATCAAATGTTTTCTGACCGCGCTTGTACTGATTTTCGCTTCGTTTTCCGGCTGTTCTTCCGATAAAACTGAAGAAACTCTTTCTGAAACCGATGTCTCCGAGCTTACTCAGACATCGGTTTCTGAGGTTTCGGAGGAACCGGCAGTGCCCGCGGAGGAATCTCCCGCAGAAAGCGAAACGGAAACTTTTGTATACGAGCGCGTTGTACTCCTCGGCGTGGACGGTGCGGGAAACTTCTTCCGCGACACCGATACACCCAATCTTGACCGCATTTTCGAAAACGGTGCTGTCAGCTACGACGTTCTGACCTCCAATCCCACGATCAGCGCCGAATGCTGGGGATCCATGCTCCACGGTGTCACGCCGGAATGTCACCGCCTTTCCAACTCCCTCGTCAGTTCGACACCGTATGATCCCGAATCCGAGTTCCCGTCGGTGTTCCGGATCATCCGTGAGAACAACCCGGATGCGGTGCTTGCCTCCTTCTGCAACTGGAATCCGATCAACGTCGGGATTATTGAAGACAATCTCGGCGTTCACAAAGATTCCGGCGGCGACGCTGCCATCACAAGAAAAATCTGCGATTACGTTGCCGAAAACGATCCGACTTTCCTGTTCGTCCAGTTTGACGAAGTGGACGGTGCGGGACACGGCAGCGGCTACGGCAGCCCGCAGCATCTGAAGCAGATCACGACCACGGACGCTTACATCGGTAAGATCTACGAAGCCTACGAAGAACGCGGTTTCCTCGATACCACGCTGTTCATTGTGACGGCGGACCACGGCGGAACGCCGAACGGCAGCCACGGCGGTCTCACCGACGCGGAAAAATACGTCATGTACGCCGCAGCCGGAAAGACGGTGGAAAAGGGAACCATCGGCGAGATGGAAATCCGCGACAACGCTTCGATCGTTCTGCACGCACTTGGCTACGAACAGCCCGACACCTGGACGTCGATCGTTCCTTCCGGACTGTTTGAAGGTGTGGAAGCCGCCGAACGTCCGGTGTACACCATTGAATATACCTACGAACACCGTACGCATGAACCCGAACCCACGCCCGCCGTCGGCAGCGGCAACTCCGTAGTCGATCTCCTCGGTGCGGACCGTGTGCTGACCTATCTGACGTTTGACGATACCACCGCAGACGCGGCAGGGAAGGCGGAAACCGAAGAAAAGGGCAAGCTGTACTACGTGGACGGCTACTTCGGAAACGGCGCAAAGTTCGATGACGGTTCCGTTGCTGTCAAAAATTACACGCCCGGAACGGACAGCTTCTCCGCAATCCTCTGGATGAAGACCGGCGCGGTCGGTTCCGACCCGTCCCTCTTCAGCAACAAGGACTGGAACAGCGGCTCCAATCCCGGCTATATCCTCTCGCTCCGTTCCAGTGATGTGAAGTTCAATGCCGGAAACGGAAGTACCCGTATGGACAAGGAATATCCCTTCCCGATCGACTACATGGACGGATGGGTGCATCTGACTCTTGTTGTCGACCGTGAAGCGGGCGAAATCCGTTTTGCCTATGACTTCGGAGACTTCATCACGACAGAAATTCCCGCCGCCATGAAGGACTCCTCGTTCACCGCATACAAGAACCTCTGCATCGGACAGGACGGCACCAAAAAGTATTCGTCACCGCTCCCGGCGGTTCTCGACGAATTCGTTCTGATCGACGGCGTACTGAGCGCGGACGATCTTGCTGCTCTTTCCGAATTTTACAAGTAATACGAACCGAAACGACGAATGTCAGAAAGTTATTCTATGAAACGAGTTTTCTCATTCACCCTGGCCCTCCTGCTTCTTCTGCTTTCGGCAGCCGGATGCAGCGATGCAACGCAGGAACCGGAAGAAACCACGCCGGTGATCACGGAATCCGACCTGACCGCGATCGAGCCCGAAACGGAATCACCGACTCCGTTCTGGGATGCGGCGGATAAGGTTGACCTTCAGGGGATCACCATCAACGCAAGCTGTGAAAATTACGACTCCAACTTTTATAACGTCCTCGACTGGGAAGAACTGACCGGCGAACGTCTGAACGACGCGGTATACGACCGCAACCGTTTTGTCGAAGAAGCGCTGAACTGCCTGTTCACGTCCGACTACGGCTCCGCTGTCAGCAAACTGGAACAGTCCTGTATCTCCGGCTCCGGTGATATCGACATCACCTATGCGCTCATGAGCAACGGCGGCGGCCTCCTGCAGAAGGGATATCTCAAGGCGTTCAACTCCGTGGAAACCATTGACATGACCCAGCCCTTCTGGGATCAGGGGGCCATCCGGAGCCTGTCGGTTCTCGGTCAGACCTTCTGCGGCATGCTCGACTTCGGCTTTGACCATTACGACTCCATGGCCGTTCTGTTCTATAACGGTGAGCTTGTGGAAGAATACCATCTGGAAGACCCGTATGAACTGTTCAAGAACAGTGAATGGACCATTGACAAGATGAAGGAACAGATCGTCACGGTATCCACCGACAAGAACGGCGACGGCAAATTCTCGCTCGACCGCGATGTTTACGGTCTTTCCGGCCGTGAATACAACTTCCAGCCGATCCTCTTCACATCCGGTGTACGTCTCGTCGGCTGGGACGAAGAAAACGAAACCTTCACCTTCAACTTCATGAACGAACGTCTTCTGCAGGTTGCGGAAGGAATCGCAACGATTTACGAGGAAGCCGCCAACGCGGATTACGTCCATTATGCCGACTATGACCTCGGCAGAACGGCATTCTCCGACGGACGTTCCCTCTTCTACTCCCGCCTTCTGGGTGACTTCAAGCAGCTCCGTGAAGTTGAAGACGCCTACGGTGTCGTCTGCTTCCCGCGCTATGACTTTGCCAACGAAGATACTTCCTATTTCGTACAGAATCCGACCACGCTGTTCCTGCCCATTGTTGTCGGTGATGACAACCGGGACGGCGACAGTGACTACAACGAAATCGGTATTTTCCTGCAGGCGGTCGGCGCTTACACCTATGATGTGACGCTGGACGAATACATTGAAAATGCAGTCATCGGCAAGGGGATGCGTGACCAGAATTCCGCAGACATGGTTCGCATTATGATGCAGAACCGCAACTTTGACCTGACGCAGGCATTCTCCTTCCCGAATATGGCAAGCGGTCTGTACACCTGCATCAAGAACAACTCCGGTTATGCTTCCGTCGGCAAGAAGCTCGAACGTTCTTTCGGCAAGCTCTCCGACAAGATCGTAGACGAAGTCAAGGAACATCAGTAAACCGAATTTTTCAAAGTGCTGACACATCGGTGCATGTGTCAGCACTTTTTTATCCGGCGATCCGGACAAAATCCGTACGGACCGCTTGTTCTTTTCGGGAATCCGGTGTATAATATTCTCAAATCACAACAGAGAGGTATCTCCATGCCAGACTTTGATCCTGCTGCCTGCACGTCGGAACATCTCCGCGGAAATTTGACCGACCTACGTTTCCGTGCATGGTACGGCGTCCCTTATACAGAACATCCCGCCGCGCCGGAACTGCAGGTTCTGCACATCTTTATTCCGGAAGAATATTTCACCGGCGGAAACAAAAACGGCTATACTGCCCGCACGGCACCGATCTTTTTCCCGAATGCAGTCGGCGGTTATATGGAAGCTCCTCCGTGCCGTCCCTACGTTTATGAGGATGGTACGTTCAATACCGAAGCCGCCGCACTTGCTCACGGGTATGTGGTCGTCTCCGCCGGAGCGCGCGGCAAAAATACACAGATGAATAGCCGAAACATCGGAAAAGCTCCCTCCGTGATCGTCGATCTGAAGGCCGCCGTACGCTTCATCCGTTCGGTCGCGGACAGAATCTGCGGCGATCCGGACAAAATCATTTCCAACGGAACCAGTGCGGGCGGTGCGATGTCCGCTCTGCTGGCAGCTTCGGGGGACTCGCCGCTGTACGAACCCTATCTGAACGAAATCGGTGCGGTACCGGAAAGCGACCGCATTTTTGCGGCATCCTGCTACTGCCCGATCACCAATCTCGAAAACTCCGACACCGCATATGAGTGGCAGTACGGACATCTCGACAGACAGCATGGGCACCGATGGGAACAGGACGGAGATCACTGGAAGGTCACGCCCGTTGTAAACCGGATTCCGGAGGAACGGATGGCCTTGTCCGCTCTGCTGCGCAGGGCGTTTCCGGACTATATAAACCGCACCGCTCCGCACGGTCTGACCATGAAGGAAGACGGAACCGGCAGTTTTGCGGACCATATCAAGCAGCTGATCCTTGATTCCGCGAAGACTGCCGTGCAGTCCGGAACTGAGATTCCGTCCGGCTCCGGTGTCGATCTGTCAGCCGGAACCGTGGATTTTCCGAAATACTGCACGTACATCACCCGGATGAAAATGCCCTGTGCGTTTGACGATCCGGAACTGCACACCTATGAAAACGATCTTTTCGGTTCCGATACCGTGGATAAACGTCACTTTACGCAGTTCGGTCTGGAACACAGCCGATGCGGCGGGGAATGCGCGCCCGATGAGCCTGTTTTCCTCATGAACGCGATGAATTTCATCCGGCACAAAGGCTGTGCGCAGCACTGGCGGATCCGTCACGGTGCTGCCGACCGCGATACATCCTTTGCGATCCCGGTACTTCTTGCGGAAGGACTGCGTGATGCCGGAAAAACGGTCGATTTCTGTCTGCCATGGGGTGTGCCTCACAGCGGAGACTACGATCTTCCGGAACTGTTCGCCTGGATCGACCGCATCTGCCGCTGAAAGGAGCCGTTCATGTCAAGCTGGAACCTGTGGCACGGCTGCACCAAAATCAGCCCGGGATGCCTGAACTGCTACGTCTACCGACGCGATGCCGCGTTCGGAAAGGACTCCTCCGTGGTAGAGAAAACGAACAATTTCAACCTGCCTGTCCGACGGAAACGGGACGGCAGTTACACCCTGCAGCCGGACGACGATTTCGTCTATACCTGCTTTACCTCCGACTTTTTTCATCCCGACACGGACGAATGGCGGCCCGATGCATGGCACATGATGCGCGAACGGCAGGATCTGAAGTTTTTCTTCATTACAAAACGTCCGGAACGGTTTTACGTCGGCCTTCCGGAGGACTGGGGCAGCGGGTACGAAAACGTTCACATCTGCTGTACCTGCGAGAATCAGAACATGGCGGATGAACGGCTGCCGGTTTTTCTGGAACTTCCAATCCGCCACAGAAACATCATCCACGAACCGATGCTTGAGGGGATTAATATCGAAGCGTACCTGTCCCATTACGGAAACATGATCGAATCGGTCACCTGCGGCGGCGAGTCCGGGGAAGGCGCACGGGTCTGCGATTACGACTGGATCCTCTGGACAAGAGAACAGTGTATGCGGTACAACGTAAACTTCACTTTCAGGCAGACGGGTGCGAACTTCCGGAAAAACGGCAGGATCTACACAATCCCGCGGCAGCATCAGATGAAGCAGGCGGCAAAAGCGGGAATCAATTTCCGGAAACGGTAAAAACGAAAATATGAACTTGCTCCTTGTTCGAAAAAAGTGAGGGTCTGTCAGAAACGACAGGCCCGCAACAGTTTAATTATACCACAGAATCCGCGTTTCTGTAAAGTCTTATTGATCGAAAGTTGAAATTTCTGCGTACTGCACAGAAATTTCCTGTGGATTTCTTACAACTTACCGATTGTATTTATGAAATTCCTGTGCTATAATGTAGACACAAAAGAAAGAGAGGAACACTCCAATGTACGAATAAAGTACAGGACTTATTAATATAAAAAAACAAGTCCGGTGAACCGAAAAGCGTCCCCTGAAATAACATCGTCAGCGGACAGTCAGCAGAAAGAGAGGATAAAAAGATGTTAGATATCAAGAATTTCAAGTGACCCTTGATCGTGTTTGTGAAGAAAGATACGATCAAGGGTCACTCTGATTTTGACCGGTATCTCCCCCTCTTTCCGGATCGCCGGATTTTTTATTTTGAACTTCCGACACCGTTCTCACGGTATTCCATACAGAAAGGACCCGCATTATGGCTAAAAAAATCGTATTCATCGGTTCCGGCAGTCTGGTCTTCACGCGGAATCTGGTTCGTGATCTCCTGACGTTCGAAGCCTTCCGCGACGCGGAAATCGCACTTGTCGACATCAATGAAACCAACCTTGCTCTTTCGAAAAAAGCCGTAGACGGCATCGTTGCCGCCGGCAATTATCCCGCAAAGGTCACCGCAACAACCAACCGCCGCGATGTGCTCGCGGGAGCGGACGGGGTAGTCACCACCATTGCCGTCGGTACCAACCGCGATTTCTACAACGACATCGCTATTCCGTCAAAATTCGGGCTGTCCATCAACGTCGGGGATACCCGGGGACCGTCGGCGATTTTCCGCTTCCTCCGTACCCTTCCCCCGATGCTCGCAATCCTCCGCGACATGGAAGAACTCTGCCCGAATGCGCTCTGGCTCAACTACACCAATCCCATGGCAATGCTCTGCCGTGCCCTGCAGGGCAGTACCGACACCGTTGCCATCAGCGGACTCTGCCATTCCGTACAGGGAACCGCCGCTATGCTCTGTCGTTTCATCGGCGCACCGCAGGAAGAAGTCACCTATGTCTGCGCCGGCATCAACCATCAGGCACATTACATCAAATTCGACTGGAACGGAAAGGATGCCATCCCGCTCATCCGCAAGGCAATCACGGAGCGTCCCGAGATTTACAACGAGGAGCAGGTACGCAACGAAATGTTTCTGCATCTCGGCTACTATGTCACCGAATCCAGCGGACACAACAGCGAATATACCTGGTGGTTCCGCAAGCGTCCCGACCTGCTCGAAAAATACTGCACACACGGCACCGGATGGAATCCCGGTCTCGACTGTCTGCCGCGCAAGGAACTGTCCAAGGATGAGACCACCGAGGAGCGCCACATCCGCGAATTCGGCAATTTCAAGGCGGATGAATTCCCGCTCACGAGAGGTCAGGAATATGCCGCGTATATCTTCAACGCCTGCTTCGGCGATCACACCATGTTCCACTTCAACGGCAATGTCCGCAACTTCGGACTGATCGACAATCTCCCCTACGGATGCTGTGTCGAAGTTCCCGTACTGGCATCACAGCGCGGGCTTGAACCGATCCGTGTCGGCGCACTGCCTCCGCAACTTGCCGTACTGAACAATCTGTCCGCCGGATGCGAAGAACTGGCGGTGGAAGGTGCGCTGGAAGGAGATCCCAGAAAGATTTACCACGCGTGTCTCTACGACCCGATGACCGCCACGGCCTGTTCCATGGCGGAAGTCGAAGACATGGTCGCACAGCTCTTCGAGGCAAACCGCGACTGGCTTCCGAATTTCAGACATTTCAACTGAAAATCAAAACCGGGTTATCCGTTGAACGGATAACCCGGTTTTGTGCGTTCTTATACCGGATACACGATCTCCACCGGCTTGCCGGTCTCGGCGGATTCCACCACCGCACGGCAGACCGCAACCGTACGTGCGCCTTCCGTACCGGTCGTGACAAGCGGAGTGCCGTACAGAACCGCTTCCCGCAGGAGACGGTGTTCCTCCATCACGTTGTGGTTGTTGATCTCCAGCGGGATCTTCGTCAGAACGGAACTTCCGTCCGGATGCAGCTGATACAGATCCAGCACCGGATCGGTGTTGTTCACGATGATCGTCCCTCTGGTTCCGTACAGGACAGTGCGCATGGTATAGTTGCGCTTGCATCCGATCGACGTAAAGACCTTTCCGATGACCTGATCCGGGAACCGGAAGATCGCCACCGTCGTGTCATCTACCGGCCAGTCCGTCAGCACCTTATGGTTGCTGTATGCCGTGGTGTCCGTGGGATCGCCCGCGATCCAGCGGAGCAGGTCGATCGCATGGCATGCACCGCCGATGATCGGTTCCCGGTCGGGATCGACGCGCCAGTTGTCCACGCCTTTGATGTTCGTGTAGTCGTGGGCATATTCGCTCTCCGCGAAATACAGCTCACCGATCGAACCGTTTCCCACGAGTTCCTTCGCCTTCACGAATCCCGGTGCACAGCGGCAGACCTGTCCCACCATCAGAAGGAGGCCTTTTTCCTCTGCCTTCTTCACCATTGCCGTGCATTCCTCCGTGAAGAGGGACATCGGCTTCTCGCACATGACATGGAATCCGGCTTCAAGCGCGGCAAGTGTAACCGGACAGTGTGCTTTATCGGACGTGACGACATCCACAATGTCAATGTTGTCCTTTTCTGCCGCCAGCATTTCACGGTAATCCGTGTAACACGGCACATCCAGTCCGAACCGTTCTTTCAGCCGTTCGCAGCTTTCCGGATGAATGTCGCACAGAGCCACGATCTTCGTTCCTTCCAGTTTTGTCAGCACATCCAGATGCACGCCGCCGAAGCTGCCGCATCCCACCAGTGCGTAACGCAGTGTCTTTTCCATAATTTTCTCCTTCCGGTGTTTTATAAGACGCTTGCTGTTTGTCTGTTTTGTGAATCTGCTCTTTTATAGTTAAAAGATTTCTTATCTTATATTATAGCAGGAAACGCACCCGGTTTCAAGATTATCTGCACAAAACGATGCACCTTCCTCTCCCTGCACTGTGCTTGACACCTGTTTTCCGGTATGATATAATAGCTCCATCCCGTACATCTGTCCGATAAGAGCACATGCCATACCGCCGGAACGCTCTCCAGGAGGTGTACAATGATAGAACAAAAAAACACGGAGACAAACCATGCTGTACCACGCAAAAGAACATCGGTTGATGCTTTCCGACCTGCAGATGGACTATATTACATTCGGTCTCGGAAAAAAAACGCTGATCATGATCCAGGGACTTAATACCCGCGGGATCAAAGGTGCTGCCCCGTCCCTTGCCTGGATGTATCGTATCTTTGCAAAGGATTACCGGGTATATCTGTTTGACCGCCGGCCGGTCGTACGGGAAGGGATTACAGTGAGAGATCTGGCTTCGGATGTTGCCGCCGCCATGGATGCCCTCGGTATCACAAATGCGGACGTATTCGGTGTTTCACAGGGCGGTATGATTGCCCAGTACCTCGCTATTGACCGTCCCGATCTGGTAAAGAAACTGGTTCTTGCCGTAACGCTTTCCCGAAACAACGATACCGTGAAGCAGGTCATCGGACGATGGATCGAACTGACCGAACGGAACGCCATGAAGGAACTCATCGCAGATATGGCGGAAAAAATGTACTCCGATGCCTATGTGAAACGATATCGTCCGTTTCTGCCGCTGCTGACACTTCTGCAGAAGCCAAGGGAAACGGAGCGGTTCATCCTGCTTTCCCAAGCCTGTCTGACATGCGATGCTTATGAATCCCTGCACAGGATCAGGTGCCCCGTTTTCGTCATCGGCGGACGGCAGGATCGTGTGGTAAGCGGTAAGGCTTCGGAAGAAATCGCAGAAAAACTGAGATGTGACCTCTTCCTGTACGATCATCTGGGACATGCCGCCTACGAAGAAGCGGGCGATTTCAATCAAAGAGTATACGATTTTCTGATCGGATAAACAAAACAAAATAAGGAGGAAAAAAATGGAATTCCGAAGAGTGTTTGACACCATCCCCGAACAATTTGACCGGTACAGACCCCGTTATTCCGCGGAATTGTTTGAAGCACTGATTGAATTTGCAGAAATCGGTCCCGGGAAATCCGTGCTGGAACTTGGCCCGGGTACCGGACAGGCAACGGATCCGGTTCTCCGTACGGGCTGTGATTACCATGCCATTGAACTTGGCGGGAATCTGTTTGAAATGATGAACCGCAAGTACGGTGCGTATCCGAACTTCCATATTGTGAACGATGATTTCATCACTCACGATTTCGGAAACCGGAAATTCGATATGATCTATTCTGCCGCAACGATCCAGTGGATTCCGGAGGAAATCGCCTTTTCCAAGACCTTTGCTCTCCTGAAACCCGGCGGAACACTGGCAATGATGCTGACCAAAGGCGATTACCGGACACCGAACGAAGAGCTGTACCAAAAAATACAGAAAGTATACTCCGCTTATTTCAAACCGGAAACCGAATACAAACACGTGGCATTCCGGTACACCAATGCAGTGGATTACGGATATACAGACTTCGAAAAACGGGAATTTCATGGAAAGCGGGAATTCACGGCGGAGGAATATGCGGCGTTCTGCGGAACACACTGCGATCACATCGTGATCCCGGAACCGTACAAAAGCAAACTGCTCGACGGGCTGAGAGAAACCGTACGGGAAGCGGGGAACAAAATCGTGTTCCACGATACCTTTGTCCTGTATCTGGCAAAAAAGCCCTGTGACCGGTAACACAGAAGACAGAAAATCCGAATCGGAAGGAGAAACAGAAATGGCAATCACCATAAACATCTATTACACCGGAGCGGAAGGAAATGCACGGAAATTTGCCGGCGAAATGATTTCCCGCGGGATCGTTGACGAGATCCGCCGTGAGGAAGGAAACCTCCGGTACGAATATTCTATTCCGATGGATGACGCAGCAAGCATCCTGCTGATCGACAGCTGGAAAGATCAGGCGGCGCTTGACCGGCACCACAGAACCCCGATGATGGCACAGATCGTCGAACTGCGCGAAAAATACGGTCTGCGCATGAAGGTGGAACGTTATGTTTCGGAAGAACTCCCCCATACGGACCGGCAGTTCATCCGGGAGTAACGGTATTCACGGAACCGGATATACCGGACAAACATGCAGGCCTGTCGCAAACGACAGGCCCGCAGCATTTATTCTGGTTACAGTGCTTCTTAAATCGTCCGGTGCTTCGTCCGCGCGATGATGTGATCCTGCAGAGGTTTACCGATCAGAGAGAACCGCTGGCTGAATCCGGAAACGCGCACCGCAAGATTCGGATGCTTTTCCGGATGCTTCTGTGCGTCGATCAGAGTCTCGGCATCCGCGATGTTGAACTGTACGTTCGACAGCCCCATCATCGCCGCCGCACGCATCGCATCGGTCAGATACGGCAGATTCCGTTCACTGAACAGCTGCGGCTCGATCTCTACGATCGCGGAGGTGGTACCGGGGGTACGTCCGGTGGGAAGACAGCAGAGCGAGTGCATGAGAGCGGTCAGTCCGCTGAAGTCCCGTCCCTGCATGGGCGACATGCTGTACGCCATGATCTCCCCTTTTCTCCGTCCGTCCGGAGTTGCGGCGGTATTGGCTCCGAATTCGATCATCCAGAGATAGGTGAACGGCTGTGCGTGAAGCGCAATACCGTATTTTTTCTCCATTGCTTCAATGCAGTCACAGGCATAGGAAACGATGTCCGACGCCAGTTCGTCCACTTCAGCGATGCCGTTGCCGTATTTCGGCACCTTGCTGACCCATTCCACTCGCTGTGCTTCGTCCGGGAAATTTTCTTCAAGAACAGTTTTCATCTCCGTCAGACTCAGCGACTTCTTGCCGTACACATAGTCTTTCACAACCATCAGGGAGTCCGCAAGATTCGGCACACCCATAAGCATCATCTGATACGTATCGTACCGGCATCCCGCATCGTTGAAATCCCGTCCGGATTCCAGACAGCCTTCGGACAGCAGAGATTTCACCGGTTTCGGCCGGTATTTTCCGAGAGGGCAGGAACGTTTCAGCATTACTGTCGTCCGCTCGATCATGTGGGCAATCTGCGCTTTCACCGCATCGTAAAACGAGTCAAACGTCGGGAACTGCCCCAAATCACCGGTATCGACGCCGGGAAGCAGCTCCGGTTTCATCAGGCTGTGTCCCCTGCCGAACGTATATTCCAGACATTTCAGCAGGTTGCAGCGGGAAGTCACCGCATGGGGATTATGTTTCCCGGGAATCACTGTTTCCACACAGCCGATCTGGGTATAATCACAGGCATCCTCATGGGAGATCCCGACTCTTTCGAGCGCGGGAATCATCACGTCGTCGTTGAAGAAGAACGGAACGCCCTTCTGTACATGTCCCGCAACGTCCAGTGCTCTCTGCAGGAACGCTTTGTCTGTGGAAGCACCGTAACGGACGGAAAGACAGCGGATGAAATCGAGCTGCTCCGTCGCATCCAGCATCAGCCAGGACAGTTCGTTGACAGCACTGTTCCCGTCCGGATCGGTTCCGCCCACGGCGGACTGCTGCACATCGTAATTCCGGTACAGTTTGATCCAGAGGCATTGGATCAGTTCCGCAGCGTCTTCCTTTGTCAATACGCCGGCGTCGATGTCGTTCCGGTAGAAAGGATACAGAATCTGATCGAGTCTGCCGACGGAATTGGCGTTGATACCGTCTTCAAACGTATTGAGAATATGGGAAAACCATACAGTCTGCACCGCCTGACGGAAGTTTTTCGGCGGATGGACGGCGATCCATGCACAGTCAGCGGCGATCTGCTCCAGCTCGGCTTTCCGTAAGGGATCCGATTCTTCCGCCGCCAGACGCGCGGCTTCCGCACCGTACCGGCGCATGAATGTTCCGAAGGAACAGCATACCCGTTCGCAGGCATCGTACAGCGGGAGATCACCGTTGATGTTGCGGAAGGACGCGATCTTATCGAGAAGTCCCTCCACGCCGAGCGTCAGCACCATATTGTAGCCGATTACGGAATGGTTGTCGGCAATGATGTGTCCGCAGGCGGAAAAATCCTCGAGGATCGCCTTGTCCTCCGGGGTTTCCCAGCAAGCCCACAAACCCCAGATGGGGATCGCCTGTTCCTGCGGCGGCACCGAGACCTTTGATGACGCACGTCCGCGGTTGGTGATGAACCATTCCATCTCCGCTTCCGTCAGCATGGAAAACGGCTGCAGGCGGCGGAGGGTATCTTCGTCCTGCCAGGTTTCCTCCATATTTCCGTCGGCGAAATTGTAACCGACAATCCGTTCGCCTTCAAAGATGAGGGGACGGATATTTTCAAGGACAGAACAGAGTCCCGCAGAAATGCATTCCATCCGTCCGGCAGATTCCTCACAGGAGAGGACGCCGCGGTAAAACCAGTAATCGCGCTGGGCAAATATTTCCGGACTGTATTGATTGGCAACGGCTGCTTCCCTGAGCTTCGCCGTACGCTCCGTGATCGGATAAATCACCATAAACTCCAACCTTTCTTCCCGCCGGGGATATGTTATATATAAAATCTGTACCGGGCGGTACAGCAGATGTTTTACGGACAAAGCGGATCCGATGAATATCAGCAGACCCGCAACAGTAATATTATACCACAGATTTTCCGGTTCTGTAAAGACTTATTGACCGAAAGTTGAAATTTCTGCGTACTGCACAGTTTTTTTATGTGAACTTCTGACAACTTACCGATTGCTTTTATGAAGTTCCCATGATATAATAGAGTCACAAAAGAAAGAGAGGAACACTCCAATGTACGAATAAAGTACAGGACTTATTATAAATAAAAAACAAGTCCGGTGAACCGAACAGCATCCCCTGTAATAACATCGACAGCGGATAGTCAGCAGAAAGAGAGGATTACAAAAGATGTTAGATACCAAGAATTTTAAGTGACCCTTGATCGTGTTTGTGAAGAAAGATACGATCAAGGGTCACTCTGATTTTATCGGTATCTCTCCCCCTCTTTCCGGATCGCCGGAATTTTTTTGTATCCGCAGAAGCTCCATGGAAATCTCATCAAAATCCTATCACGGAGGAACCGAAATGGCAGACAAACAATGGTTTACGGGAACATACCGTCGGAATCTCGTGGACATGCACATCGAGGACTGGAATCCGGAATTCCTGTCCCGCTTTGATCCGAAGGAATACGTAGCCAATCTGAAAAAAGCGCACATTCAGGCGCCCATGCTTTATCTGCAGTCACACGTCGGGCACTGCTACTGGCCGACGAAAACCGGTCACATGCACGCCGCACTGAACGGCCGCGAAGACCTGATGCGGCAGCTTGTCGATCTCTGCCACGCCGAAGGAATGTACGTCGTGGGCTACTACAGCCTGATCTACAATACCGTCGAGGAGGACCGGCATCCCGAATGGCGGATCTACGACAACGATGGATTGTCAAGTCACCAGCGCGGCGGGCGCTACGGCATGTGCTGTCCGAACAATCCCGGGTACGTCTCATTTGTGAAAGCGCAGATCGCCGAAATGGCGGAATACTTCACTGTTGACGGGATGTTCTACGACATGACATTCTGGCCGGGCATCTGTCAGTGCGAACACTGCCGTGCGCGGTACCTGCGCGAGACCGGACGGAGTGAGCTTCCGGACGGACATCTTCCCTCTCTGAACTGGACCGATCCGCTGTGGCTGGAATTCCAGAAACTGCGTGAACAATGGATGGGAGATTTCGCACGGCTCGTGACCGAAGAGACAAAGCGGCTCATTCCCGGCGTGACGGTCGAACACAATTACGCCAACGCAGTGGCGTCCGGTGATTCCCTGTGCTGTTCGACGGAACTGGTCAACGACCAGTGCGACTACACCGGCGGAGATCTGTACGGTGACCTGTACAACCACTCCTTTACGGCGAAATATTACTACGGTGTGACAAAAAATCCGCCTTTTGAATACATGACTTGCCGCTGTGACCGCTCGCTGTCCGTTCACACAATCTCCAAATCCGAGGAACATCTGGCAGTGGAAGTCCTGCTGACGGCAGCACATCACGGTGCGTCCTTCATCATCGATGCGATCGATCCGGCAGGAACTCTTGACAGCCGCGTGTACGACAGAGTCGGAAAAGTATTCGAACGGCAGATACCGTACGAGCCGTATTTCCGCGGTGACATGGTGCAGGAAGCCGGCGTATACTACTCCACTTCCGGACGGTTCAACAGCCGGTGGCTTCCGTTCAACAACAAAACCTGCTCGATTGCCCTGACACGTACGCTGATCGAGGAAAACATCCCCGTCGGGATCGTCGCCAATCCGCTGACCGGCGACATGGGACGGTATAAAATGGTCTTCGCCCCGCAGATCGCAGGAATCTCCGGCAAAAACCGTGCGGATCTCGCGGATTACGTCAAAAACGGCGGAGTGCTGTATCTGTCCGGTGCGGAGGATCCCGTTCTGCTGAAAATGCTGTTCGGTGCGGAATTCCGGGGATATACCGAAGAATCCGCCGTCTATCTGGCGCCGACGCCGGAAGGACAGCCGTATTTCGGAGAATTTGATCCGTCGTATCCCTTTCCGTCCGAACTTTCCCTGCCGATCCTTGATGTGAAGGACGTAACGGTTCTCGCGACCATGACGCTTCCTTACACTAAACCGACGGAACGCCGGTTTGCTTCGATCCATTCCAATCCGCCCGGGAACCCAACGGATATCCCCGCCCTGATCGTGAAAAATATCGGCAGAGGAACCGTGATCTGGTCCGCCGCACCCATTGAAAACGACAGCCGGCGCTCGCATAAGAAACTGATCCTCTCTCTGCTGAACACTTACGTTGACCGTGCCGCGTTGACCGTGCGTTCCGATGCACCGCGTCAGGTGGAACTGGTGACCTTCCGCGACGGGGACACGACCCTTATCAGCGCGGTCGATCTGCTCTGCACCGATGAACTGCTGACCGTAAATCCGTTTGCGGTGGAAATCCGGTGCAATGAACCGTCCCGCGTGACCCGTCTCGGCGGACGTGACCGTGAAAATACGGACATTTCCTTCCGTTATGAGGACGGGTACGTGAAATTCACCGTGAGCGATCTCGTAATGTTTGAAATGTATGAAATCCGCTGAGGAGGAACAACTATGAAACTGACTAACCCGAACGCCTCGGAACAGGCGGTAAAACTGTTTGACACCATCGCTTCGCTGTACGGAAAAGGAATCCTCAGCGGTCAGCAGGAATCCACGTGGAAAGGCAGCGACGAATACGAATTCGATTATATTTTCGAAAAAACCGGAAAATATCCCGCCGTCCGAGGGCTTGACTACATGAACAACGACTTCGCCGGGGTGAACCGCCGTGCGGTAAAATGGCACAGCCGCGGCGGCATCGTCAGCATCTGCTGGCACTGCGGCTGTGATTTTTCCGGAAGCTGGAGCGAGTGCATGAACACAGTCATCCCCGACTGGGACAAAGCCCTGACCGAGGGGACGCCGGAATACGAAACCCTGATCCGCGGGATGGACAAGGCGGCTGCAGCTCTTGCCGAACTGAAGGAACAGCAGATCCCCATTCTGTGGAGACCGTTCCACGAGTTCGACGGCGGCTGGTTCTGGTGGGGCAAAGGCGGTCCCGAACCGTTCAGAAAGCTGTGGCGGATCATGTACAACCGCTATGTCGGACACTGGCATCTTGATAACCTGATCTGGGTCCTCGGATGGTGTCAGAACGGCAAAAATTACGGAGACTGGTACCCCGGTAACGACTGCGTTGACATCGCCGGTGCGGATTCCTATTACGACGGCGCAAATCCCGGACTATGGAACGCCGTTCTTGAGGTCGTCGGAGACCGGATGCCGGTCTGCTTCCACGAATGCGGACGCATTCCGACGGTTCCGCAGCTGAAGGAATCCGGAACCGGATGGGTATGGTTTCTGACATGGCACACGGATCACATCACGTCGCACAACGATCCGGCGGTACTGAAGGAAATCTACAACGATGCGTATGTCTGGACGCTGGACCGGCTTCCGGAACTGCTGAAATGACGAAAAAACTCCGGTGCAGAAAAACTGCCCCGGAGTTTTGTTAACCCATAGTTGCAGCAGAAATACTGTAAAAACTCATTAATGCAAAGAGAACATAAAATGTCAGATAACCGGAATATCGGATACTGGGGATCGGAGCTTTTTTATTCCGGATCGGTTCCGACCGCTTGACAGTTTTCACAAACTCCTATATAATGAAGAAAAACGCTTCGTTCCTGCGGCAGCAACCGCATGAAATCAAAGGAGACCGCCATGACCAACGATAAAATCTACAACATGCTGTTTGCGAAAGTCTACCCTCTCCTCCTTGCGAAAGCCGAAAAAAAGAACCGTACCCGTGCCGAAGTACTGGAAGTCACCGCATGGCTGACCGGCTACTCCACAGCACAGATTGAAGAATTCCTGACAACGGAACTGACCTACGGCGATTTTTTCCGGAACATGCCGTCGCCGAATCCGAACCGTACCCTCATCAAAGGCGTGGTCTGCGGCGTACGGGTGGAAAACATAGAGGAACCGCTGATGCGGGAACTGCGGTATCTCGACAAGCTGGTGGATGAACTCGCCAAAGGCAAGCCGATGGAAAAAATTCTGCGAAAGTGAGAAGCTCTATGACGAACTGTATTCCGATCACTGCTCTTCCGTCCGAAGATCTTTTTGAGCGGAAAGCCGGCATTGAATATCCTGATTTTCAAAAATACACCTACTATTCTTCCGCGGCGGAACGGGAAACGCCCGTGAATGTCCTTCTGCCTCCGGATTATTCCGAAGACCGCACTTATCCCGTTCTCTATCTCCTGCACGGCTATTTTGACAACGAGGACTGGATGACCCGTCCGGTCGTCTGCGTCAGCTCCCTGCTTTCCAATCTCTATGCGCACGGGGAAGCCGAGCCGATGATCGTGGTCTGTCCCTATATCTACTGCAGCAGGGAGATGCCGGCCTGCACGGGCATGAATCTGACCAATTCCCTTAATTATGACAATTTCATCAACGACCTGACCGGCAGTCTGATGCCGTTCATCGAAAGTCATTTTTCCGTCGCCCTCGGAAAGGAAAACACGGCAATTACCGGATTTTCCATGGGAGGGCGCGAATCCCTGTTCATCGGATTCACGCATCCCGACCGGTTCGGTTATGTCGGTGCCGCCTGTCCCGCGCCCGGTCTGACGCCTCTTGCAGATTCTCCCGCGCATCCCGGACAGATGGCGGAGGGCGCCATGCGGTTCGACGAGCCGCATCTGCTTCTGATCACGGCATCCAAAGCGGACGGCGTAGTCGGGCGGTTCCCCGCGTCCTATCACGAAATGCTTGAACAGACGGAGACCCCGCATTTCTGGCACGTTCTTGAAAACACCGGACACGATCCGTCCAGCGTGAAGCCGCATCTGTATCACTTCTTCCGCCGGATTTTCGGAAAATCTCCCGAAACACCGGACCGTTCCGAACACTAAACGCTAAAAATAAATATAATCATCATTCTACAGGAGGTTTTTCCATGATACGGACTCTCGACACATCCATGCTGAACTTCCCCTACAGTTACCGCGAACTCGCACCGATCGCCGCCCGTTACGGAATTCAGGCACTGAGCGTTCCCGGTTCGCTTTTTGAATCCGCAGAAACTGCCGCGGAAGCAACCGCATATCTTGCGGAATACGGGCTCTGCTGGGGACTTCTCCCTCTCCCCGCCGATTTTTATCACTGGGATCTGACCGATGAAGCGTTCGAAAAGGCGCTTGAAACCCTCCGTTACCGTGCGGAAATCGGCGGAAAAATCGGGATCTCCCATGCCTACAACCATGTCTGGCCGACCGGTCCGCGTGCGTTTGACGAAAACTTTGACTGGCATGTCCGCCGGGTACGCGCGGTCAGCAGCGTTCTCAGGGATGCCGGAATTCGTTACGGGCTCGAATTCCTCGGTCCGCACGAACTGCGCACCTGGCAGAAATACGAATTCGTCCACTCCCTCTCCGGTGTTCTGGCAATCGCCGATGCCGCCGGCGGAATTGCCGGCATCGCGTTTGACACCTTCCACTGGTACTGTTCCACCGCCGGCTGTCCGGACGATCTTCTGTACATGACCCAGCATACCGAACGTCTTGTTGCGGTCCATCTGAACGATGCCGTCGCAGGGGTTCCGTACAACGAACAGAAGGACATGCAGCGCCGTCTCCCGATGGAGACCGGTGTGATCGATTCCCGTGACATTCTCCAACGGTTCATGGCTCATCCGAACGATGCACTCTATATGATCGAACCGTTCGAACCCGGACGTTCCAGGTTCCATGCGATGTCTGCGGAAGAAGGCGTGCGCGCCGCTGCAGACATCTTCGCCGCGCTGGAAAACTGACGGCTGTTCCCATGGAAAAGAAACTGAAAATCAAATTCAATTCGCCGGTCGTCCTGATCTTCGTGTTCGTCTGTCTCGCCGCGACACTTCTCGGCGAACTGACCGGCGGCAAAATCACACACCTGCTGTTCATGACCTCCCACACTTCCCTGACGAATCCCCTGACTTATCTGCGGTTCTTCACGCATGTTTTCGGACACAGCGGATGGGAACATTTCGTCGGAAATACGGCGTACATCCTTCTGCTCGGTCCGATGCTGGAGGAAAAATACGGTTCGCGCACGCTGCTCGAAGTCATCACGCTGACCGCGCTCATCACAGGTGTGGTGAATTATCTGCTCTTCTGGAACACCGGACTCTGCGGAGCCAGCGGCGTTGTTTTCGCTTTTATCCTGCTCTCCTCCTTCACCGGATTCAAGAGCGGTGAAATCCCGCTCACTTTCCTTCTGGCAGCACTGATCTACATCGGTCAGCAGCTCCTGAGCGGCGTTTTCGTAGCGGACAACATCTCGAACCTGTCCCACATTCTCGGCGGACTGACCGGTGCGTTTGCAGGATATGTGCTGAACCGAAAAAAACTGTAGGCTTCACAGGAGAATCCCCCATGAAATATTTACATACAACAGGGAAAATCGTTCTGATCGTCCTGATCGCACTTCTCGCCCTGCTTGTTCTGGTGATCGGCGGGCTGAATATCGCAAAATATTTCCTGTACCGCGACTACTACGCCGCCGAATCCGCACTGTGCAGAAATCCCGGTCTGAATGACGGCTTTGTCTGTCAGGGGATCGCGGCGGCAGACGACGCGGACGTCATCCTCGTGTCCGGCTACATGAAGGACGACCGTCCGTCGCGCATTTACGTCACCACAACGGGCAGCGAATCCTATTATGTCACGCTGCACTGCGACGGGGAACCGTACACCGGTCATGCGGGCGGAATCGCCGTTTCCGAAGACTTTGCTTACATTGCGAACGGAAGCAAAATTTTTACGTTCCCTCTCGCCGACGTACTGAATGCAGATAACGGAGATAGCGTAAACATCGGAACGGGCACAAAGGTCAACAACAAAGCTTCGTTCCTCTACACGGACGACGAGTATCTGTACGTCGGTTCGTTTATGGATCCGGGTACCAGGAAAGTGGAGGAACACATCTTTGAAACAGCGGAAGGAATGCACTCCGCAATCTGCTCCGTGTATCCGGTCTGTGATCTTTCCGCGCCGGTACAGATCTACTCCATCCGCGATAAGGTACAGGGCATCTGCTTCACGCCCGACGGCAAAATCGTGATGTCCACGTCCTACGGGCTGAACGATTCGGTGTATTACATTTATGACCGCGATGCCGCTGTCGATTCCGGAAAAACTCTGGACGGCGCACCCGTGTATTATCTGGAACAGGCGTTAACTGCCGTCAAGGGTCCCGCCATGGCGGAAGGAATGGACTGGTATCGTGAACAGCTGATCACGCTCACGGAGAGCGCGTCCGACAAGTACATTTTCGGAAAGCTGTTTTTCGCGACGGATATCGTAAGTCTGGATCCGGATGCGCTGCTGCCGCACTGATCCTTATTCAAACCATATTTTTCACTCAAATAAACTTCGGAGGACAACACCATGTCAAAGAAACTCGTAGCCTATTTTTCCGCAAGCGGAGTAACTGCAACCGCCGCAAAAACGCTTGCGGAAGCCGCAAATGCTGACCTGTACGAAATCAAGCCTGCGGTTCCCTACACCAAAGCCGACCTCAACTGGATGGACAAGCAGTCCCGCAGTTCCCTGGAAATGCAGAACAAAACCTTCCGTCCCGCCATCGCAGACACCGACGCGAAGATCGCGGATTACGACGTGATTTTCGTCGGTTTTCCGATCTGGTGGTATGTCGCTCCGACGATTATCAATACCTTCCTTGAATCCTATGATTTTTCCGGAAAGACCGTGGTTCTGTTCGCAACGTCCGGCGGAAGCGGATTCGGTAAAACGCTCGATGAACTGAAAGGCAGCGTATCCGATACGGCAAAACTCGTCGAAGGCAAACTGCTGAACGGCAAACCTTCCAGGGATGAACTTGCCGCATGGGTGAACGGCCTCGCGCTCTGAACAATCATATGACTTCCGAAAAACGGTCGACTCACACAGTAAGGACTTCAAACCATGAACAAACTGAAATCTCTTTTTAACGAGAATACCCCCTTCAAAGTATTTCTCATGTCGGTTCTGATCACCGGCGTATCGTACGGTCTCTACAAAGGCATGCTCGACAACTTCATGGCGGAGGTCGTCGGCATGGGCGAAGCCGACCGCGGCGTGACCGAATTTTTCCGCGAGCTTCCGGGGGTAATGCTTGTCTTTATCCTCGCAGCATTCTATATGTTCTCTGCGGAAACGATGTATAAAGCGGGGGCGGTCATCATGCTGATCGGCATGGCGATGCACGCAGCTCTCCCCGCAACCAAGGTTCTCACCACCCTTGCGATCTGCATGTACGCTCTCGGTGAACATATCCAGATCGGCATGAAAAGCACGCTGACCCTGAAATACACCAAAGGCGACAACGGCGGCGCGGCGCTCGGCGTACAGAGCGCGGTGTCGCAGATCGGTACACTGGCCGGGTACATCGTCATCATCGCTGCATTCTCGCTGGCATCCTCCGGTCAGCCGTATACCTTCTTCTTTCTCTGCGCAGCCCTGCTTGCCGGACTGAGTGTACTGTGTTCTCTGAAAATCAGCGGACGGAGCGAAACCGATTCGACCAAACGCCGCTTCTATTTCAGCAAAAAGTACACCAAATACTACATGCTTGAAATGTTCTACGGTTCGCGCAAACAGGTCTTCATCACATTCGGACCGTATGTTCTGATCATGATGTACGGCGCGAGCACCGCGGTGATCAGTCTGCTCTTTGCGGTTTCGGCAATCGCATGCTTCTTTGCCTCGCCGATCGTCGGACGCATCATTGACCGCGTCGGCTACAAGACCGTCATGGTCGCCGATACGCTCATTCTGGTGATTGTCTGCTTCTTCTACGGCTTTGCCCACCATATTTTTCCGAGAGACGTTGCGTTTGTTGTCTGCTGCATCAACTATCTGCTCGATGCGGTAATATCGCTAAGCGCCATGGCATCGAATGTCTACGTCAAGGATCTTGCAGACAACGACGAAGAAGTCAAGGCAACCTTATCCACCGGCGTCTCGATCAACCATGTCATTACGATCTTCATCGCCCTGTTCGGCGGTTGGGTATGGCAGGTACTCGGCATCGAACTTCTGTTCATCGTTTCGGCGGTACTTGGTCTGCTGAACAGCGCCTACGCGGCGACGATCAAGGTCCCGAAGCGGAGTGTCTGACCGGATGAATCGGAAAATTACAGAAAAAAACAATTACCATAGGAGCAAAATCATGTCCATACATCGCATAACATCCAAACATATTTCCTTTTTCATGGCTCTGCTGATGACAGCCGGAACCGCCGTATCCTGTACCGGAAGTACGGAAAATACTGTTCTGCCGGAATCTGCTGCAGCAGAACATACCGCTGTATCGGACCATACGGCTGCTGAAGAATCTGCCGCCGGCACAGAAACCTCCGGCTCTCCCTGGGCGGAAAGCCGGCACCGTCTCAGCTTCGGTGAAGACGGGGACTTCCGGATCCTGGTACTTTCCGATATTCACGGAAACGGCGATACCATCTCCAAACTCGCCAAAACCAACATGGAACTTCTCGTGGAACGTGAAAATCCCGATCTCGTCATGTTCGGCGGCGACAATACCTGGGGAATCTCCAGTGAAAAACAGCTGGAAAGCTGCGTCGCGGATCTGGTGGAAATTCTGGAAGAAAAGCAGATCCCGTGGGGACATGTTTACGGCAACCACGATGCCGAAGGGAACAATGTCAAAAAGGACAAACAGCAGAAAATTTACGAATCCTTCGAATACTGCGTATCGCAGACGGGTGACGCCGATCTGCCTGGTGTCGGGAACTATGTCCTCCCCGTCTATTCGTCCGAAGAAGGGAGCGACCGGGTTCTGTTCAACGTCTGGGCGCTCGATTCGAGCGACTATCTGACCGCGGAGGAATCCGCCGCATACCTGCCCATCACCAGTACTTTCCAGGGATACTCGGGCAGCGGCTATGACTACATCTCTCCCGAACTGATCCGGTGGTACACGGACACATCTGAACGGATGGAAGAATTCAACGGCGCCGTCGTGCCCGGAATGATGGTCTTCCATATTCCTCTGCAGGAATCCTACAACGCCTGGGTCAACCGGGAAGCACTGACCTATACCGGCGAAAAGCGCGAAGCGATCTGCTCTTCCGAGATCAATTCCGGGATGTTTGCCGCTATGGCGGAACGCGGTGACATCAAGGCAGTCGTAAACGGTCATGACCATGTGAACACTTTCATGGTGGAATACGGCGGCATAAAGCTCTGTTACTGCTCCACCGTCAGTGAAACAGGTTACTGCGACATGGATATTCTCGGCGGCCGTGTATTCGTCATAAACGAAGAGGATCCGTCGGACGTGCAGACCTATATGTCCTATGTGAACGAAGCGTACGAGGAACCGTCCTCCGGTCTTTCCATCACCGACGCGGATCCGTTCCCCTCCGGCACCGTTCTTCTGGATTTTGATTCCTACACACCTGAACTGAGTTTCAGCGGCTGGAACAACGATGTCTCCGACGCAGCCGCCCCCGATCAGATCATCGCAGAACTGACCGGAACCCGCGGTCTGAACGGTACCTGCGCCCTCGGCGTCTCGCGGAACAAGTTTGCAGACAACCACAACGGCAACAATACCGAAGTTCGGATCTCTCTGGAAACACCCGGTACGCCCGGAGAAAACAAATACCTGCGCGTATGGATGGATCTGACCGGCGACAAAACAGCGGTGGATTTCCGCAAGGCATGCTTCGGCTTCCTTGAAAACAACCGGATCGCCTCGCCCTACCGTACCGACGATCTGGATTCTCCCAGTCCGTTCTACTACCTTGCCGACGGTGAAACTTCCTGGAAGACCATGCAGCACGGCGGCGACGGCTGTTTCGGTCAGGCGGAAGGTTCTTCCGTCAAGGGGCTGTGCGGCTGGTTTGCCTTCCCGCTTGACAACATGCTGCAGGGTTCGACCGCCCCTTCCGACGATACGATCATCACGGATATCTATTTCTACTACTGTCTGTCACAGGCTTCCATGACAGGAAACCGGGTGTACATCGATGATATCACTCTGGTGAAGGATTATACCGTGTTTGACTGAAAAAACGGACACAGGAGATATTGGGGGAACTTTTTGAAAAAAGTTCTCCCAAGCCCCTTCAAAAACTTTCAAATAGGAACAATAACTAAAACTGCGCAGACATACGGCAATCGGTCTGCCGCCATCGGAGGATTCATCTATGAATGCCGCTCAGAACAAATTTATCCGTATGACCACAGAACCCGTCAACCGGCTCGTCTGCCGTCTGGCGGTCCCCACCATCATTTCCATGCTTGTCACATCGCTGTACAACATGGCGGACACCTTTTTCGTCGGTCAGGTGGGAACCGAAGCGACCGCAGGGGTGGGGCTGATCTTCCCGGTCATGACCATCATCCAGGCGTTCGGATTTTATTTCGGACAGGGTTCCGGTAACTTCATTTCCCGTGCTCTCGGTGCACAGAAAACCGACGAAGCCGAAACCATGACCGCTACCGGATTTTTCTCTTCCCTGATCTTCGGCAGTGTGATCATGCTCGTCGGGCTGCTGCTCAAACCGCAGATTCTCCCGCTTCTGGGTGCGACCGAAGCCAACGTTTCCGCCGCGACGGTAGCATATGCTGACGATTATCTCACCCTGATCCTGATCGGTGCGCCGTTCATGTCAACCTCCTTTGTCCTCAACAACCAGCTCCGGTTTCAGGGCAATGCGGTGTTCTCCATGATCGGTCTGGTCACCGGTGCTGTCATCAACTGTGTTCTCGACCCGCTGTTCATCTTTGCACTGGATATGGAAGTCACCGGTGCGGCCCTCGCCACCGTTATCAGCCAGTTCATCAGCTTCTGCCTGCTGTACATTGCCACCCTGCGGAGTGACAGCATGAAGATCCGTCTGCGCTGTTTCCGCGTCGGTATGTACTGGCAGAAAGGGATGTTCACCGCCGGTGCTCCTGCCCTGTTCCGCCAGGGTCTCGCCAGCTTTGCCACGCTTGCTCTCAACAGCGCTGCCGCCATCGGTACGGATCCGGTCATGGCAGATGCGGCGATCGCCGCATTCTCCGTCGTCGGCAAGGTCATGATGTTTGCCTTCTCCGCTCTGCTCGGATTCGGACAGGGCTTCCAGCCGGTATGCGGCTACAACTACGGAGCAAAAAAATACGATCGCGTACGAGATGCCTACACATTCTGTCTCAAGGTCGGCGGAGCATGCCTGCTGACACTTTCGGCTCTCGGATTCTTCTTCGCCGAACCTGTCATCAGTCTGTTCCGCGATGACCCCAACGTCATCGCCATCGGCACCGTTGCCATGCGCTGGCAATGCTGCACCTTCCCGCTGATGACGGTCGTTGCCTGCACCAACATGCTGTATCAGAACATCGGACGTGTGGTCGGGGCGACCCTGCTTGCGGTTGCCCGCCAGGGACTGATGTTCATCCCGGTCGTGCTGATCCTTCCCCATTTGTTTGCCGAACCGATCTGGGGCGTGTACCTCGCTCAGCCTGCGGCGGATCTGTTTGCCTTTGCTCTGGCAGTCCCGCTGGCCGTCCGGATGTACCGCGAACTCAAACGTCTGGAACAGGAACAGAAAAACGCAGAATAATTTCCAAGACAAAAACGGAACGGAGATGGTTCTCCGTTCCGTTTGATTTTTGATGTGAGTTCGATAGAGTTCCCGGGGAAAACTTTTTTTCAAAAAACTTTAAATCGACGTGAGTTCGACGGGGAAAAACTTTTTGAAAAAAGTTT
>JAFQFS010000050.1 GCA_017398585.1 Clostridia bacterium
AAGGTGATGTTGTCGAGAACCTTGATGCCTTCCTCGCCGGTGATGGAGAGGTTTTTGACGGAGAGTCTCTTCTTCGGGTTGACGGGCGTTTTGCGGTCGATATTGAGAGTGACCTTTTTGCCGACCATCATTTCGGTGAGGGAGAGTTCGGAGGCATCCCTGGTATCGACGGTACCGATGTATTCGCCCTTGCGGAGGATGGAGACGCGGTCGGAAACGGAGAGGACTTCGTGAAGCTTATGGGTGATGATGACGATGGCCTTGCCGTCTTTTTTCATTTCGCGCATGACGCCGAAGAGTTTTTCGGTTTCCTGGGGAGTAAGAACGGCGGTCGGTTCGTCGAGGATGAGGATATCGGCGCCGCGGTAGAGGACCTTGACGATTTCGAGGGTCTGTTTCTGGGAGACAGTCATGTCGTAGACCTTCTGTTCGGGGGTGATATCGAAACCGTAGCGGTCGCAGATGGCGCGGATCTTTTCGCCGGCGGCCTTGAGGTCGAACTTTCCGTGACCGTGGAGACCGAGGACGATATTTTCGGCGGCGGTGAAGACATCGACGAGCTTGAAGTGCTGATGAATCATGCCGATGCCGAGGGCGAAGGAATCGCCAGGGGAGCGGATGGAGACTTCCTTGCCGCCCACGAAGACCTGGCCTTCATCCGGGTAATAGATCCCGGAGAGGATATTCATGAGGGTAGTTTTCCCGCTGCCGTTTTCACCGAGGAGGGAAAGAACCTCACCGCGGCGGATGGAGAGGGAGATGTTTTTGTTTGCAACGACTTCCCCGAAGGTTTTGGTGATCCCCACGAGGGTAATGGCGTCGTTCTGGTGAATGTTTTCCATTGAAAAAACTCCGAAAAAATTTTGGAATGTTCAAACTTTTCGTTTTGATTGAAAGGAAGAAAAACGCCTGAAGGCGTTTTTCAATTTTTATGCCCCTGCGCGGGACGGGCGCACAAGAGGTCCTCGCGCGGGACCTCTTGTGAATCACCCGCGCCAAGGGGGTTCCCCCTTGGATTCTCCTCTGCGCTTCTGAAGCTGAATAGTTGAGACAACACTCGACACGTACGTACCGGTGCAAGGGTTGCGCAGATATAGGCTAACCGCGGAAAAAGCCTAACTTCCGGCTACAAAATATACTTTATTTCTAGCCCCCGCGGTTAGCGCTATATCCGAGGGGAAGAGTCCAGAGGAGGGGACACTTCCCCTCCTCTGGCGCGGGTGATTCACAAGAGGCTTCGCGCGGAGACACGAAGTGTCTCGTTGCCTCTTGTGCGCCGTCCTGAGACACGAAGTGTCTCGTGCGCTGTGGCATAAAATCGAAGAAAAACGACCGCAGGGAGTTTTTCCTCCTTTTAAACAACGAAGGGAAGCTGTTTCGTTAAGGCTACGAGCTTCCCTTCGGAGTGGGTCATGATGAAACCGGAAGTTTCAGTTGCAATTATTTTTCGATGATGCCGTCGATGCGGATGGAGAAATACGGAGCGGAACGAATGGTGGATTCGTCGAATGCGCCGTCCTTGATGCACTCTACAACTTCACCCTGGTAGATAGGAGTCATGGTGCTCCAGTCCATGAAGGAGGTGTCGATGGTGCAGCTGGTAACGTGACCGTCAGCGTCGGTAGCAACGGTGCAGGTGCTCTGGTCTGCGCTTACGGTGAAGGTGGAGGTGTCGAATACCTTGAGGGAACCGTCTTTGAGAGCTGCTTCAACTTCTGCAACCTTTTCTGCGGTGCCTGCTGCGCAGGACGGGCCGAGAGTGGTGATTGCAACGCCGTTGTTTTCGTAGCCGTATGCTACGTCAGCGGGAACGTCCTTGCCGTTCATAACGTTGGTCATGAGTTCGGTGTAGAAGACGGACCAGGTGTTGGTCGGGGAGGTCAGCGCTGCGGTGGGAGCGGTTGCGAGCATGTCGATGTTGTAACCGACGGAGTAGCAGATCTTGCCTTCGTCAAGCTTCTTCTGGGTTGCGGAAGGAGCGCCGGTGGAGTCAGCGTGCTGACCGATGATAACGCAACCGTTGGCGATGAGAGCTTCTGCTGCTGCAGCTTCCTTGTCGATGTCGAACCAGGAGCTGGTGTAGTTGATTTCCATCGTTACATTTTCAACGACGGACTTGATGCCGAGGAAGAATGCGGTGTAACCGGATACAACTTCCGCGTAGTCGAACGCGCCGACGTAACCGATCTTGACGTTGCCGTTATCGAAGTGTTCGGGAGTTGCGGATTCGGAGATGGTGCCGTTTGCAAGGAGTTCAGCGACCTTCATACCGGCTACAACACCGGATACGTAACGGGACTGGAACACCTTGGTGAAACCGTTCTTGAAGTTCGGAAGACCGGTAAGAGCGGCAAAGTCACCGGTCATGGATGCGAAGGTAACGTCCGGGAACTGTTCTGCAGCCTGTACCATGTAGGTCTGATGACCGTAGCTGTTGGAGATGATGAGGTTACAGCCCTGACCTACAAGGTCGGTTGCTGCGTCGAGACAGGTGGAGTTTTCTTCAACCTTGTACTTCCAGATGATCTGGTTGTCGGCGATACCGAGGTTCTTTGCGGCTTCCTTGATACCGTCCATGTGTGCCTTGGAGTAACCTTCGGTTTCGTCACCGATGAGGATTACGCCAACCTTGAAGTCAGCGGATGCACCGCCGGAGCAGCCGGTGAATGCAGCGGTGATGGAGACCATCATGAGCACTGCGAGAACGACTGCCGCAATTTTCTTGAACATGAGTCTGTTCCTCCGAAATTATTATGTTATTTTTTTATATTTCACGCGGGTATGCGGCCTGCGTTGAAATCTGGTTTGTCCAAACCGATCGTTTGGATTTATAAGGTGGAAAAATGACTTGAAAAGTCATTTTTCTTCAATTAATGTGCCTGCGCGGCACGGCGCAAAAGAGGACCGGTCGCGGTCCTCTCTTGACTCTCCACGACCAGAGGAAGTGTCCTCTGGACACCTCTGCGTTCTTGAAGCTGAATAGTCGAGAAATAACCCGACACGTATATAATGGCAAAGTAGTGGAGCAGATATAGGCTAACCGCGGGGACAGGTTTTTCGTTCTGTCGGCTGACGGAAAGTGAAAATAGTTATTCACTATTCACTATTAGTTGTTAGCTTATTCAAATACAATGCCGTTTTCGTCCATGGAGGCGATTTTTGCGAGGGATTCGATGCGGAGTCCGCCGTCGCGGAGGATACGGCCGCCGCACTGGTATGCCTTTTCGATGACGATGCCCGCACCTGCGACCGATGCACCGGAGTCGTTTACCAGCTTCAGGAGTGCCATCAGGGCGCTTCCTTTTGCGAGGAAGTCGTCGATGATGAGAACGCGGTCATCTGCGGTGAGAAAATCCTTCGACAGGCGGATGTTATACGTACGTTCATGGGTATAGCTGTAGACTTCTGCGGTATAGACGTCGCCGGCGATGTTATTGGTCGTTGTTTTCTTTGCGAAAACGACCGGAACGCCGAAATGAGCTGCCGTCAGGCACGCGATACCGATACCGGAGGCTTCGATCGTCAGGATCTTGGTGATGCCTTCGTCTTTATACAGGCGGTGGAATTCTTCGCCGAGGAGGGAGAGGAAGGGGACGTCGATCTGGTGATTCAGGAAACAGTCCACTTTCAGGACATTGCCCGCGCCGATCTTGCCGTCTTTCAGGATTCTATCTTCGAGAAGTTTCATGATCGTATACCCGACTTTCCGTTTTTTTAACAAAAAAACACATGATATAAGATTATAATGTAAATTATGATAGAATTATACACAATTCCGTAACAAAATGCAAGCCTTTTTCGATATAAAATCCGGTATCCGAAAACTTTATGATTTGGGCTATATAGACAAGAAGCAAAAAGAGCGGCGGAAGTTCCGTCGCTCTTTGAGGGTTTAGCCGAGTTTTGCTTCGTTTTCGAGGATGCTTTCAACGACTTTTTCCATCTGCTTTGCGAGAGGCTTGCTGTATTTTGCAGCGGTGGAGCCCCACTTCGCGTCGTTGCTGACGAGGGCGGCAAAGAAGATGTCGGTGATATTGGAGAGGTACTTGTTCATGAAGCGTCCGAGCTCGAAGCTGACGGATTCGCGCACAATGTCATACATCTGCGCGTTGATATCGTCAACGGAGTACTTCTTCTTCATGTTGTTTTCGAAGATGGCGGGGGTGGTGAGGCGGTAGCCGTTGGATGCCATGCATTCGAGGACAGCTGCGCAGATATCCTTTTTGGGCGTGCTGACGGAGATGGAGTACAGGGTTACGGGGTTGCCCATGACAGTACGGTAATTTTCCTGATTTTCGTCGTACTTCGGAACAGGAACGATACCGTAGCTCAGTTCGGAGTCACGGAGCGCCTTGGAGGCATAGTGGCAGCGGTTGATGGTGAAGAGGGAGCGGCCTTCGGTGAAGGGAGTTTCGTAGTCGCCTGCTTCGTAGACGTCGGTGGAAGTTTCCCACGGACCGAGCTTTTCGATAACGCTGATTGCCTTTTCTCCGAAGAAGTCGGGGGAGACGATGAGGGTCTTATCGGCGTCGTGTTCGACGAGCTTGAGGTCGGAGCCGGTATAGAACGCGTCGTTATGGAAGTTGACGATGGTGAAGCCGAACTGGTCGGCGATGTCCTTCTTGGAGTTGCCGTTGAGGTCGAGGTAGATGCCGGAGCCCATGGTAACGAGGGTATCGAGGGTCCACTTGTTTTCGAAGACGAGGTTGGTGGGTTCTTCGAGCTGATAGTCTTCGAGGAGCTGCTTGTTATAGTACATGCAGTACATCATATGCAGCACGTTGGTGGAGATATCGCCGGAAACGAGGTAGAGGTGGTTATTGATGGTGGATTCCTTGAGGAGGTTGTCCGGCCACCACGGCTTATCGAAGTCGAGGTAGGGGGCATCTTCGAGGTTGGTGGTGAAGCCGTTGATGACGCTTGCCATGATGGTGCGGCTGTAGGAAGCGTAGATATCGTACGCGTTGTCGCCTGCGGTATGGCTTTCGCGGACCTTTGCGACGTAGGCATCGATGTTGCCGCCGTTGCCGGGGGTACCGATCCAGTTGTACTTGACGTTGAGGTCGTCTTCGACGTTGATATTTCTTTGATAGATGGCGTCGTTGACGATTTCACCGGTGAATTCTTCCGCGGAGAATTCCTGGTTTTCGACGTCGCTCCAGTAAAGGAGGTTGATGATCTCACCTTCGAAGTCAAGTTCGTCCGGCAGATCGTCCTTGAGGTAGCCGTTTTCATCGATGGAATCGTCGACGGTTTCTTCGGGGATGGTTTCTTCCGCAGCGGTGGGTGCGGATGCGTTTTCTTCCGCGTTTTCTTCGTTGGTGCCGCTGTCCGAGCAGGAGAGGAAGGACGGCGCGGTCATGAGAAGAGCGAGAAGGAGAGCGAGAATTTTTTTCTTCATGATGATTTCCTTTTACAAAATATAGATATTTTTGTGTTTATGGGTGTACTATATCACAAATTTCCGGTGTTGTCAAGGAAAAAGTGCGGGAGTGGAGGAAAGGGGGAACGAACGCCTGCACTTCAGCTCATTTCCTCAATATGAGAGACGTAATCGAGGGAGCGGAGGGCTTCGATGATTTCGCTGTGTTCTTTGTATTTTTTGAGTTCGGGGCTTTGGATGGTCATGGAGATGGAGTAGACGCTCAGACCGGAATTCAGATATGCGTGGTTGTATTCGATGTCGTCAATGCGGAGACCCAGGCGGCGGATGGTGGAGACGAAGTCCTGGAGGTTGGAGCGGTTTTTGAGTTCGAGGTGGACTTCGAAGTGGTTGGAGCGGTCCTTGAGGTATTTTTCGAGGACGGGGAAGAAGGAGAGGCACATGACGAGGGCAGCAAAGACGATGAGGGCAACGGTATAGAGACCCGCGCCGATGGTGAGTCCGAAGATAGCGGACGCCCACAGACCGGCGGAGGTGGTGAGCCCTTTGATCTGGTTGCGGGAGCTGAAGAGGATGGAGTTTCCGCTGATCATCGCTGCGCTGACGATGCTGGCGGCGGAAAGGAACGGGAATCCGATGTGGTAGGTACTGATGAGGAAGAGGTCGAGGATCATCGCGACGGTGGAGCCGAACGCGACAAGGATGAACGTGCGGAGTCCGGCGGAATGCCGTTTGCTGGAACGTTCGCAGCCGATGACAGCGGCGAAGAAGATGGAGAGGGCAATGCGGAACAGGATCGCGGCGTCGGTCAGCGAGGTTGACCATGCGCCGAGCAGATTGCCGATCGGGTCGTTAAGTAAAAGCATAAGTTTCTCCTTTTTGGGATTCAGCGGAGTTTTCCGCTGTGATGGCGGGCGCCCATGGCGGCGAAGTGCTGTTCGGCGCCCTCGAGGAAGGCGGCTTCCTCTTCGGACATGGTATTGTGAGCGGGAAGTTCCTGCTGGATTTTCTGGATGCGTTCGATGAGAATCTCGACGTTGGATTTGGGTTCGCCTTCCGCGGTCTGTTCCTCAACGGTGGTGAGATCTTCGAGTTTGTCGGAGTACGCGCCGGAGAGGTAGAGGGAAAGTTTGGCACATCCGGGACCGATGAGTTCATAGAGGATACTGGACGCGAGAATGATGGTCTCAAGGGCATCGCCTGTGGCACCGCCGAGGGAACGTGCGCCGAGGGCGGAAAGACCGATCGCGACGCCGGCCTGCGGGATGAGGGCGAGACCGAGGTAATTGCGGACGTTGTGGGATTTCTTTACGGCAGCACAGCCGGCGAAGGCTCCGCCGTACTTTCCGGCGATGCGGACGGCGAAGTAGACGATGCTGATGACGATCAGCGGTACTGCGCCGACAGAACCGGAGGAATGGATGAGGGCGTCAAGATTGAAACCGGCGCCGGAGCGGACGAAGAAGAGGAGGAGCAGCGGCGGGCTGAAGTAATTGAGCTGTTTGAAGAGATTTTCGTCGTTCGAGATGTTGATGTAGACAGTACCCATGGACATACAGCCGAGGAGGGGGGAGACGTCGCAGGCGGCACAGATACCGCAGAAGGCAAACAGGAGCGCGACGGAGACGATGAGGCGGTTATCCTGGGAACGGTGGGACATGAGGAGCTTCATGAACAGACCGAAGAGGCATCCGACGAGGATGACGGCGATATTGATGAGAACGGGAGTGATGATATCGAGAAAATCGATGCCGGTGCCTTCAGACGCCGCGCCGATGGAGACGGCGACGCTGAAGAAGAGCAGACCGACGACGTCGTCAACGGCGGAGACCTGCAGAAGGCTATCGACAAAGTCGCCCTTGGATCCGGTCTGGCGGATGGTCATCATGGTGGACGACGGCGAAATGACAACGGCGAGGGCGGACAGCGTGACGGACAGGGCGAGGTTCATGCGCAGCAGGAAGAACATTGTGCAGAAGATGAGAGACGCGGTGACGCCGGACTCGATGAGAGATACGATCACGACACGCGGTCCGTTGCGGCGCAGGATGGACATCCGGAAAAATTCACCGGTGGAAAACGCGATGAACGCAAGCGCGATATCGGAAAGGAAATCCATTCCCTCAATAATATTCTGAGGCACAAGATCAAAGCAGTACGGGCTGACCAGTACCCCGACAAGGATGTACGCCGTAACGTTCGGCAGCTTCAGCCGTTTCGTGACCCGCGTCATCGCAAAGCCCAGAAACAGCATGAGGGACACAGCCGTGATCACGACTGCGGTGGGGGATATGGCCGAGTAAAGAGAGGAAAGCATAATGGTATCTCCGTTTCACTTTTATCCGTCTATTATACCACATTATTTCGTTTTTGCAACCGGTTTATTTTTGATAAAGGAGAGGATGTGCGGAGGCGGCATTTTTGAGGGGAACCTTTTCAGAGGAAAGGTTCCCCTCAAACTCCCTTAACAGATTAAAGTTTTTGCGGAGCTTTTTTCAAAAAGCGACCGTTTCCCCCGAACGAAAAAATTGACACTCCGTGTGATCTGTGGTATAATAAAAAATTATGATATATGTTATTTCGGAGGGATTTCTTCCATGTATAATACCGATAAATTTGATGTAGCCGTGATCGGCGCGGGGCATGCCGGGGTGGAAGCCGCACTGGCGTGTGCGCGGATCGGGCTGAATACAGCGCTGTTCACGCTGTCGCTGGATGCGGTGGCGAATATGCCGTGCAATCCGTCCATCGGCGGGACGGGAAAGGGACATCTGGTATTTGAGATCGACGCGATGGGCGGGGAAATGGGATATGCCGCTGACCGCGTGACCATGCAGTCCCGGACGCTGAATACAAGCAAAGGTGCGGCGGTGCGCTCGAAGAGAGTGCAGGCCGACCGCAGAAAATATTCCGACCTTATGAAGGAGACGCTCGAGCATACTGAAAATCTTCGTATTATTCAGGCGGAGGTTACCGAAGTGTTCACGGAAGAGGGGGAGAACGGCAGACGCCGGGTCACCGGCATCCGGACGGAACCGTGCGGCGATTTCGAATGCCGTGCCGCGATCATCTGCACCGGGACGTACCTCGGCGGCGTCACGCACGTAGGAAACGTGCATAAGGCGTCCGGACCGGACAACTCCCTTCCGTCGAGCGGACTGACGCCCTGCCTGGCGGCACTCGGCGTGGAGCTGATGCGCTTCAAGACCGGCACGCCGCCTCGCATCCACCGCCGTTCCATCGATTTTTCCGTCCTCGAACGTCAGGACGGCGAGGAGTACATTACGCCGTACTCCACACGCACGGATCCCGCCGCGCTTAACGGCATCCGTCAGGTGCCGTGCCACGTGGTCTACACCAACGAGGAAACGCACAATATCATAAAAAACAACATTCACCGCTCGCCGCTGTATTCCGGTCAGATCCACGGAACCGGACCGCGCTACTGCCCGTCCATTGAGGACAAGGTCGTCCGTTTTGCGGATAAGGAACGGCATCAGCTGTTTGTCGAGCCCATGGGCGACAATACCGACGAAATCTATCTGCAGGGCTTCTCGTCGTCCCTTCCGGCGGATGTACAGGTACAGATGCTGCACTCGCTGAAGGGGTTCGAGCATGCCGAAATCATGCGCTACGCCTACGCGATCGAGTACGACTGTATCAATCCGCTCGAGCTTTACGGTACGCTGGAAATGAAGAAGGTTGCCGGTTTGTTCGGCGCGGGACAGTTCAACGGGACATCCGGCTACGAGGAAGCGGCGGCACAGGGACTTCTTGCGGGCATGAACGCATCGCTGTATGTGCGCGGGATGGAACAGATCATTCTGCCGCGCCATTCGTCGTACCTCGGCACGCTCATCGACGACCTTGTCACAAAGGGAACGAACGAGCCGTACCGCATCATGACGGGGCGGAGCGAATACCGTCTGCTGATCCGTCAGGACAACGCGGAGGAACGTCTGTCGAAGTACGCGCACTACGCGGGACTGCTCTCCGACGAGCGTTACGCGGAAACGGTTGCGCGGACACAGGCGGTCACGGACGAGATCGAACGTCTGCGGCATGTGAACGTCGGTCCGACGTCGGGCATCAACGGACTGCTCGAGGAACGCGGCACGACGCCGATTTCGTCGGGGGCGAACTTATGCGACATCATCCGCCGTCCGGGACTGGACTATGCATCCACGGCGGCATTTGACCCGCACCGTCCGGAACTTCCGCGGAATCTCGCGGAACGCGTGGAGACGGAGATCAAGTACGAAGGGTACATCAAGCATCAGCTTGAGGAAGTTGCACGTCAGCAGAAGTCGGAAGACACACGTCTGTCACAGGATATTGATTATTCGCAGATCAGGGGTCTGCGTCTGGAAGCGGCGCAGAAGCTCGACAAGGTAAAGCCCGCGACGATCGGACAGGCAGCGCGGATATCGGGGGTGAATCCTGCGGATATCACGGTACTGCTGATTTACTTACAGGGTAAGTGAAGAAAAACACCCCTATGGGGTGGAAGGAAGAAAAATGACCCGAAGGTCATTTTTCAATAATTTTCATGTCCCTACGCGGGACGGGCGCACAAGAGACCCGGTCGCGGGCCTCTTGTGAATCTCCGCGACCAAAGGAGGGGAAGTTTCCCCTCCTCTGGACTCTTCCCCTCGGATGATGCGCTAACCGCGGGGGGCTAAGGATAAAGTATATTTTGTAGCCGGAAGTTGGGCTTTTTCCGCGGTTAGCCTATATCTGCGTAACCCTTACACCGGTATGTACGTGTCGAGTTATTTCCTGATTGTTCAGCTAAACGAGCGCAAGGAGAATCCAAGGGGGAACCCCCTTGGTCGGGGTGATTCACAAGAGGGCCGCGACCGGTCCTCTTGTGCGCCGCCACGCGCAGTGGCATAAAAATTGAAAAACGCTTCAGCGTTTTTCGTCCTAATAAATCAAACCTAAAGTTTGCACATACAAAATTTTGTAATACAGAAAGAGTTGTATCATGAATATATCCACCACCATCCGCGCACTCGCGGATCAGGCGGAACGTGAAATGTCCGCCATTTTCACCGACATCGACGCGATTTCGCGTTTCAATACCGAGCATGTCCTCGACTGTTTCCGGAAGTGCGAGGTGTCCGAATCCCTGTTCGCTCCCTCCACCGGCTACGGCTACGGCGACCGCGGACGCGACGTTATCGACATCCTCGCCGCGAAAATCTTCCGCGCCGAAGCGGGATTCATGCGGACATCGCTCCTTTCCGGTACGCATACCCTTGCCGTCGGTCTGTTCGGTATCCTCCGTCCGGGCGATATCATGCTCTCCATTTCCGGCACACCCTACGATACCCTTCTTGACGTCATCGGCATCGACGGAAACGCCCGGCCGAACGGCAAGAACGGCGACGGCTCCCTCGCCGATTTCGGGGTGACCTTCATGAAGACCGACCTTCAGCCCCGTGACGCGGAAGGTCTTCCGTTCGACTTCGACGCTATGCACGCGATCCTCGCCGAATACGGCGACCGCGTGAAGATGGTCTACGTCCAGCGCTCGAAGGGCTACGCCGACCGCCCGACGCTGACCGTGCGCGAGATCCGCCGTGCGGCATATGAGGTTGCGGTATTTGCAGAAAAAAACGGTATGAAAAAGCCGGTGTTCATGGTGGACAACTGTTACGGCGAGTTCACCGAGATTGAAGAACCGTGCGCGAATCCTCTGAACGGTGCGGCAGACGAATGCGCCGTTGACCTCATGGCGGGTTCGCTTATCAAGAATCCGGGCGGCGGTATGGCAGACATCGGCGGTTATATCGTCGGTACGCAGGAAGCGGTTGACCTCTGCGGCTACCGTCTGACCTCTCCCGGGGTAGGCCTGGAAGTGGGTGCGTCCCTCGGACAGAACCGCAACCTGATCAAGGGCTTATTCTACGCGCCGCACACCGTTGCGCAGGCGATGAAGACCGCGCATCTGGCGGCATACATGTTCGAAAAGCTGGGTTACCGTGTGAATCCGGAATGGCAGGTACGCCGCAGTGATATTGTACAGGCGGTGGACTGCGATGCACCGGAAAAGCTGGTGGCATTCTGTCAGGGCATTCAGTCGGCATCGCCGATCGACGCGCACGTGACGCCGTATCCGTGGGAAATGCCCGGATATGCGGATCCCGTCATCATGGCGGCGGGAGCATTTGTCGGCGGAGCGTCGATCGAATTATCCGCGGACGGTCCGATGCGTGCGCCGTACACGGCGTTCATGCAGGGCGGACTGACGTATGAAAGTGCGCGGCTGGGGATTATGTCCGCCGCGGACAAGGTAAACGCTGTTTGAGGAACAGCTTACAGCCGTGAAAAAAACACCCCTACGGGGTGGAAGGAGGAAAAATGACCTTTGGTCATTTTTCTAAAATTTTTATGTCCCTGCGCGGGACGGGCGCACAAGAGACCCGATCGCGGGCCTCTTGTGAATCTCCGCGACCAAAGGAGGGGAAGTTTCCCCTCCTCTGGACTCTTCCCCTCGGATGATGCGCTAACCGCGGGGGCTAAGGATATAGTATATTTTGTAGCCGGAAGTTAGGCTTTTTCCGCGGTTAGCCTATATCTGCGCAACCCTTACACCGGTATGTACGTGTCGATGGTTGTCTCAACTATTCAGCTTCAGAAGCGAGAGGTGTCCAGAGGACACTTCCTCTGGTCGTGGAGAGTCAAGAGAGGACCGCGACCGGTCCTCTTTTGCGCCGTGCCGCGCAGGCACATAAAAATTGAAAAACGCCTTCAGGCGTTTTTCTCCCTTATAAATCCAAACGAACGGTTTGGATTCCCCTCACTCCACGGCGGATTCCGCAAGCCGTTTGATGAATTCGTAAACCTGATCCTTCGTCTCACGTTCGAGATGCCCGAACGTCCGGAGAATTACCGCAATGCTGTTCAGACGGCCTTCCGTAAGGTCGGATACCGTCTTCGCTCCTGTGGATTCAAGAACGCTGAACAGCGTTTCCGTGAACTTCCGGCGTTCTTCGCTGTCCAGCTTCGAAAGCCACGAACGCAGTACCTGGTCGTTCCGCTTCCCCTGACGCGATAACCCGTCCAGATGGATGAACTGCGGCCCTACCACACTCCACGAAAACGGATCGTGCTGGAATAAACCGTTGTGGATCGTGCTTTCGATCACGCGGTAGTCCCCGTCGTGCTCGAGCAGCATCCCGATCACGGAGGACTGCGGTACAAACGTTACCACGCGTCCTGCAATCGCACGGTATTCCGCCGAATCAAGGACGTGCCCGAGAAATCCCGGTCCGTCGTTGCTGTACGCGTTCACAATGCGCGGCTGGACGTACGAAGGCACAAACGCCGCGGCATACACGGAAAGATTTCCGCCCTTCGAATGTCCGCCGATCCGGATGTCTCCGCGGTAGACCGACGCAACGTCCGCGACATAGGCGGCGGCAAGTTCCTGCGAACGGATCGGACATGTGAAACTGAGGTTGAAGTCTTCACGCCAGCCGGCGAGGGAATCGTCCGTCCCGCGGAATGCGATGAAAACAGAATTGTCCGGCAGAATGTACGTGATTGCCGCAAACTGCATCGGTTCCGCTTCGTCGGTGATATTGACGTAGTAGGCGGCGTAAATCTCCGAAAAACGTTCCGAGGACGCCGCGCGGCGGAACAGATCCGTCGTCTCACCCGGAACGATCACGCCGAAATCTTCGCCTGCGGGGAAGTTTTCCTCGTAGCGGCGCAGGCACTCCGACAGACGTACCGGCGTTCCGAGCAGAGCGGACGGAACAATGTTCCGGTATTCAATGAACGATAACATGGATAAAATGAGGTTGTCCACCTCGTTGAACGGTGCGGTCCGGAACGACAGGTCGCCGCGCCAGATAAGATAATCGAAAATGTTGGGCATGGGGGGTCTCCTTGGGATGAAAGCGGTTTTCTGCTGTACCTTCATTCTACCCGATGAATATGAAGAAAGATACGCTCCCTTCATGAACAGATCTTTAATTTCCATATATTTCCAAAGAAAGGCGGTGCGCGCATGACCGAGACCGAATTTCGCAGCGATATCAAGTCCCCGAAGGGGATCTACTTCTTCTACGGCGAGGAAGACTACATGAAAAATCATTACGCCGCGCAGATCAAGGCGGCGGTGGTGACGGATCCCGGGTTTGCGGCGTTCAATTATGCCCGTTTTTCCGACGATTCCTATGACCTCGAAGCTATCCGCGAGGCGGTGCTTGCCCCTCCGGTGATGGCGGAGAAAAAGCTCGTTGATATTTCGCTGTCAGACCTCGATAAACTGCTGAACGAAAAGGAGCGCACGGCGCTTCTTGAGATGCTGACCGACGCGTTTGACGACGGTGCGGACGACGGCATGGCGCTGTCCCTGTTTGGAGAGAGTGCCGGTGTGGCGGACTCGGTTGTTGTGATCCTGCGGGTGGCGGCGAACGGATTTGACGCGGGAACAGCGAAGCGGCCGTCCGCGTTCCTGAAAAACGCGGGGAAGATCATGAAGACCGTGCAGTTTGACTTTCAGACGGACGCGCGGCTCGTGCGCTGGATCGAGAGGCACTTCGCGGAATACGGTCTGACGGTGTCTCAGCCGGCGGCGATGCGGATCCTGAACCTCTGCGGACGGTCGATGTTCCGTCTGTCGGGGGAACTCGCGAAAACGGCGGCGTACACGGCGGAATCCGGACGCACGGAAGTGACGGCGGACGACGTGGACCAGACCGTGACCCGCACGGACGAGGATGATGCGTTCCGTCTCGCGAACTGCGTACTGGAAGGGAACATCACGGCGGCGCTCGACGCGCTGGCGGTCAAGATGCGCAAACGGGAGGAACCGATTGTCGTTCTCTCCCAGATCACGCGGGTGTTCTGCGACCTCGCGGCGGCGGCGCACGCCCTTGAAGAAGGCATGAGCAGTGCGGAATTCGCGAAAATCATGAAAATGCACTCCTACAAAGCGGGGCTGTACCTGAACGCTGCCCGGACGCGCCCGGCAGACTACTTCGACCGCGCGGCGGCACGCTGCGCGGAAGCCGACCGCAAAATCAAATCCACCCCCCTCGGCTACGCCGTCATCGAACGCCTCATCTGCGGAGGCTGACGGCGGAGAATGGGGAGACGGGAGACGTTGGGGAGAAACTTTTTGAGAAAAAGTTTCTCCCCAAACCCCGTTTCAAAAACTTTTAAACGAATGAGTGAACGAAGTTTGGGTGCGGATTTGGAGTATCTTGATTTTGTAAAGCTGACAGAATTTTTAATAACGAACGATTTGCATATACTATGTCCGAAATAATAGATTGAAGCTTTTTGAAAGGGGACGAGACTTACTTCGTAAGTCTCCGGGGAAACGATATATCATGAAAACAAACCTGATTCTGATCCGACACGGGTACAGTACGGCGAATGAGGCAGATGTGTTTGCGGGATTTTACGATGCCGAGCTGACGGCGAAGGGGATGCGGCAGGCGGAAAAGTGTGCCGACGCGCTGAAGGATGAGTACATCGATGCCGTTTATGCGAGCGATCTCAGGCGGGCGTTCCGGACGGCGGAGCCGGTTGCGGCGTCGCACGGGCTCCCGCTGATTCCCGAGCCCGGCATGCGGGAGATCTTCGCGGGTGAATGGGAAGGGCTGACGTTCCGCGCGCTGGCCGAACGGTTTCCCGAAGACGTCCATGTGTGGATGACTGACATCGGCAATTCGCGCTGCACGGGCGGGGAGAGCGTGAAGGAGTTTTCCGCGCGCATTCTTTCCACCGTTGACAGAATTGCGGCGGCGAACGCCGGAAAGACTGTCTGTATCGGCACGCACGCGACTCCCATCCGCGCGGTCTGTACGGCTGCGGCGGGACTTCCCGCCGGACGTATGGCGGAGATCCCGTGGGTGCGCAACGCGAGCATCAGCCGCTTTGTCTGGGAGGACGGCGTGTTGACTGCCGTTTCCGTCGGTGAAACCGCACATCTCGGCGACGACGAAACGCCTCCGCTCCCCGTTACGCTGGATCCGGAGGAGTGAGGAACGCGATGATCAAGCTGAACATTCCCGTCCTTGTGGAAGGAAAGTATGACAAAATAAAAATAAAATCCATCGTTGACGCGGCGGTGATCGCGACCGATGGATTCGGTGTATTCAACAATGCGGAAAAGCGCGCGCTTATCCGCCGTCTCGGGGCAAAGGGCGTGGTGATCCTCTCCGACAGCGACGGCGGCGGACGCGTGATCCGTTCGCATCTGCGCGGTATGCTCGGCGGAATTCCCGTGTATGACCTGTACACGCCCCAGATCGAGGGGAAGGAACGCCGCAAGGCCGCGCCGTCGAAGGCGGGCTACCTCGGCGTCGAGGGGGTTCCTGCGGACGTTCTGCGCGCAATTTTCGAAAAATTCGCTGCCGCTCATCCCGAACTTTGCGGGGACGGCGGGGATGTCACGGAGAAATCCGGCATCACGGGAGCACAGATGTACGAACTTGGTCTGACCGGACGGGACAATTCCGCCGTGCTGCGGGATGACGTGTGCCGACGACTCGGACTTCCCGCGGGGATGTCCGCGAAGGCGTTTGCCGAGGCGGTGAATCTCGTTTCGGGATATGATGAGGTCGCGGGGATCGTTTCGGGGGAATGATTATCCCATCGGGTATTCCAGTTCCGCGACTTCGTCGATGAATTTGCGGTCGTGAGAGACCGCGATGACCGTGCCGCCGTAATTCTGCAGAATGCGGCGGATCACGGGGTTCGACAGCGGCGACAGATTGCGCGTCGGTTCATCGAGCAGAAGCGTGTCCGCGCCCGAGAGGATCATTTTCAGGAAGTACAGCTTTGCACGCTGCCCGCCCGACAGTGCGGCGATCGGATGCTCCATCTCCGCCGCCGTGAATTTGATGCTTCCGAGGTATGTCCGGTGCTTCACGTCCTCGCTGCGGTCGCCCGTGACCGACAGGTATTCGACCGGCGTTTTGTCCTGCGGCATTTCGTCCTCGTAATGCTGAGGCATGTAGACGGTGTGCAGGTCGCGCCGCGGCAGGAGCTGACGGGCGATTTCGCGCATGAGCGTGGTCTTTCCGCAGCCGTTTCTGCCCGTGATGACGAGCTTGTCCCCGCCGTACAGGGTGAACCGAATGTTTTCGGCGAGGATTTCCGCGTCTTCCGCCGGATTCTCGTTTCCGCCCGCGTACAGGACGGGGATGTCGAGGTCGAGGATGACCTTGCCGTGCGGAACGGCGATCTCCGGAAAATCAATCATAATCGCTTCCTCGCTGTCGATCTTCTTCGCGAGGTTTTCTTTTTCCTTTTCGAATCTGCGCCCCATCGACTTGACGGAGTGCATTTTTTTCTTCAGCAGACGTCCGGTACCGGGATCCTGTCTGGAATTGTTACGCTGGGCAACGCGGACGCGGTCGTAGATTTTGCGGTACCGCTCCATTTTTTTGTCCAGTTCCGCCTTTTCCTTGTTCGCGATGACTTCCGATTTTTCCAGCATCCCCGCACGGCGTTCGATGTAGTCCGTGTACCCCGTGCGGCTGACGGTGACTTTCGGCTCCGTTCGGCGCATGATCTGTTCGATGTGGACGATGCAGTCGGCGGTGTTTTCGAGGAGAACTTCGTCGTGCGAGATGTACAGGACGGTTTTCGGCGTGCTTTTTATGAATTCTTCCAGCCAGACGAGGGTTTCGATGTCGAGGTCGTTCGACGGTTCGTCGAGAAGGAGGATGTCCGGTTCCCCGCAGAGAATGCGGAGGAGCTGGACTTTTATTTTTTCCCCGCCGGACATTTTGCCGAGGGTGATTTCGTCGTTCGTGATGCGGTCGGACAGGGAAAACTCGTCGGCGAGACGGTTCACGAGATGCACGGGCAGGTCGTCGGGCGCGTCGTGATAGAGAAATTCCCAGAAGGTCATGCCGGCATACTCCGGCGGGAGCTGCTGGGGCAGATAGCCCGTGACGGAGCCGCCTTTGGTGACGCTTCCGGTGACTTCGGCGTAGGATTCGATGAGGGACGGATCGTGGAGCAGGGCGAGGAGGGTGGATTTTCCGTTTCCTTCTTCGCCGATGAAGGCGGTTTTTTCGCCGGCACGCGGGGTGAAGGAGAAATCGCGGACGAGCGTGCGGTCGTCTTTTTTATGATGGATGGTGATATGGCTGATCTGAAGCATAAAAATAGTACCTCCGTTCTGAAGTGTCCGCGCGGGACAGGGAGGTACATACGGGTTTCTTCCGGTGATGACGCAGTTCTCACGGCAATCGTGGGGACTGTATTTTTATGCACAAAAAAAGGCGGAAGCGTATATAACTCCCGTTCGCAAACCCCGCATCGGCACACGTAAAAGGCCATCTCATATCATGGCACTGCATCTTCATAGCATGTGTGTGCATCGGATCTTCGCAAACGATTGTTATCTGTACATTTTCCACCTTGATTTTCTGAAGTTTTCTGTTTGTGACTACATTATACCACCGGAGCCCCTCTTTGTCAAGCGGAAATATACGATTTCGACAAAAAATCTTTCCGCAATTTTGAAGAAATTCCGAACATGTCTTTCCCGCGCGACTTCCCGACCCGGTGCGTCAGCGTCCGTCAGGGAAATGGCGCGATGCCGTCCGCTTCCCGATTTCCCGCCTGCGGGGGCATCGGTGCGACCGTTTTCCGCCTCCGCGGAATGACGTTTTTCTGCATACCGTATGCGCTATAATCTGGTCACAGAACAAAAAGTTTCAGCTGAACTTTGTTTTTGCCCCGGCTCAAAAGTTTTTGAAAAGGGGACGAGACTTACTGCGTAAGTCTCCGGGGGAAACTTTTTTCAAAAATTCCCCCCGCAAACTTCATTTCTATCGGAGGTACATATGAAAGACAAAACGAAACTGGTACAGGGTGAAACACGTGCCGTTGTGAAGACGAAGCCCTCACTGCGGACGATGTTCTCGACTTCCGCCGCGCGCCGGATCCTTGCCGCGCTCCTCTGTTTCGCGATTGCGCTGTTTGTCTCCGGCGCCGAGGCGTTTCCGGGGACGTTCCCGTTCGGCATCGCCGCCGTTTCGGCGGTCACGGGCGCATCCGTGCTGATCCCCGTTCTCGCCGGAGCACTGCTCGGTTCCGCACGCATCCCCGCTGTCGGCGGTGCACATGCGCTCATCCTCACGCTCCTCGCCGTCGTCCGGATGTTCACGTCGGTCTGGCTTTTGTCGGACCGGCTGCCGGAGTGGATGAAAACGCGTGACCGGAGAAAGAAAATGTGGAGGAAGCTTGACGCGCTTGCCGGAGCGGACAGCGGCGGGCCGCATCCCCGTGAAGAACTCCGTTCTTCCGCCTTCCGCCGTGCGATGTTTCTCGCCGGGAATGCGGACGGGACCATGCTCCGGGAAAACATCAGCGTCCGGATGGCGCTTTCTGCCTGCGCAGCACTGTTCGCCGGGGCATGGTCGGTGGTCAGGGGAGGGTTTATGTATTATGACCTGTTCGGTGCTGTTTTTTCCTTATTGTTTACCCCGCTTCTTACGTATATGATGTACGCATCGGCTGACCGGAATATGCGCACGTCGCCGTTCCGTGAAGCGGGAATTTACGCCATGTGTGCGGTACTGACGCATTCTCTGCAGACCTTATTACATACGAACCGTTTTGCGCCGGACGGAGCAGCGGGGATTCTGAACACGCCGTTCGGGTTCGGGGTTCTGTTTGCCTTTGCCGCGGCGGTTGTGCTCGCGGATCAGTACGGCATCCACCGTGGGACAATTGCGGGAATCTGCTGCGGCATGATGATCGATCTGCGGTATCTGCCGATGTTTGCGCTGGCGGCGGTGCTGAGTTCCGTTCTGGGGCGGTATTCGCGGACGATCGGGGTCCTTTCGGCCGGAGTGACTTCGGTCGCGTGGGCGACGTATCAGGCGGGATTTGATGGAATCGCCGCGGTGATGCCGCCTGTGACGGCGGCATGTGCGGTTCTGATCCCGCTGTACCGGTACGGAATGGTGCGTCTGCCGGAGAATTTGTTCGGAGGTGCGGTACGCGGAACAAATGCGGAGGCGGGAATGGCTCTGCGTTCGCGGGACGAAATGGGGCAGAGGATCTCGCAGATGTCGGACAGTCTTTCGTCGGTTTCGGCGATTTTATACGGAATGTCGGAGCGGCTGTCGCGTCCGGGGAAAGCGGAGATGCGCGCGGTCTGTGAATCGGCGTTCGGAATGTACTGCCGCGGATGTGCGGTCCGGGCGAAATGTCACGAGGCACGTGCCTCAAAGACGGCTCCGGTGATCGAAGCGATGACGAAGGAACTGGTGCGCGACGGTGTGGTGACGGCGGGAACGGTGCCGTCCCATCTGGCGTCGCACTGTTACAACATCGGGAGGATTTTGGATGAAATAAACCTGACGGCAGGTTCCCGGATCGCGCGGATGAAGTCGAACGACAAGCTGTCGGTGACGGCGGCGGACTTCGGACTGGCAGGGGAACTGATGAAGACGGCGTACGACGAAGGAGCGAGTGTATCGCAGATTGACGGAGAGATGTCGAAAAAGCTTCGGCGTCTGCTGGTATACCAGGATTTTCAGGCGGGCTCGGTGACAGCGTACGGCGGGAGAAAGAAACAGATTATCGTGAAGGACGTGGATCTGACGTCCACACGGATGGGAGGAGATGATATCCGGCGGTTATTTGAGAAGATGGCGGGCATCCGGCTGTCGCAGCCGGAGTTTACCCTGGACGGAGCGGTGCTGTCAATGACGATGCATTCGGTTCCGGCCTTCGCCTGTCTTTCCGGACGGGCCGTCTGCGCGGCATCGAGCGTACACAGGTACTGGGATGACCCATATGGCTGCGGTGCAGACTGTGCAGGGGGCGGAGCGGAGAGTTACGGCGGGATACGGGCCGAAGGCGACGAGCGGGACGAGTACACGCTCTGCAGGGAACGATACGACGGAAGAACGGAGGAGGTACACGGCAATGCTGATGATGGAGATGACATGGAAACGTGCGGTGAAGCGTACGGAGGGTATGCGGGATACGAAGAATACGAGATGGAAGGGGAATTCGTCTGCGATGCCGGAGAAGTCGCCGCAGCAGGCGATGCATACGATGAAGCCGCCGAACGGGGCAGGGACGGAGGAATCCGGATCGACGTGACGGACGATCCTCCGTCGTCTGAGGACGGCGGAGAGGTCTGCGGAGACGCGATTGCCTCGTTTGAAGCGTCGGGGAAGTACTACATGCTGATCTCCGACGGGATGGGCAGCGGCAGGGAAGCGGCGCTTACGTCCGGGGTATGCGCGGCGATCCTGCAGCGGCTGATCGGTGCGGGAGCGGGGCTTGAGACGTCGCTGAAGATGCTGAACAGCATCATCCGCGCAGGGGAACGGGAATGTTCTGCGACGGTCGACATCGCAGAGATCGACCTTCTCACGGGCGAAGCGAGGTTCATCAAAAGCGGGGCGGCGCCGTCGTTCGTCCTGCGGAACGGCAGCATCTTCCGCCTGCAGTCAAAGACGGTACCGCTCGGGATCATCCGTGCGCTGGATGCGGAAATGATCAAATTCAACGTTCTTCCGGGTGACCGCGTGGTGATGGTTTCCGACGGCGCGGCGCGTTCCTACGAAGAAGTTCCGTGGCTCCTGGACATGATGACCTCCGACGAGGTTTTATTGAAAGGAAGTCCGAAGGAAGCTGCGGCAAAAATCGTACGCGAAGCGGCACGGCGGGGCTCGGCAGACGACATTACGGCGGGGGTGATCTGTGTGATGAGTGCGTGAGAGAGAAACAACGGCTGCGGGTTGTGGGGGAGCCTGCAGCCGTTGTTTTGTTTATTCGATTAAATCGGCGAGAGCAGTGAACGTAAGATTGGAAACTGCTTCATCTGCGGCGGTTTTGTCTTCGGTTTTCGTCCAGATGAAAATGTAGCTGCCGTCGAGGAAGCCTTCGTATTGATGATGATTCGGATGGGCGGGATTTGTGAAGTGATAAATTTCGTCGGAGGTATCTGTGGTCAATCTCGTTTTATTGATCGGGTCAACGGAGACAGGAGGTTCATTCAGGGGAATCCGGACGAAGTAGATTTCGTCTGCGGGTGTTTGCTGAACAACGGTGCAGTATCCGGTTTCCATGGCAACGGTGATATTGACGGCTTCTGCCTGTTCGATCACGGGAACGGTCATGGAATCCAGTTTTACAAAGAGTGCGGAGGCATCTTCCTTTGTGCGGATGCCGTTCATGTGATAATTGTTTTCGCGGACATACCGGTCAAATTCTTCTTCCGGTAATTCGAGCGAGTTTACAAAGGCGGTGTATTCGGAGATTTCACGAAAACGGAGAGTCTTTGGTGGGGCTTCGGAGATTTCATCCGATAACTCCGGTATTTCTGTTTCCGGCGGAGCATCGGGGATGGACAGGATCGTTTCTGCAGGGAGTGTGGGAAGTACGAAGATTTCCGCAGGCTTCTCTGCAGAAGTACATCCGCTGAGCAGGAACAACAGAACGGTAAGAAGGAGCAGAAGGCTTGTTGATTTCATAAAAAATTTCTCCATACGGGGAAATATGAAATGGACATGTTCTTTAGACGAACAGAACAGCGGAAAGGTTCCGCATTTTTTGCGAAAATTTACAGAAAATTCCCCCGGAACATACCATAATTTCTGCACACAACCGAAAAGGTTTTCGTTGAAAAACGGGCGGAAATGTGTTACAATAACAACATCGGCATATACTAATAATTGATTTGAAATACAGGTTTGGAGGGGAAAATATGTCTACTAACGTTCGTCCCGAAACGATGGAACGCATCACGACGCCTGAACTTGCTGCTGCATTTATTGAGGAGCAGGTAGCGGAAGTCCGCGCGCAGGTAGGGGATAAGAAGGTACTGCTGGCGCTGTCCGGCGGTGTTGACTCGTCGGTTGTAGCGGCGCTGCTCATCAAGGCGATCGGGAAGCAGCTGGTGTGTGTTCATGTAAATCACGGTCTGATGAGAAAGAACGAATCGGAGCAGGTTGTTGAGATTTTCCGCAATCAGCTCGACGCGAACCTCATTTATGTTGACGCGACCGACCGTTTCCTTGATCTTCTGGCGGGTGTAGCGGATCCCGAACAGAAGAGAAAGATCATCGGCAAGGAATTCATTGAAGTATTTGCAGACGAAGCGCGCAGACTGGAAGGCGTGGAATACCTTGCGCAGGGCACGATCTATCCGGATATTCTGGAAAGTATCAAGCAGGCGGAAGGCAAGAAGGCAGTCAAGTCCCACCACAACGTCGGCGGTCTGCCGGAAGACCTGAAGTTTGAACTGGTCGAACCCATCAAGCTGCTGTTCAAGGACGAAGTACGCGTAGTAGGCGAAGCGCTCGGTCTGCCGCACGCGATGGTATACCGTCAGCCGTTCCCGGGTCCGGGTCTCGGCGTACGCTGCCTCGGTGCGATCACGAGAGACCGTCTGCACGCACTGCGTGAAGCGGACGCGATCCTCAGAGAGGAATTTGACAACTGCGGACTTGCGGAAAAGGTATGGCAGTATTTTGTAGCGGTTCCGGACATCAAGAGCGTCGGTGTGAGAGATGACAGCCGTTACGAAGGCTGGCCGGCGATCATCCGCGCGGTAAACACGAAGGACGCGATGACCGCAACGGTCGAAGAGATCCCGTACGCGGTACTGCACAAGATCACGTACCGCATCACACACGAGGTTGAAGGGATCAACCGTGTGCTCATGGATCTCACTCCCAAGCCGATCGGCACGATTGAGTGGGAATAAGAAAAAATTAGCAAAACCGTGATTTTCCCGGGTGTACACCTGAGAAAATGCAGTTTTTCCGCTGATTTGATAGCAGAATGATAGCAAACCGTGATCCCGATTTATTTGTTATATTATCGGTGACAGACGGCTTGCAGGTGTATCCAATTCTATAACAAAGAGCAAAGGCTCTGTTGACTTTCTGTATTACGCAGAAGTCGGCAGAGCCTTTTTGTTATTCCGTTAAATCCTGAGGCGGAACCTTCACCGTGTCCGGACGATGATCGAAAGCAGGGTAGTGATACCGCCAGCGGTCGTATTCCTCTTTTGTGATCTCGCTGTTCTTGAGTTTCTGCGCCTGTTCGTTCCATGAATAGAACATCTCAAACAGGACTTTGTAATCGTTCCCCTTGAATTTATCCAGTCGCAGACAGACTTCGCCGTGGATCTCGCCGATTTTCAGTCCGTACACATCTTCCAGCGTGAACAGCGTGTGCATCAGACCGAGGTAGCTGTCGATGTTCGGAACATCCAGTGCCATCGGGGATACGTCCAGTACCTTCGCAAGCTCCGCCGTCAGGTCAGCTTTCGGGGTACGGGTGCCGGTTTCGTACTGCGCCAGACGTACATCTGCGGACTTTTCCGGGAATCCGACGGACATCCCCAAAAACTTCTGCGTCATGCCGCGTAATAATCTGAAAAAGTGAATTCTCTCGCCGATTGCCATGTTATCTTTTACTCCCGTTTTATCTTAATTTGCATACATTATAGCATATTTGCTTAGTGTTGTCAATAATGTTCTAAATAAATTTGTTTAATTTTATCCCCTGCACAGGACTTGACATAAACAAAAATGTATAGTATAATATAGATATCCTAAACATATAAGTTTAATTAAAATCATGGATCCAGAAAGGAGAACCTATGGCAGAAAAAATCTTTATGCGTGTGGACGAAGTTGCGGAGGAACTGGGCGTTTCGGTTCCATATGCGTACAAGCTCATCAAAAGGCTGAACGAGGAACTGAAAGCAACCGGCTGCATCACTATCGCCGGAAGGATCGACCGCAAATTCTTCTACGAAAAATTCTACGGAACCCGTGAAAATAAAAAGGAGGGGACGAATGGCAGCATTTAAGGACAAGAAAAACGGCTCATGGTACGTCCAGTTCCGGTACACGGACTGGCAGGGGAACCGTCAGCAGAAATTCAAGCGGGGATTCGCCACCAAGAAGGAAGCACAGGCATGGGAACGGGAATTTCTGATGCAGAAGCAGGCGGATGTGAACATGACTTTCGAAAGTTTCGCGGAACTTTATGAGAAGGATGTGAAGCCGAAACTGAAGCTGAACACATGGCTGTCGAAAGAAAACATCATCCGGACGAAAATCCTGCCCTACTTCGCAAAACGAAAGCTGTCCGAAATCACGGCAAGAGATGTGATCGACTGGCAGAACGAAATCCGGAAGCTGAAAACCTCCAAAGGCGAGCCGTATTCGATGGATTATCTGAAAAATGTCCACACCCAGCTCAGCTGCATCTTCAATCACGCGATCAAATACTACGGTTTGCAGATCAACCCGGCGCAGAAAGCGGGAAATATGGGAAGCGAATCCACGAAGGAAATGCTGTTCTGGACGAAGGAGGAATATCTGAAATTCATCGACGCCATGATGGACAAGCCCATGCTGTATTATGCGTTTGAAATCCTGTACTGGTGCGGCATCCGGGAAGGCGAACTGCTGGCACTGACTCCCGCAGATTTTGATTTCGAGAAGAAAACGCTCCGGATCAACAAATCCTATCAGCGGATCGGCGGTGAGGATGTCGTTACTACACCGAAGACGAAGAAAAGCAACCGGATCATTCAGATGCCGGACTTCCTCTGTGACGAAATGCAGGATTATTTCAAACAGTTCTACAGTTTGGACAGGGATGCGCGGATTTTCCCGCTGACGAAACACAGGCTGAAAAGCGGGATGGAGTACGGGTGTAAGATGTCCGGCGTGAAGGTCATAAGAATCCACGATCTGAGACACAGCCACGTTTCGCTTCTTATCAACATGGGATATTCGGCGGTGGCAATCGGAAACCGCGTGGGGCATGAGAGCGTGGAAATCACTTACCGGTACGCGCATTTGTTCCCCACGGTGCAGAAAGAAATGGCGGATAAATTAAATCTGGAAAGGGAGGCATAAATCTATGTCAGCAAAAAATCTGGATGGTCAGGGACGCTGGCGGAACGTGAATGTATCGTTCCGGGTGTCACCGGAAGAGGACAGGCTTCTGGAAACTTTCGTGAATCTGTCCGGTATGACCAAACAGGACTATATTATAAGCAGACTGCTCTGCAGGGATGTGGTGGTACAGGGAAATCCGCGGGTGTACAAAGCTTTGCGGGATAAATATGAGGAGGTGGCTGCGGAACTGAAAAGAATTGAGAAGGGAGGTGATGTGTCGCCGGAATTACTTGAAACGATTGAATTTATGGCAGTAATCATGAATGGAATGAAGGAGGACACGAATGAATTCTGAAAAAGAAAAAACGACTGCCCTGATTCCGTCTGTTGGCGCAGATGGGGAGCAGTCGAATGTAGATCACAATAATAGTATACCAGATTGTATCAAAGAAATCAACGAGGAAGACGAAATTTCCGTGGAGGAAATGGAAAAGTTGTACCGGGAAGCACTTCGCAAGAACGATCCGGCGTATCTGCACACGGTTTCCCTCGGTGAACTCTACGAAACCGTGTATCACAGCAGGCCGCCGGTGATTGATGGACTGCTCTGTGCAGGGGCATACATCCTTGCGGGTGCACCGAAAATCGGCAAATCCTTCCTCGTAGCGCAGATTGCTTACCACGTCAGTACGGGACAGAAACTCTGGGAGTACGATGTCCGGCAGGGGACGGTACTGTATCTGGCACTGGAGGATGATTACCAGCGGTTACAGGAGCGTATGTTCCGGATGTTCGGCGTGTCGGAGGTAAGCACACTCTATTTCGCCACCAATGCGAAACAGCTTGGTAACGGACTGGATGAACAGCTTGAACTGTTCGTGAAGGAGCATGAGCATACCAAACTCATCATCGTGGATACCTTACAGAAGGTTCGCGAGGTTGGCGGAGATTCCTACAGTTACGCAAACGATTATGAAATCATCAGCAAGCTGAAAAAGTTCGCGGACAATCACGGAATCTGCGTTTTGATTGTCCATCATACCCGAAAACAGCCTGCCGGAGATAATTTTGAAATGATCTCCGGCACCACGGGACTTCTCGGATGTGCGGACGGTGCGTTGCTGATGCAGAAGGAAAAACGCACGGACGGCAGAGCCACACTGGATATCGTCGGGCGGGATCAGCCGGATCAGAAACTGCACCTCGTAAAAGATCAGGAGCGGTTGATCTGGACGCTCGACCACGCGGAAGCGGAGATGTGGAAGATTCCGCCCGATCCGACACTGGAAGCGGTGGCACGGCTGGTGTCAGCGGACAATCGGGAATGGACGGGCAGTCCGAGCGAGCTGGCGGAAACGCTCAATAACGGCATGGCGGCGAACACGCTGACGAAGCATCTGAACGTGAACGCAAGCCGTCTGATGGACGAATACAACATCCGGTATGAGAACAAACCGAAGCACAGCGGAAGAAAAATCACGCTTACCTACATGGTAGTGGATGTTGTAATCATGTAAAGCGCGACGGTCGCGACGATTGCGACGGTCTATTTGACGGTACACAAAACACCGTTGCGACCGTCGCGGATCGTCGCGGTACACGGATGTCGTGCGACACAAGCCCCAAATCCCCGCCGCAGCGGGCAGGCAGGAATGGAAGATAGGTTTCATTTCTGCCCGGGAGGTGGTCATCCGCAGAGGAGCACCGACCATGACGGGTGAAATGTGGGACACATAGCAGCCGTCAGAGGACTTCGCAAAGTCCGCACACTTGCCCCCTGTCCGCAGACAGCCCACGGCACTTTGCAGCTGATCCTCAGAGCAGATGAAAGTGTTATAGTAGGTTATTACACTTCCGCAGAAGTGCATCCCCGTGAATAAAGTTCAGCTTACAAAATTGAGATTGGAGGAATTCTATGGCAAGAAACGACGGAATTGACCGCACTACAGTGCGAAACGTCAACCTGTCAGAAACGAAAATTTCAAATACACAAAGACACAACGAACGTGAAAAAGATTCATACAGAAACGAGGATATTATGCCGGGACGAACGGCGTACAATGTCCACTATAAGACGCCGACGGGAAGTTACCGCGAAATGTTTGCACAGATGGAAGCGTCGAAAACGATCTCGACCAGAGGATTGAAGGAGGATGCCGACCATTACGGGGAGCTGATCTTCGACGTGAACTCGGCGTACTTCCACAATCACGGCGGGTATGAGTTTGCGAAGAAGTTTTACGAAGATGCGTACAAATCCGCAGTCGAAATCGTCGGCGGTGAGCAATACATCCTGTCAGCAGTCATGCACGCGGACGAGCGGAACCGGGCGATGTCGGAAGCTCTCGGGAAGGATGTGTTCCACTATCATCTGCACGTTGTCTACATCCCGGTGGTCGAAAAACAGGTGCTGTGGACGAAGCGGTGCAAAGACCCGTCACTGGTTGGAACGGTCAAGGAAACGATCATGCAGGTCAGCAGCAGTAAGAAATGGCTGTCGAAACCGGCAGTTGATGAAATGGGAAATCCGATTTTACAGAAGAACGGGAAGCCGGTGCTGAAAAAGTCGTACAGTCAGCTGCAGGACGATTTCTTCGACCATATGCGCGCCGCTGGTTATGAGGATGTGGAGCGCGGGGAACGTGGATCGACGGAAGAACATCTGACCGTGATGCAGTTCAAGATCGGGCAGGAACAGGCTCGGTTAGAAGAACTGCAGGAACAGCAGGCTAAGGAAACTGCCGGCTTTGAAAAGAAGAAAGCGAAGATTGAAAAACAGGAGACTAATCTCGAACGTATTGAGCAGATAGAAGCCAAGCCGATTCCGCTGACCTCGAAGGTAGCCGTGGAGAAAGCGGATTATGATCTGCTGAAATCTGCCGCGAACAAGTATGTTGTGCAGGAGAAGAAGGAATCGAAATTGCAAAAGGCACTGGACAAAGCAAAGAAGATGATTGCCGATCTGACGGCGGAACTGAAAGCGGTGAAGGCGGAACTGTTGGAGTATAAATCGGTCATCGGTAAACTGGATCGTGCCGGACTGGAAAGAGAAAATGCAGAACTGCGTGAGAAAGTCCGGTGGTATGATTCCATTATTGATGCGAAGAATTTACGGAATCTGTTTATTCGGCATGGCCATCGCAGACAGCAGGAACGGCAGTAACGTCTTGATCTGGAGAAAACGGGAAATTTCCGATGGGAGAGGTTGAACCGAACAGGATATTAAAACGACTTCTCCCATTGGGAAAAACAGCAGAAAAGCCAGGTGTAGACTTGGTGAAAATTTTGAAAAATCAGGGAGGTTTCATGAGAAAGTCACAGAAGGAAACAATCGTAAGTTTTGATGAGAGCAGCGAGCGTGTGAATGTATTTACGCATAACGCCGATCTGAAAAAGAGGTTGACGAAGTTTGCGGAGGATTATCCAAAGCTGTGCCGACTGATTGATGATAACGGAATCGGCGGTATGGCGTTTGAGGTGGATAGAAAACGGTTTGGCTTCCGGCTGACGGCATCGTACACGGCGGAACGGAAGAAGGCGGCAAGTGAGTTGGCGAAGAAAAGAGGTATGGGAGGAAATATGGTATGAAGAAGATACGGAAGTGCGAATATAATATGGACTGGACACCGCCTGTGTTGAGTTGGGGTTAGATGATGGGACAGTGATCGCGATTGATACGATTGCTGTGGAGAACGAGGGGGCGGATAATATGTATCAGCGGAGTGAGCTGGACTGGCTGATCTACAATGCGCCGCTGGAATGTGCGGAGCTGGTACTGAACGGGGATCCGGAGAGGTATCTGAAGGCTGTGGTAGAGTATAAGCGGCTTGACTGAATGAAAATCGCCCGTGTCGGCAGAGTTGAATCTGTCGGTACGGGCGATTTTTCGTAGACCCATGACAGAATTGACAAAAAGTTCACAGTATGTTATAATTGAAGCAACAAATTTGGGCTACAAAAACTAAATTTTAGTTGAAGGAGAAATTTATGATGAACAGCAGAAAAAACAAATTCATCAGCGGATTGCTTTCATTCGTTATGGTTATGACGATGATATTGGAGATACTGCCGCCGATTGAGGCTGGGGCAGCTGAGTTTTCAATATCTGTACCTAAAGATGGAGATACATATTGGCTGGAAGATATGTCACAGCCATATAATATTCTCTATGAAAAGTATGCGGATGCGGTACAACATTGGGTAACAATAACAGATTTATCTGACTACAGTGATATATTTGAAACCATTACAGAAAGTGAAATAGTTTCAGTAGATCGCGATTTATTTGAGTATGGTGGTGAATATAGAGTTACAGTTATTCCTTTAGATAATTTGGGTGATCCGATTGGTGGAGGTACATTTTCAATAAGTAATGAATTTTCTGTCCATGATGAAATGTATCTTAATTTTTCGGAAAATGATATGCAGGTATCCAGTGAATCCAATACATATTACATTGATGTTGAGACAAATAATGATGATTTAAGTTGGACAATAGGTGAAAGTGTTTCATGGTTAACTTTTTCTCCTGATTCAGGTACAGGTAGTACTGAAGTTAAAGTAAAAGTTAGCAATTATGATAAAACAGAAGATCGAGTTGCATATGTTAATTTACAAAATAAAAAATATGATTTTAAATATCAATTAAAAGTAACACAATCTGGGATAGATTATACACCACATCTTGAGGTTACAGAGGATAGTTTAACTTTTTCATCAGAGTCTGGTGATATAAAGACATTTAAAATAAAATCAAATGAATCATGGGAGTTGGACTATCCCGAGTGGGTTACCTGTGAACCTGACAGTAAAACGATAACAACTGGTAACACTAATACAACAACAGTTACTGTAACAACAATCAGTGAGAATACATCTTCAAGTGCCAATAGAGGAACAATATATATTGAAACTGACAATTGTGAGACCGAAGTCGAAGTGACTCAAGAGGGGAGCGATATCCCGGAACAAGAAGAACATCATCCCACAATCACTTTCAATGTTTCTCCGACAACCGTTACTGAAGGAGAGAAGATCACATTTTTCGGCGTAGCCGATGGTGATGGATATAAAATCAATGCTGTAAGCATCGGTGTGGCATATTATGAATCAGAAGAAAAATATTATGAAGAGCAAAACAAAGAAGATCCTTCTGCTGATGATGCGGTGTATTTAAGAGAACCGAATATCAGTGTTGACACATTTGATTATTCTTCCATAAAGGACGGTAGCATTCCCACTGGTTCTGATGAACCTTTGAAAGGGGAGCTTGATGTTGAAGGCGAATATGTGCCTCATGAGATTCTCATGAGGCCAGGTGTTTATACTTTTACAGCCCATGCATATTCTGACGAATATGGTAAGGAATTTGAACAGGTGTCCAAAACGGTGCGTATAGAACCTGATGAAGAAATACAGGAAGAAATTCAATTGGATTCTTTCAAGATTACCAATACCAATACAACTGTTAATAGAGGCTCCTCCTATATGCTCGAATGGGATGCCCCTGCTAATGCGCCTGACGGAACGACATACAGCATATTTGTCTGGGAATATTCCAATACCACAGAAGTCGGCTCTACGACAGATACCTGGTTTGAAATTCCGAGTAAATGTTTTGCCAACGCAGAGGTTGTTGCGATTACTGTATACGCCAATGCAGACGGTTACAAGCAAAGTGAATGTGAAGAAACTCTGAATGTAACTGTAATCGAGGATGATACGAAAACACCGTGTGTTACTTCCGTTGTTCCCGACCCTCCTGCAGGAGATATGAACACTACCTATACCTTTACGGCGTATGCTGAAAATACAGATACTGTGGTATTTTACATGAATTCCACAAAGATCGCAACTGTAACTGGTTCGAATGGAGAATTTGTCTGCTCATACAGCGGATTCCGTAAAGCAGGAACCAGAACTGTATTTGCATATCCTGTTGACAGCAATGGAAATGAATTAAGAACGAACGGCTGTTTTGCTTCTGCCGAGATTACCATTGAAGCGGAAGGGAACCTCGAAAATATCAAGTATATCACAGAGTCCTATCAGAATATTGACGTGAATTCTTCCTTTGAGCTTGCATGGGAAAGACCTGAAAATGCACCGGAGGATATCGATATATCTTATATTATTTATGTCCATAATGACGATGGTAAGGTAGGCGACGAATTTGAAGAATCCAGTGAATCTACCGTGATTCCGGCGTCCTATTTTGCAGAAGAAGGAAGATACACGATTTCTGTATATGCCGTTGCGGATAACTGGTCACAGAGCGAATATTCTGCAATTACAGTCTATGTGGAAGCTTCTGTTCCTACCATCAGCGGCTACAGACTTTCTCATGCCACAATTCCGCGGGACGGTTCCTTTACTATGAAGGGGACTGTGGACGGCAACGGAGACGATCTGACAGAAATCCTTGTCAAAGCTGTGAATACATCCAGCGGAACTTCCGGTGAACTCTATTCGGATTCGCTGAATGACAGCGAGTTTGATCTGGCGGATATTCCAGCGCTCTGTCCTGCTAACAGTGGTCTCACGGAAGCCGGGACATATACGATCAGTGTTTATGCAAAAACTGTGGGAGCTACTTCCGCGACTTTACTGGGAAAATCCAGTCTTTATGTTTCGGCAGATTCCAAAATAACACTGGATACTCCTCAGCTGAACGGGACAAGCACTCTCGAATACGGTGAAAACTACATAATTTCCTGGAACTACGATTCCGCAGTGGATTACTACAGCATTTCTGTGGGCGGATATTCCACAAAAATGACGGCAGATGCTTCGGAGGGATCGTATTCTATTCCTGCGTCCATTTTCAAAAAGCTGAGCAATGGTTCTTCGTATAACTGCACGATCTATGTACAGGCAATGAGCAAGGATACGGACAACTATCTTTCCAGTGCGACTGCGGAAAAGAAGATTACTGTTGCGGCAAAATCTGAAGCAACGGCGATCATCAAATCTGCGGAAATCGTTGGATTAAGCGCAGATAAGGTGATTATCGGCGGAACGGAAGTGGAATTTGAAGTTGTTACTTCCACGGATGTCACAGCACTCCGAATGAAGGACGGGGCAGGTTCATTCGTCATCAATACATGGACAACCGGATATACCGATTCCGGGGACAACCGTACATGGACGGTAACACAGAAAGTAAACTACGCCGGCGGCAATGACGCAACCGGTGCGAAACGTATGCTTACATTCTACTCGATGATCGGTGATATCGAATATAACACATACAATATCAGCTTCTACTGTCAGAAGGGCGATACAATCGGCACCTTCTCTGTTCTCGCGCCTAAAAACAATTCGGTACAGGATGAAGGCAAGAATCTGCGGATCACATGGAGCAAACCGCAGAACACGGATGTGGACAGCTATATTCTTGAGGTTATTCACAACGAACAGACGGTTGTGAGAGAAGAAATTCGCGGAAAGTGCGAATATACGCTGGACGGCTCGTATCTGGTGCGCGACAACAATGCATGGAAGATTCAGATTACTGCGCGGAAGGATGCCGGACAGTGGTCGGAAAGCAGCGCATTTGCTACGTTTACGCTGAGCTGTACGCATGAAAAGAAGAATCCTTCTTCGGAACGTGTTCTTTCGTATACAAACACCGGCAATGGACACAGAATGGAGGTTGAGATTACCTCTACCTGTGAGGGCTGCGGTCTGGAAATCGTAGAAGAGAAGCCGGAAATCCGTACGGAGGAACATAAGTTTGTCGACCTTACAGAGGGCGGCAAGGTATGCAACTGCTGTTGGTACTTGGTCAATGATGGTACATTTACGGACACGACAGAATACATTGCCAAGGAAAAATCCTATGCTTACACGAATGTACGCAAAGATGGAACACCGTATGGCGTACAGTATGTCAACGGGAATAAAAGTTCTATTCGCACGATATTTGCGGGAGATAAGATTACGATTATTGGAAAGTTGAATGGATGCTGTCTGGTAGAGTATCCGATCAGTGGAGGAGCTTCGGCTAGAAGCAGTGGAGGATATTGGTATGGATTTGTGAAGGAAAGTGTGTTGGATGAAAAGGAAATCAAACAAGAAAATCCCAGTGAGGGAACATCAAATATTCAACAATATGTACAAGCAATGTACGATGCGGTGCTGGCTTTAGATGAATCTGAATTGAAAGCAAAACAGATATTTGAAAATGAATATTATCTTGCTCAATATTTTTGCGACTATTGGAGTAAGGAATATGGATGGTATGATCAACTTCAAAGGAATGGGCTTAGTGGAAAGGGAATAATTTTTAATAATATTGAACGACTTTTTAATACTGAAGCATACCTATTCGATTTAGAATACGAATTACTACAGACTGCTATTTCTGAAATTCCTCCGAGTTTTGACAATAATAATACATTACATGATACAAAAATTAATACTCAGGATGATGTTAATAATATCGTTGAAGTAATTTTTGAATTTGTTGACACTGCAGGGGAGATCTATGGGGAAGATTTTTCGAAATTAGGTGATGAATGTTACAAAGTGATTTCATCAAGAATATCTAAAATATCCGAGGTATTTGATGAGGGGCTAAATTGGAAATGTGTATCTAATGGTATGATTGATCAACTGGCAAAAAATGCTCGTGGCACTGTAATTAGTGCTGTCTTTGAGGCAGTTCGAGCATATAATGCATATACTAACTTTAGAATAGCTGCTGAATTAGAATATTTTGAGGTTTTGAGAGATATATTCATGGGCGATGAGAATATAATAAAAGTGATAGATGAACTAGAAGTAGACTATTTAAATAAGGTGACTGCATTTTCGAATTGTTTATTTGATTTTGTATTGTCTCAAACGGGCGAGGAAACTGCAAGCTATATAGTTGCTCTGGTACTTCCTGAAATTGTTGTTATAGCTAAAGCAACCGATGTTATTCTCAAAGCAATAGGAACTGTATCGGGTTTAACAAAGAATGTTAATAGCAAAGAATTACTCGCTCTTTACGGATGGATATTGTATGATACCAGATATTCATATATATCAAAACTCATGTCATATAATGGAAGTTATCATGATGCATGTGTAATTGAATCTTATTATCAGGTATGGCGAGGTATGCAAATTTACTATAACGGAATAGTGATAGACTATCTCGAATCCAGCGATGAATATGATTATAGAATTGTAGGTCAACTTGAAGATGAGATTGAGCAATTAAAAAAACAAGACATTTCAAATTGGACTTTCAATGAATGTGGTTTTCTCCAAGAAATTCCAGACACATCTTCATTAAGTGATAATTACTATATGAATATTTTATTATATGGTTATCCTTTCAAGAAAGCCAATAATTATGATGGTGTGATTGAAAATTGGGATAAAATGACGACGTATCAAAAAATGGAGTCTAATGAGATAATCACGAATCTTGTAGAGTTCAACAAATATGATGTAAGCCGATTATATGTGATGGAAATGATAACAAAAGATTCTTACGGCAACATCCAAGACACTTCATTTTCAATAACCAATAATCATATGATGACAGATAGTTATTTATACGTAAATGAAATTGGGATGGGACTTCATTTTACACGATGGTATGTTCCTCATACTGCTGGAACGAGATATTCACCGTTTTATGTAACTTGTTATACGGTATTAGATAATAGACAAGTTTTAAACCTGTTGACAGGTAATACTCCTATGCGAACCGAATGGCTTTCGGTTAACAGCGAACGTTGGGATGTGTTTTGGATTTGTACATCTTTTGAGTATTCCACGTATGTTAATAAGTATATTGAATATGATATAAATGTTGAAGAATATCATAAAGGGTTGAATATACTTCTTGGAGAAAGAGCGTGTTCTAATATTCAATTTGATTTACGGCCTGAAGATATATTAACATCAATGTTTGGGTTAGGTAATATGTGGGGGAATATATATCCTAATTACGGGCGATATGGAGGATATGTTAAGAGGTTTGGGAAAGGAAAAGTAGTTGATACTAGTAACCTTACGTTAATTGTCTATTCATGAAGTTTTATGCAAACAACTAATTTAAAAACTAAAGATTTTTTCTGAATCACACAGGAGAACCAACATGAAACGACTACTATCATTTATCCTCATACTATCCCTACTATGCGTGCTTCTGACCTATCCGCTGAATGCGGAGGATAATGCCGTAATAAGCGTAACAACAATGATTGACCCCGGTTTTTCGTCCGCAGTTCCGATCGCCGAAAGCGGGAGCATTGTTGACCTTAACATCAACGGTGCATATCAGTATTACACCTTCACCCACACTGCGGAAGACAATTTTACCGCAGAGGTTGTCTCAACTTCATCCGTGAAAATCAAATACGAACTGTATGATTCCGATTTTTCCCTCATGGAGGAATTCACTGCTCCTGCCAATGACTCTTACAGCAGCGGATGGTATCCGCTGCCTCAGGGGACATACTATATCAAAGTATACCCGGCTTTCGGAAACACCGCTTCCGGAACGCTGTGTATCAATTTTGCGGCAGAGGAAACTTTATTGAAAGACCCCGGATTTGCATCAGCAGAACCGATCCTTGACGTAAAAACTTCATATAAGTTTAGTGCTGAAGGAACTTATTGTTACTTTGTTTTTAAGCCGATGGAACAGCTTAATGTCCATTTGAGCCTTTCAAACGGTTCTCAGGGTGAATTGGCGTGGGAATTATTCGATGAGAATTATTCGCTTATATATTCCTATGTTATGCCTAAAGCAAATGGTATGTTACATACTTTGCAGGCAACCCCCGGCGTATATTATATAAGATTCTTTTCAACAGGAGATAATGCAATCAGTGGCAGTCTGAGTATCAACAATGATGTTCCTTTGGCAAATCCAAAATATATTCCTTTACAGGACTTCCAGATTGAAGAATCCTTATTGGAACTCCAGGTTGGGGATACTTATCAGCTGACTCCTATATTTACTCCCACAGATGCAGATTACCAGACGGTTTTCTGGCAGAGTGATGACAGCAGTGTTGTAGAAGTTTCTGACAACGGAATCATTACTGCTATGAAAAAAGGAACTGCAACGATTACTGGAAATGTTACAGAGACATATGATGGTAAAGTAGCTACCTACAGCGATACAGTAAGCGTGGTAGTAGGGGATAACTTGGAATTGACTGACCCTGGTTTTGAATCGGCGGAAGAACTTCATATCAGTGGAGAAGTTATTGATTTGTCTTTTAACGGTGCAGTGAAATATTATACTTTCTTCCTGCAGGGAGATATGGATTTTGGTGCGGAACTCGTATCAACTTCTTCTTCTGCGATAAAGTTTGAATTGTATGATTCACAATATTCTCTTGTCGATGAATATATTGTGCAGGCGAATCTCTCGTATAGTATCGGATATCATTCGTTAGAATGGGGAACATATTATGTGAAAGTGTACCCCCTGAACACTTCTGATGCTACAGGGACATTATGTATTACATCTCTGGCGATAGAACCTATAATGAAAGACTCTGGTTTTTCCTCCGCGTTTCATATCACGGATACGGATGTTTCATATATTTTTGAGGGATTGTATGAGTACATATATTTTTCATTTGATATGACGGAAATTGGTGTTGCAGATATATATATCATGAACACATCTGAAGGGCATATCGAATACGAATTATATCAGGGACAGGATACGGTATTATTCCGATATGATATGAGTGAAGGGGCAAATTATACCTATTCACCTGAACTTTCGGCAGGAAGATATTACGTAAGAGTCTATACTCCGTGGAATCATGCATTCAGCGGAAGAATCAATGTTTATTCCGATGTTCTCGGCGATGGTACTGTGCCGGATACTCCTGAAAGCGATTCTGACTCAAGTGCAAAGCTGAGAGTCTACGAACCGACTTACGAATATGTCCGTCAGTTCAAGGATAATTACGCAACCGTTTATAATAATGGAGTCTATTCCCTCGTGGATACGCAGAACAATCAGCACTATTCTACCAATCAGGACGGGTTCGGAGATTACTCGGAAGAAATCGTTGCGATCTATGATGCGGACAAGCACGAAATCACCTTTACGCGTCTTGACGGATATTCCTTCGCTTTTATCGGTTATATCTGGGCGGGAGAATTCCTTGGCGGTAAGTGTGTCATTGTTGACGAGGACGGGAAATACGGTCTGATTGATACTTCCGGAAACTTTATTGTTGATTGTATATATGATGACATCGAGTACGATATGTCGGATACAGTGCTGCTGTATTCCGATTCTGTGTGGACACCGTATACGATCGGGCAGGACAGTACATATTCTCTGTATTCACGTTCTGCGGTTACAGAAATCTATAATCCTGTTCTGTCTGTGACGGGAGAACATATCATAGCTTCCGACGGAACGGCATACGGAATTCTGACAACGGATAATGTTCCTCTGACTGCGTTTGAATACGATCTGATCCATGATGCGGAAGACGGACTTTTTGTCGGTTATAGCGGAGATTACGTGTATCTGATTGAAACAGACGGTACTGTTTCTGCTACGCTTACTGCCTACTATGTCGGAGGATATTCGGAAGGAAAACTTGCGGTATATGACGGTACAGAGTTCTTCTATGCTGATAAAAACGGAAACCGAGTTGTGGAACTTTCTGTTGAGGACGTAGTATCGGCGGAAGAGTTTCATGAGTCTCTGGCTGTAGTATGTGTTGATAACAAAGGATATACTTACATCAATACTTCCGGTGAGATTGCTGTGGATTCCTACTGGGATTATGCGGCACAGTTTGCAGAAGGATATGCACTGGTTATGAACTATATCACAGATGGCGACGGTAATATGCTGCGAAGATGGAATGTTATTGATATGGATTTCAATAATGTGCTTACATTGGAAGATGATGTATATATTGATGCCGCCGACGAACATTCCGCGGACTTTTCGAATGGCTATATACGCACTGTTGACAGAAATACCGGTTTGATGGGATTTGTTCAACTGGAGAGTGCGGCTTCAGAAAATATTACGGGCGACCTCAACGAAGACGGAACAGTATCTGTGAAAGATGTACAGTATTTCCTGGCATATCTTACATCTCCGGAAGAATATCCGCTCAATGCAGCTGATGTTGACTATAATGGTGACGGGGAAGTGAATCGTGCAGATGCTCTGTATCTGCTTCGTTATACCATTCTTCCGGAACGGTATCCATTGTCCAGGTAAAAGACTTGCATTGGTCCGTATAATGTGGTATAATACAGATACTTAAACCAAGCTTTCCAGGCAGTGATAGCATTCGCCGATAGCTGTTTGATAGCAGAAAGTCATATACCCTATAGAATACGGATACTACACATCAAACACATCAAATAAAACCAAATGAGATCAAATCGCCCATACAGAAAAGTTTAGAACCCGATTTCATTTGGCGAGTGGGAATGATACCCTAAGTTTCAAATAACCCCGAAAAACGCAGAAAAACCACGATTTTATGCGATTTTTCGGGGTTTTGCTTTTTCACCGGCTACAAAATGGCTACATTTCCGTAGTTTTTTGTAGCCGGTGCGTAACCGCCAAATAAATCATGACTGACCTAAGTCGGAGGAAACCTGATAAACTAAACTCCAAATAGCAGTGTACAAAACACTCTGGCCGAGCAAATTGAACACTCGCACACCGTTCAA